>NZ_JALPRS010000001.1:1812656-2114766 GCF_023630255.1 Pontibacter deserti | reverse complement strand
TCACGCTCGGCACTGGCAGGCGCGTCGCGGTTATTTAGCACGTAAACACCTTCATCATCGGTAAAAAAGGTCATGCTGGTATGGAAGCCGGCCGCTGAAGGAAAGGTGCGACCACCGGCAGCAGCGGCATAGTTTGAAAGGTGCGGGGCATACCGTTGTGCCCGGAAGATCATATGATGCCAGCTGGTATTACCGGCACATGCCCCTAGTACAAGCAGCTTTTCCAGTTCTGACAGCGGTACCGGCTCATGCCTGGACTTATAAGTAAATACACCATCGGGGATCTCGGCACCCATAAAAAAGCGGCGCGACCGGCGACCCAGCAGTGCTTCTACCAGCCCAAAGTCTATCATCTTCTGAAAGCCGTGCGGTAATTCCATAGGTATAAACTATAGTATAATTTATACTTGGGTAGTGGGCTATGGTTTGGCTGTTGGCTAAGTATAAACTCTGCCTGCTAAGTTTTGGGCTGAAAACAAAAAAGCCACCTGTTAAGGTGGCTTTTATACTTTAGCATAATCTATACTTTACAGAGGCAGCTTTACGTCCTGCATCAGTCGTCCTACGGGGTACATGTTGTGTGTAAACTCGTAGTGCGGGGTATTGCGGTAAACGAAGTCCAGCTGCGCACGCCCATTCTTTGCAAACTCAGGGTCCTTCTTTTTACGCTCTTCCAGTTGCTCCCGCAGTTTCGGGTTTTGCTTCAGGTATTCTGCTGCCAGGTCTTCGAACACGTAGCTGGAAAAGTACTCTTTCTGCATCAGGATTGAATCGAAGAAGTTCCAGGCGAAGTAGGAGTCTACACCCTGTGGCTCGAGCACTTCAACTAAAAAACGATTGGCTTCCTGGTTCAGGTATACCACATAATCTCCTTTCAGAAACTGGCGCTTTAGGGTACGCGGCTCAACTTTTACATCGGTGTGCAGGTAATGGCCTTCGTAAGCGCGCTGGCCGGTTTTATAGTCTGTAATGTAGTAGGTGTCTACCGTTATAGTTGTATCACGGGTTAGTTGCTGCATCTCTACCTTGTTAGTCTTCAGTCGATCAATAACCTCGTGCCAGGCAAAAGGTATAATGTAGGCTACCGGCTTCTGTACAGTAGTGGTAGGTTTAAAAGTATTATAGTAGTTGATGTTCTTGCTGTATGGTGCTTTGCGGTCGTAGTACAGGCGTTCTGTTCCGCTCACTTCACTCGTTTTATACTTGGCGGCATATCCCATAAAAGGAATCTTATCAACTTTGGTGGTATCGAGCTCCCAGTTAAGGGCGAAGTTCTGCTGCTGCAGGGTTTCCTGTTTGGCTTTGGCGCGTAATTTCCCGATCTCGTCAGCATCGCGGTGTACTGTTTCAATCATGTTTTCCATCAGCTTGTAGGTAGCTTTTACACGCTGGTCGAAAGGCTTTAGCATGTGGGTTTCCGGCACAAAACCGAGTGTGTTATAAAGCGTAGTATACCCTGTTGCATAGCGTGGCGATTCCATAAAGCCGATTATACCTTCATCTGGCGTATCGCCTGCATGGTTCATATAAGGTACCATCGGAAATTTATCCTGTTTCATGCCACTATAAAGAGTGGGTACCATCTTCTCGTTCAGGTACTTTGCCAGAGTTGGGTTCAGTTTGTTGTGCTGCGTAGCGATCAGCGTCATCACGTGCTGGTAATCGGCTCCGTTTGAAGTATGATTATCCATAAACACATCGGGGTCCCAGTCGCGGAATACCAGGTGAAATAGCTTAGCGTTTCGGGAATCTGTTTTAATATAGTCGCGGTTCAGGTCCAGGTTACGGGAGTTGCCACGAAAACCGTATTCTTCCGGTCCGTTCTGGTTGGTGCGGGTATGGCTGTTTCGGTTTAGCGCACCGCCAATGTTGTAAACAGGAATAATGGCCAGCACCACGTTATCCAGCTGTTTGCGCTTGTTCTTGTCCTGCAGGTAGTCGCGGGCCAGCATCATGGTCGCATCTATACCTTCCGGCTCCCCTGGGTGTATGCCATTCTGTATCAGCAGCACACGCTTGTTCTTGTTTTTAACAGAAGCAGGGTCAAAATCCTTATCCGTAGAAACTATGACCAGGTGCAGCATACGACCTGAATCGGTATACCCGTAAGGCACCATTTTTACCTCATCATATGCCTTATCAAAATTTTTGTACCAGTTTATGGTTTCGTCGTAGGTGGCGGTAGTGTTGCCGTTTCCTTTTTCGTAAGGTGTTTTCAGGTCAGTTTTATCGGGTGTGCCTGTCGTTAGCAGCGCAGCTAAAAGTAGCGTGGTTAACATTGGTAAGTATAGCTTGTAATGTTGAGACTGTAATTTAAAGGATTTTCAGGGAGAAAACCATTGTGTTCTAAGTAAGGCAATTGAAGAATCAGTAAATAAAAAACTCCTGCCATACAAAAGCTATACTTGTGTGTGGCAGGAGTTATACTTTATATCGGAGGGTGTTAGTAAATTCTGCGGTCTTTTTTACCCGGGAAAATAGCTTTATCCAGGCTATACTTGCCGGGGCCGATAAATAGAAGCGAAAAGAAAAGAATGGCAGCTTCCAGTGAATGAGAATAACCACCAAAGCCATCCCCTTCTGACATGTGCCGTGCGGTAGCTACCAGCATAGTGATTACCAGCAGTGCACAGGCGATACGGAAAAAGAACCCGAACATGATCAGGAAACCGCCCACTACTTCGGCGAAGCCAGCCATAAAACCCCAGAACACCGGTGCAAAATCAATGCCCATCATTTCCATAGTTTTACCTATCTGTTCCCACTTTTCGGGTCCGCCGGTAAGCTTGGGCCAGCCATGAATAACAAACATTAAACCGATACCGATGCGTAGTATCAGCAGACCAAGATCTTTATACTTGTAACGGGAGCGAAGTAGTGCCATTCAGCAATAATACTAATTCACTTTAAATATTGCAAACTACTAATATACAAGAATGGCTTTAACCGGAGTATTGGCTGGTACAGTGGCAGGAGTAAGACGAGCGCGCTGGTTGGCAGGAATCTGTGCCGTTTCTAAAACAAATGTCATTCCACCGTCTTTTGCAACTGCTACTAGTCCGCCATCAGCCAGTGTTACAGTGCTTATCGGGTGTATGTTCTGTACTTCGCTGTAAGTGGAGCCAACATGTACTCCCTTAGCTGTTTTATATAAATCTGATTGTACATTAAGCCGCCAGACATTACAGTCCTGCTTACATTGCTGCTCTACAAGTATACCTTTTGTTTGCTGGTCCGGCTTTATAATATAGGCTGTTGCCTGCATTCCTTCCTGCTGCAACGTGGTGTCTGTTATAGTAAAACCGGCAGGTATGGCCTGGCGCATCTGTTCTATATTCTGACCTATAGTTATAAAGCCGACACGGTCTGGCGCAATCTGTAGTTGTTCAGCTGTAGGGGTTATATTTTGCTCTGTTATTTCAGTAGCGGATTGCTCAGGGGTAGTGCCGGCCGTTTCTCCTTCTCCGCTCTTATCGTTCTGCGAGAGACAGGCGGCCATGCCCACCCCCAGCAGTATTGCGTAAAATATGTTTTTGATAATCATAGCTTCAGTATTCGGGTATTAAAAGATTGTTAAACCTTGATGACCTGCATCGGGTTGTCGTATATTAGCACGAAAAACAAATTCGTTTATTTTGTTCTACATCAACTAAAAATAATAAAAATGGCTAAACCACTGATTCTCATTTCGAACGACGATGGCATAACGGCTCCGGGCATACGCACTTTGGTTGAGGTAGCCATGAAGGTAGGAGAGGTAGTAGTGGTTGCACCGGACGGGCCTCAGTCAGGAATGGGACATGCCATTACAATTGGTAACACGCTGCGCCTGGATAAATCCATTGCTTTTGATGACCTGGGTATAGAAGCCTATGAATGCTCCGGCACCCCGGCAGATTGCGTGAAACTGGCCAAGCACCATGTACTGAAAGACCGCAAACCTGACCTGGTAGTAAGCGGCATTAACCACGGCTCTAACTCAAGTATAAGCGTATTATATTCCGGCACTATGTCAGCGGCTATTGAGGCTGCCATAGAAGGCCTGCCAGCTATTGGCTTCTCGCTTTGTGATTATGGCCACGAAGCAGATTTTTCGCATACCGAGCCTTTTGTGGAGCAGATCATCCGCCAGGCACTCAAAAACCCGATCCCGGAAAATACAGCCCTGAATGTGAACTTCCCGAAGAAAAGCGATGAAGAAATAAAAGGTATAAAGATCTGCCGGCAGGCACATGCCAAGTGGCAGGAAGAGTTTGATGAGCGACTAGACCCACGTAACCGCCGCTACTTCTGGATGACAGGCAGCTTTGTAAACCACGACAAAGGAGAAGATACCGACGAATGGGCTATTGTGAACAACTATGTTTCAGTGGTGCCATGCCAGTACGATATGACTGCCTACCACGCTATTTCCATCCTTAACAACGACTGGGAGTTTTAGTCAGGCTATACTTCATAAAAAAGCCCGCTGCTATACTTTGGCAGCGGGCTTTTTTTGTTATAGAAGTTTACAGGTTAAAATACTACCGGCATGGTATACCTTATCTTCACTTTTTTACCGTCTTTTTCAATAGGTATCCATTTGCCTTCAGTCAGTTTAGCTAATCTAAGAGCCTCTTCATCAAGTATAGGTTCAAGGCTGTTCTGCAGCGCGTAGTCAGATAGAGAGCCATCTTCATTGATGATAAATGAAACATATATTGTACCGTGCTTTTTAGCGCCTTTAGGATATTTCGCTTTCCGATACATAAAGTTCTCGAAAGCGGTTCGGCCACCTGTAAACTCGGGCATATCCTGTTTGTCGGTCGAAGACCCGGAGCTATTATTTGTGAATTTTACCGGTAAGGTATAGCGCACAGCAACAGGCTTGCCTTTTTGGTAACCAGATGTCCAGTGGCCACTCATGTTCTTCACAGACTGCACACAAACAGAATCCAGTTTAGGATGCAGGCTCTTCAATACTTTTACCTGATTTACACTCCCATCAGTATCAACTACAAAACTAACAACTACTAGCCCCTGCGCCTGAGCATTTGTATAAGGAATACTACTAGACAAGTACTTTAGCATAGCATCCTGACCACCATTGTAACTAGGCATGGTTTCTACATACTCGTACACCGTTTTACTGGCTGCACCGTCGGTATTGTTTTGAGAAAAAGCCCGTTCAGGAAAGTATAGTAGCAGGGCAACCGCAAGGGAAATGGTAAAAGTTAGCTTCATAGATAAAGTATAGATTAAACATGATGCAAATTAATCTTAATTTCAGATCTATACTTTAACTTAACTCAATTTATATTTCAGTTTAAAAGCAAAGGCTCCTCTTTGTAAGGAGCCTTTTTTGTAGTTCAGCTAAGCTATCAAACTTAATAGCCTTCATTCTGTTTCAACGATCCTTTGCTGGCGTCTATTTCACGTCTTGGTATCGGGTAAATCAGTTCAGCAGCATTCCAGGGAATTACATATTCTTCAGCCCCATTTTCTGGATCACGACCAATCAGGTCAGTTTCGGTACGTTTCAGGTCATGAATCCGGAAGCCCTCGAAAGCTAGTTCTAAACGTCGCTCCAGCAGGATTCTATCCAGTGTAACGATGAGTAAAGGGTTCAGGCCAGCACGTATTCTGATGGTGTTGATATCTTCCAGGGGAGTGGCTCCAACAGTTGTACCCAGCCTGAAATTTGCCTCAGCACGGGTCAGGTACATTTCTGCCAGGCGCACAACCGGAATATTTTGCCCAGGGCTTGTCCATTTACCCGTTGTGATGGCTCCAAAGTTGAAGCCTTCATAAAAGAGCTGATTTAATCGCGCATCATCTTCTTCATACAAATCATAAGTAGTGTAGCGGTTCGGGTTCTCATCTGAGAACTCTGTATTCACACTTATATCGGCACGACCTATACCTTCCAGGTCAGCATAAAATGTAGCAAGACCATCGTTGGCAGAGCCCGCGTTGTTCTGGTCGTTCTGCTGTATCTCAAAAATAGCCTCGGCAGTGTTATCGTTCCTGAAAATGGATGTTACAGATGGGTTAAGTTCAAAACCTCCTTCTTCAATTACTCTGTTGGCTTCGTCGCGGGCACCAGCATAGTTTTGCTGTTGCAGGTATACCCTTGATAAAAAGGCGCTTGCTGCATAAGTATTAGCCCGCTCGTCGTTTCGCTCTGGTAGTAGTTCTTTTGCAGCTTGCAGGTCTTCCAGCACCTGGGCATATACATCTGCTACTGAGCCG
Source organism: Pontibacter deserti (assembly GCF_023630255.1). Classification (NCBI taxonomy): domain Bacteria; kingdom Pseudomonadati; phylum Bacteroidota; class Cytophagia; order Cytophagales; family Hymenobacteraceae; genus Pontibacter; species Pontibacter deserti. Next base: position 2,108,535 of record NZ_JALPRS010000001.1, on the reverse strand, counting down.
CGTGTCGGTAACTGGGCTGCCTCAGCTTCAGTAGTTGTAGGTGTTAACCGTATTGGTATTCCCGGATTTTCATTAGCGTTAGTAGGGTCTCCATCATTCCAGGCTTTGGCATACATCCTTACCAACTCAAAATGCAGGATACCTCTTACAAACAGTGCCTCGCCTTCTACACGGTCGCGCTCATCAGGGTCTTCCATTATATCCAGCTTACTCAGAACAATGTTGGCCAGGTTTATACCTTCATAAGCAGTAATCCAGGTGCGTTGTGCTTCAGAGTTATCAGCAGTCATGTTTTTTAAACTCACCTGGCGGTAACCTGCAAAAGTACCTAACCAGGTTAGATTTTCTTCAGAGCCTTGTAGTTCTGGCAATAATAACAGGTTGGTACCATACAGTTCAGGTTCGCCAAGTATAGAATACATACCAATTACAGCGCCCTGCAAATCCTCAGGTGTATTGATCGCATCTCTCGCATCAATAGACTGTTGCGGTTCAACATCGAGCAGGTCATCACAGGAGGTGACTCCAAGACTTGACGTTAGTATAAATGCCAGTAATATATTTTTCAGTTTCATATCAGATGATTTTAAGGTTGGTTATAGCCCCAGGTTTACGCCAATAGTAAATGTTTTTGCCAACGGAGGTGTATAAAAATCGTGGCCAAGCATTACGTTGCTGCGTCCGAAGTAAGTAGTGTTTACTTCCGGGTCATAGCCATCATAATCGGTAAAGGTATGCAGGTTAGTTGCCTGCAAATAAACACGTGCTGATGTCATTTTTGCTTTGCTTATCCAGTTATCAGGCAGTTTATAACCTAGATTCACCTGGTTAATTCTCAGGAATGATCCATCCTGCACCCATCTTGAGGATGTGCCGGAACCATTTCCACCAAATAACCTGGCTTGTGGCACGTCTGTAATATCACCTGGTTTCTGCCAGCGATCCAGTTGGTCAAGGGTCTGGTTATCGAAGAAGTCTGCGTTTACTGACTGGAAGAATCCAGCCATGTTATAAATGTCATTACCGGTTACAAACTGCATCAATACGTTCAGGTCAAATCCTTTATAAGAGAAGGTGTTAGTTAAACCCCCTATGGCTTTGGGGTTCGGGTCACCTACTTTCTGATCTTCTGCTAAACTATAATCGTTTGTTATTTCATCGCTGCCGGCACGAACATAGTATAGAGCATCACCATTATCCGGGTCAACACCAGCGTATTTCGGACCCCAGAAAACAGCCATTGGCTCACCTTCACGGATCTGACCTAATCCCCTGGAATCACCGAAAATGGTATTGCCACCTAAGTCTGTAACCTCGTTCCGGTTGAATGCTATATTGAAGTTAGTGTTCCAGCTAAATTCTCCGACCAGGTTCTGGGTGTTTATCACAAACTCAAAACCTTTGTTCTCCAGTTTGCCAATGTTTTTTGTAATGAAGGTATAGCCACCGGTAGCAGGTAAAGGCAGGTTCAGCAGAAGGTCATCTGTATTTTTAACATAGTAATCTATTTCACCGGTAATACGGTCGTTAAATAAACCATAGTCTAAACCTATATCGAACTGTTTTGTCTTCTCCCAGCGCAGGTCAGGGTTAGGTAGCTGGCTTGGTACAAGGCCGGATTCTTCTTCGTAGGCAGATGCACTGTAAAGTGCAAGTGGTGCAAAGTTGGCTATTTCAGCATTACCGGTAAGGCCATAGCTCGCACGTAATTTCAGGAAACTTACTACTTTATTTTCGCTCAGGAAATCTTCTCCTGTCATGATCCAGCCTGCAGATGCAGCAGGGAAGGTACCAAAACGATTATCCTCACCAAACCTGGATGAACCGTCTACACGCACACTTCCACTAAACAAGTATTTCTCGTTCAGTACATAATTAGCGCGGGTAAAGTAAGACAGGAATGCATAATCTGTGCCGGTAGAGCTGCCGCTAATAATACGGGAAGCACTTGCGATCTTTTGAAATTTGTCGCTTGGGAAACCTCTGGCTTCAACAGAAGAGCCATTGGAATTTGCATTCTGATAACTGAAACCTACCAGGAAGTCCAGTTTATGAACATCGCTTAGTACAGTATTGTAGTTTAGTGTATTGTTAGTGTTATAGTTACTGGAGGTAAACTGGGCATTATAACCATAACCTGATGGGCCGCCATCTTCTGTCAGCCTGCCTAAGTATAGTTCTTCCTGAAGATTAAGGAAATCTATACCATGTTCTGTTCTGAACTGCAGGTTAGAAAGTATATCAAACTCCAAGTAACCAGTGCTTATAGTTCTGTAAGTGAGGGCATCGTTAAAGCCATCTCGTTGGTCTATAAGGTTATTATAGTATAATGTGCGTCTGTTAAGTTCACCTGTTTCAGGGTCTATTTTGGGCTGGATAGGTGGTAACGCATTAAGCTGAATCGGGTTAGAAAAAGCATTGTCATCAGATACACGTTTGTTCAGGGTGCGGATCAGGGATAGGTTGGTTCCTAATCTGAATCTGTCTGATATAGAATGATCTATGTTTATGCGGCCTGTTGCTCTGTCAAACTCGTTACCAACTATAATACCATCCGTTGTGTTATAGTTACCGTTTATGTAGAAACGAGTCTTATCACTACCGCCATTCAGAGATACTTCATACTGCGATACACTTCCATTCTGAAATGGCTCTTCGTCCCAGTTCTGGTCAACTTCTGAGTTTATATCCAGCCCAAAAAAATCGAATATGTCAGCTGGGTCGATATCTGAATTTTCAGCTGCTTCTGTAAATAGCTCAATGTATTGCTCTGCGTTCAGAAATTCCCTGATCTTGGTTGGCTTGCTCCAGCCGGTATAGTAGTTAAAGTTAACGTTTGTTTTACCTGCCTTACCGCGCTTAGTTGTGATAATTACTACCCCGTTTGATGCTCTGGATCCATAAATAGCGGCAGCTGAGGCATCTTTCAGAATCTCAATAGATTCGATATCATTCGGGTTGATATCCGCTATCGGGTTTAGCGGCTCAGCGTTGGTTGAGCCCAGGTCAGTGGAGGTTACAGGTATACCATCTACCACATAAAGCGGTTGGTTACTTGCCGATACAGAAGCAGCACCACGTACGCGGATATTTATACCGGAACCTAACTTACCACTACCCTGGTTTATGTAAACACCAGCAGCACGGCCTTGCAATGCCGATTCCAGGGATGGAGCCGGAACGTTGGCTATCTGCTCTCCGGATATTTGGGCAACGTTACCTGTCAGTTCCTGTTTCAGCTGAGTACCATACCCCACAACTACTACTTCCTTCAGTTGCTGTTCATCCGAGCTCATCTGTACATTTATACTTGACCGCCCGTTTACAGGAATTTCCTGTGTAGTAAGACCTACAAATCTGAATTGCAGTACTGCGTTGGGGCTAACAGTTAGTTGATATTCTCCCGAGCTGTTGGTTGTAACCCCGTTAGTAGACCCTTTTTCAAGTACAGTTACGCCGGGTAGGGCTGTACCGTCGGTTGCTGATGTCACCCTTCCTGACACGACAAGTGCCTGAGCCCAGGCGCTGCTTGTAAGCGCACAGACAAAAAGGAGAATTAACAGTAAATTTCTCTTCATGATGGGTATGATTTGAAGTGATTAATAATAACCTGCAGTATAAAAACCAGGGAAAAGGTAATGCAGGGGCACCTTTCCATCTGCTTAATACAGCTTCATACGTATATAATGCTATTAGATTTATATTTTGAGGTTATTTTTTATAACTTATTGGCTTTTAAGCTCTTTCAAACCCGTTTACACTAATAAAACCGCTGCCTCCTTTCACAGAAATTTGCCAGCCTAATCGTTTTAATTCGCGTCTTATAAAGAAGTTTAATAGCCCGTGAGCTACCAAAACGGCTATAGTTTCGCGTTCAGCTTCTTCAGAAAGTTGTTTTGCGGCGGCTCGTGCACGATGGCGCGCCTCTTTAAAGGTTTCGATACCACGGCTATTAAGCCCCAGGAACCAGAGAATACGCGCGCCTACTAACCAGAGATTGATAGGTAATTGCAGGAGTGGAAGAGAGAATATTTTGCGCTCAAACTCCCGGAAATTATGGTCGATGATCAGATTAACATCATCTCCGAAAATAGCCTTGGCAGTAAGTTGCGAGCGGACCAAGGTACTGCAGTGTACTTTGGTGATCTGCTTATAAGGAAGGGCTTCGTGGGCAAGTATAAATTCTTCTACCTGTGCTGCATCATAATCTGTTATATACTGCCGGGCGCGTGCAGCATTAAACAGACCTTTGCCGGAAACCTGTGGTCTGGCATGCCTGATCAGGAAAATACGTTTAGGAGCAGGAGTTTCCAAAGTATAGCCGATGAATTACACCAACTATACGATGTAAGTTATACTTGTGTACAGGTAAAGGTTAAATCTGTAAATATGGTAGCTTTTATAGCAGGCCATTCCGGCCGAAGAATACTATAATAAATTGTGTCGCGCCGGCGGCCGTTGTGCATTAACATATGGCTGCGCAACGTACCTTCTTCTGTGGCCCCTATTTTAAGTATAGCTTTCCGGGATCGGATATTCAGCACGTCTGTTTTCAGCTCTACCCGTTCATACTGCAGCACGTCAAAAGCATAGCTCAGCAGCAGGAACTTACAGTGTCTGTTCAGCCCCGTACTTCTGAAATCCTCGCCCAGCCATGTCCAGCCGATCTCAAGTCGCTTATCAAACGCTGAGATGTTACCATAAGCGGTGCTGGCAGCAAGTTTTCCGGTAGCTTTATCAACTATCACAAAAGGGTAGCGCTTGTGGTCACGCCTGTCATTAAATGCTGCCTGTGCCCACTCTTCCAGGTCCTGTATGTTAGCAATGCGCGTAACGTACCAGCGCCAGGTATCTGCATCTAGGGCTATTGGCTGTAGTTGCTCCAGGTCACCTGGCTTGATCGGGCGAAGTAATACATGATCATCTTCGAGATACAGGTCTTTTTCAAAGTTCATGGACAAGGTAAGTGTTTACTTAAATTAAAAGTGCAACAGCCAAGCTACTATATAGCAAACAGTAGTGCAATACCAAAGGCAGCAGCAGAAGTTTTACTGTAACTAAAAGTGTGTTTGCAGCAAATATACCCGCAAATTAAGCTATGAAAATATAGTCGTATTTCAGCATCAACAACCCAATTTGCTTCCGTTACGTTTGTACCTATCACGATAAATTACTAAAAACTATACTTAAATATTAAATTTTAAATATAGCGTGCAGGACCTGAGAGGTAGAAAAGCATTAGTTAGTGGTGGGGCTTCCGGTATTGGTAAAGCGATTGCTGCAAAACTACTGGAACATGGCGTAAAAACGGCTGTTGCTGATCTGAACCTCCCCGATACCCTGCCTCAAGAGCCCTTATACATTAAAAGTGATGTGGTCTCCGCACCTGCCACAGACACTTTGTTTACAGAATTAAATAGAAAGTTGGGACTGCCAGATATACTGGTATGTAGTGCTGGCCGTGGCGTGCACGAGAAGCTTACGGAAGGTGACCCCGAAAAGTGGAAGCAGGTAATTGAAACAAACCTGTTAGGTACACTCCGGCTGATCCGGGCTTTTGTGCCGGCTATGCTGGAGAAAGGCAAAGGCGATGTGGTGATCATTTCGTCGGTAGCTGCCGGAAAGGCTTATACCTATGGTGGTATTTATGCTGCAACCAAAACTGCGCTGGAGGTAGTGGCAGAAACACTGCGCCTGGAGGTACTGCCTTTTGTAAGAGTAACGGTAGTTGCGCCCGGAGTTACGGACACAGCTTTTTTTGAAAATACGATATCTGGAAGTCAGACGGTTGAGAGTATAGGTTATGGAGCTTTATCGCCTGAGGCGGTAGCAGATGCAGTGCTTTATGCATTGCAACAGCCTGAGGGGGTTTCTGCGAACCATATTACTATAAGGCCAACTGCGCAGCCATTTTAGCTTTTGATTACAAACAACACATATAAACTATGAAAAACAAAGTCTTGATAACAGGCGGAGCCGGCTTTATTGGTTCTCATTTGGCGGATGAATTACTGAAGCATGGCTATAGTGTAAGAGCGCTGGATAACCTGAGCGAACAGGTGCATGGCAAAGACTGCGGGCGGCCTGAATACCTGCACGAAGATGTTGAACTGATGGTAGGGGATGTGCGCAACCCGGAAGATGTAAAACGTGCCCTGGAAGGTGTGGATATAGTTTACCACTTTGCAGCAATGGTAGGCGTTGGGCAGAGCATGTATGAGATAAAAGAGTATACAGACGTCAACAATATTGGCACTGCTGTATTGCTGGAAGCCCTGATCAAGAACCCTGTTAAAAAGCTGGTAGTGGCCAGCAGCATGAGCATCTATGGCGAGGGGCTGTATAAGAACCAGCAGGGCGAAGTGGTAACCGCTGAAGAACGACCGCTGGAACAACTGAAAGCTGCCAATTGGGAACTTTACGATGCTGCAGGCAATCAATTAGAGCCGCTTCACACCCCCGAAACCAAAACCCCTTGTTTATCATCGGTTTACGCACTTTCCAAATACGACCAGGAGCGCCTTTGCTTAATGGTAGGGCGCGCTTATAACATACCAACAGTAGCCATGCGGTTCTTTAATGTGTATGGCACGCGGCAGGCATTATCTAACCCTTATACTGGTGTGCTGGCCATTTTTGCATCCCGGTTCCTGAACAACAACTCCCCAATGATTTTTGAAGATGGCTACCAGCAGCGCGACTTTGTGCATGTGCGTGATGTGGCTTTAGCTTGTCGCCTGGCAATGGAAAAAGACGAAGCGAATGGCCATGTATTTAACGTGGGCAGCGGAAACAACTATACTATAAGTGAGATTGCTGAGCGCCTGGCAACAGTAATGAACAAAGAGCACTTAGTCGCGGAAGTTACCGGCAAGTATAGAGTAGGTGATATCAGACATTGCTACGCCGATATCTCTAAAGCAAAACAGATACTGGGCTTTTATCCGCAGGTAGAATTTAATGGTGGCCTGGAAGAACTGGCTGACTGGCTCGAAGGGCAGATTGCCTATGACCGTGTAAGCGAAGCGAGCGCCGAACTGGCTGCCCGGGGTCTTACAGTTTAATATCCTTCTCAACAAGAATCAGAATTACAGATTATGAAAATGCATAATAATACAGTAAAGAATACTTTTCCTGTTGTAGGGCTTGTTGAATGGTTCAGACCTGGGGAGCGGGAGCATGTAATGCAGGTGTTAAAAGACCTGAAGGAACTGGGGGTAACTGAACTGCGCACCGGTGTATCCTGGGCCGACTATTATACTCCGGAAGGAAAGAGCTGGTACGATTGGTTGATACCTACGCTGGCTAAAGAAATAAATATACTTCCATGCTTTCTGTATACTCCACCAAGTATAGGTGAAAAGCCCCGCACATCGGCACCACCAAAAGATAAAAAAGCCTATGCCGATTTCCTGGATGTATTCATCACCGACCATGGGCAACACTTTGAGTGGGTAGAACTATGGAACGAGCCAAATAACCAAGTAGAGTATGATTTTACCTTAGACTATGGCTGGAACAAATTTGCCGAAATGGTGGGTGGTGCAGCCTACTGGTGCCAGCAGCGTGGTAAAAAAACATTGCTGGGAGGCATGAGCCCGATAGACCCCAACTGGTTGCAGAGCATGTTCGACCACGGCGTGATGCAGTACATTGATGCCGTAGGTATACATGGTTTCCCATATGTGTTCGACCAGGTATGGGATGGCTGGGAAGAAAAGATAAAAGCAGTGCGGGAGGTAATGAACCAGAACAACTGCAAAGCCGAACTCTGGATTACTGAAGCCGGCTTTTCGACCTGGCAGCATGATGAATTCAAGCAAGTACAGGAATTTAAAGAAGCTCTGAAAGCAGATGCTACACGGGTATATTGGTATGGTATCAGCGACTTGGATGCCAACCTGCCTACGGTAGCCGGTTTCCACCTTGATGACCGGGAGTATCATTTTGGATTGAAAAAATCTGATGGTTCAACTAAACTGCTTTACAGGCTATGGGCAAAACACGGCATCGAAAAACTGGATCAGTTGGATTTTATTAAACGCACCTTAGCTGAAGACACAGCACCTTATACATTAATTACAGGTGGAGCCGGATTTGTGGGTACCAACCTCGCGAAGCGGCTGCTGGATGATGGAAAGCGTGTAATGATATTCGATAACCTGAACCGCGACGGGGTAGAGCAGAACCTGCAATGGCTGCATGACACCTATGGCCATAAGCTGGAAGTATACGTTGGGGACATTCGCGACCTGCAAACGGTGCGTAAAGTAATGAAACGTGCCGAAGCTGTTTTCCATTTTGCGGCACAGGTAGCCGTAACCACATCTCTCGACCTGCCGCTCAACGATTTTGAAGTTAATGCGCGTGGCATTATCAACTTATTGGAAGCGATCAGAGAACAGGATAACCCGCCACCGCTGGTGTTCACATCCACTAACAAAGTATACGGCGGCCTGGAAGACCTTAAATTCATTTCAAATGGATCACGCTATTACCCTGCAGATGAGAATATAAAAGAAAACGGAATCAGTGAGGCACGCGTACTCGACTTTCATAGTCCGTATGGTTGCTCTAAAGGAGCTGCCGACCAGTATGTGATCGACTACGCCCGCACCTATGATATACCTGCCGTTGTTTTCCGGATGAGCTGTATTTATGGTCCTCACCAGTATGGCAACGAAGACCAGGGCTGGGTTGCTCATTTTGCTATCCGGGCCATAGAAGGTAAGCCTGTCAGTATCTATGGAGATGGCAAGCAAGTTCGGGATATCCTTTTTGTAGAAGATCTGGTAGATGCATTTTTACTGGCGCAGGAGCACATGCCTAGCATAAAAGGACAAGCCTTTAACATTGGCGGCGGCCCCGAGAATACGGTAAGCCTGCTTGAACTGCTTAAAACTATAGGTAAGTACAGGGGCAAGAAGATTGCACTTTCGTTTGGAGACTGGCGCCCCGGAGATCAGCACTATTATGTTTCCGATACACGCAAGTTTCAGGAAGCAACCGGCTGGTATCCGAAGCACAATGTGCAGGAGGGTGTGGCAAAGCTTTATCAGTGGCTGTGCGAAAACCGTGGCTTGCAGGTGCCAATGATCCTGACCTCTGAAAAAGCAGACATCGAAGAAAAAGTTGAAACAGAAAATAAAGTAGCTGTAGCCTGATGCAACACCAAGACACCCTTACAACAGAAAAAAAAACAGCCACACAAACTTATGTTGCCACTATGCAGGCTGCAGTACTAACGGCTCCTAAAACTGTGGAAGTTCAGGAAGTACCGCTGCCCGAACCCGGCGCAAACCAGGTTCGGGTTAAGCTGGAAGGCTGCGGTTTGTGCGCGTCTAACATACCGGTGTGGGAAGGCCGGGAGTGGTTTAACTACCCCGTAGAGGCCGGCAATCCGGGACACGAAGGCTGGGGCTTGGTAGATGCCGTTGGCGAAGGCGTAACCGATGTAAAAGTCGGTGATCGCGTAGCAGCGCTGTCTTATAAATCATATGCTGCTTACGACATAGCCGATGCTGATAAGGTGGTGAAGCTGCCTGATACGTTGGCGGGTAAGCCTTTTCCGGGAGAGCCGTTGGGTTGTGCCATGAACATCTTCAAGCGCAGCGATATTTCAGCAGGGCAAACAGTAGCTATACTTGGTATTGGCTTTCTGGGGGCTTTGCTGGTGCAACTGGCCAAAAATGCGGGAGCACGGGTTATAGCTATTTCCCAGCGCGACTTCTCTTTGGATGTGGCAAAACAATGTGGTGCAGATGAGGTGATCAAAATGGATGATCACTATAAAATTATTCAAAAAGTTAGTGAACTGACCAACGGAAAGTTCTGCGAACGCGTAGTAGAGTGCACCGGAAAAGAATGGCCGCTTAACCTGGCCGGCGAACTTACCGCAGAACGCGGCAAACTCATTATCGCTGGTTTTCATCAGGATGGCATGCGGCAGGTAAACATCCAACTCTGGAACTGGCGTGGCCTGGATGTGATAAACGCACACGAACGGGACCCACAGGAGTACATCAAAGGTATAAAAGCAGCAGTTATAGCCGTGGAGCAGGGTGCCATCGATCCTGAAAAGCTCTACACCCATACCTATACTTTAGAAAATATTGGCGAAGCCTTTCATGATCTGACATCACGCCCTGATGGATTTGTGAAGGCCTTAATAACTTTTTAGTACATGCAGGAAACTATACTTGATCAGGAACAACATACAGTTATCCCTTCTTCGGCGACATCAACCAAACCTAAACTAGGCTTTTTAGGTGTCGGCTGGATTGGCCGAAACCGCATGGAAGTGATAGCAAAAAATGGAGCCGGCGAAGTGGCTTTTATAGCTGATACCTTGCCTCAAAATGCATCTGAAGCCCTGAAAAGTGCTCCTGGAGCTACACAGGTAAATTCGTTGGAAGCCGTCATTAATGAACCTGAAGTAGATGGAGTAGTGATCGCTACGCCAAGTGCTTTTCATGCTGAGCAAAGTATGCTGGCCCTGGAAGCAGGTAAAGCTGTTTTCTGCCAGAAGCCCCTTGGCCGTAACATAGAAGAAACCCGCCGTGTAGTAGATACTGCCCGCAGCCATAACAAACTGTTAGGCGTGGACCTGTCGTACCGCTACACAAAAGCCATGCAGGAAGTATACAAGGTGGTGCAGTCAGGTGAGTTAGGCCATATTTATGCGGTAGAGCTGGTTTTTCATAATGCCTATGGCCCGGATAAAGCCTGGTTTTATGAACAGAAACTTTCTGGTGGCGGCTGTGTAATAGACCTTGGCGTGCACCTGGTAGACCTGGCCTTATGGTCGCTGAACTTCCCGGAAGTAAAGGAAGTGCACAGCCAGCTATTTGCAAAAGGCAAACCTATAAGTATGGCCGAAGGCAAGGTAGAAGATTATGCCACAGCAAGTATAGCCTTAGCAACCGGCACACATCTGCAGCTAACCTGTTCCTGGAATTTACCAGCAGGCCAGGAAGCCATCATCAACGCTACATTTTATGGCACAGAAGGCGGCGTAGCCTTGAAAAACACCAACGGGTCTTTTTACGATTTTGTAGCCGAGCGCTATTACGGTACTAAAACAGAGGTATTGTGCTCACCACCTGATGATTGGTCGGGAAGAGCAGGAGTGGACTGGGCAGAACGTCTGGCTAAAGGCGAAGGCTTTAACGAAGAGGCCGAAGAATTTGTGAGAGTAGCAGAAGTATTAGATAAAATTTACGGGAGATAATATCATGGAAGTACATCATCACCACCCTTCGAAGATTTTAATGACAGCCGATACGGTTGGCGGCGTCTGGACCTATACGCTGGAACTGACCAGAGCACTGGAGCAGACAGGAACACAGGTAGCAGTAGCTACCATGGGAGGCCGCATGTCCGAAGAACAACGCGAAGAGGCCGCTGCCATCAGCAACCTTACCATTTACGAAAGCGACTTTAAGCTGGAGTGGATGGATAACCCCTGGGAAGATGTAGAAAAGGCCGGGGAATGGCTGCTGCAACTGAGAGATGAAATACAGCCGGACCTTATTCACCTGAATGGTATGGCGCACGCTGCCCTGGATTGGGGAAAACCTGTTGTTGCGGTGGTACACTCTTGTGTGCTGAGCTGGTGGAAGGCCGTGAAAGACGAAGAGGCTCCTAAAGAATGGAACAAGTATAAAGAGCTTGTTAAAAAAGGATTACAGGCTGCTGATGTGGTAGTGGCACCAACACAGGCCATGTTGCACCAGGCCGAAGAACTATACGGGCCATTCAGAAAGAGCAGCGTAGTTTATAATGGTCGCGGGCAGCATCATTTCCAGTTTGGTAGAAAAGAGCCTTTTGTTTTTAGCCTGGGTCGTGTTTGGGACGAAGCTAAGAACATTTCGATGCTTGCTCACATTGCTGCTGAGCTGCAATGGCCGGTTTACATTGCCGGCGACGATAAACATCCGGCTACCGGTAAAACAGTAGAACTGGAGAACGTACATTTCCTCGGTAAGCTAACTACTAAAGAAGTATCAGACTGGTTATCCCGGGCATCTATTTATGCGCTGCCAGCAAAATATGAGCCGTTTGGCTTAACAATTTTAGAGGCCGCTATGTCGGGTTGTGCGTTGGTAGTGGGCAAAACAGAGAGCCAGGCAGAGATATGGGGAAATGCTGCCAAGTATGCCGACCCTAACAATGCTGATGAATTGCGCGATTCCATAAACGGGCTTATAGAAGATGAATTCTGCCGTAACATTATGGCCTGCCGCTCTGTAAAGCGCTCGCATGGCTACACCGCTGATCAGATGGCACAGGATTACAATCACATCTACAGACAATTGCTCAACGAACCTGTAACTGCTTAAGCCAAATTCTGAATAACTGAATTTTGAATGGGTGAATAATTCCTTTGTCACCTCGATCAGCGGGAGAGATCTATCTCAGATTCTCTGATAGATTTCTCGCTGCATCTGAAATGACGACTATACCCACCATTCATTCAAAGTTTAACAATAACAAATTCACTCAATTACTCACTAAATCAAAATTAGCACATGAAGCTAGTCCTTTTCTACCATTCTATACTTTCTGACTGGAACCACGGTAACGCGCATTTTTTAAGAGGTATAGTCGGGGAGTTGCAGGAGCGTGGTCATCAGGTAAAAGTATACGAACCGGAAAACGGCTGGAGCCTGCAAAACTTAGTAGAGGGTTATGGAGAGGAGAAACTGGAAGAGCTACAGCAGTATTACCTTGGCATCAGCACCAATTTTTACAAGCTTGAAAGCATAAACCTGGATGATGTACTGGCTGATGCCGACCTCGTACTGGTACACGAATGGAGCGAACATGACCTGGTAAAGCGCATTGGTGAACACCGCGCTAAAAGCGGCAAGTATAAACTTATCTTCCACGATACCCACCACCGTGCCGTAACCGAGCGCGAAAGTATGGCCAAGTATGAACTGACCCATTATGATGGTGTATTGGCCTTTGGCGAGGTGATCAAAAATCTATACTTGCAGGAAGGTTGGACCACCAACGCCTGGACCTGGCACGAAGCCGCTGATACCTCGGTTTTTTATCCGCACGAACGAAAAGAGTATGAAGGCGACCTGGTGTGGATCGGCAACTGGGGCGACGAAGAGCGTACAGCCGAGCTGCACGAGTTTTTGATAAATCCGGTAAAAGAGCTGGGTCTGAAAGCAAAGATTTACGGTGTGCGCTACCCGGAACATGCACGCAAAGCACTGGCCGATGCCGGAATAAAATACGGTGGCTGGCTGCCAAACTATAAAGCTGCCGAAGAGTTTGCAAAGTATAAAGTAACTGTACATGTGCCCCGCAGACCTTATGTAGAAGCACTTCCGGGTATCCCAACTATACGACCTTTTGAAGCAATGGCCTGTGGCATTCCGCTGATCTCTTCGCCTTGGGATGATGCTGAAAACCTGTTCACACCGGGAAAAGATTTCCTGATAGCTCGCACCGGCGAAGAAATGAAACAGCACCTGCAAACTATACTTAATAATCCTGACAAAGCAAATGAAGTGGCCGCGCATGGCCTGGAAACGATACGCAACCGCCATACCTGTGCCCACCGCGTAAACGAATTGGAAAAAGTGTGTGAAGAACTGGGCATACCTGCATCTAAAATCTATACTTCCGCAAAAGAAAAAACCTTGCATGAAATCTAAAAAACTCAATATCGCCTTCTTCGGCTCCAGCCTGGTATCAGCTTACTGGAACGGAGCAGCTACCTACTACAGAGGTATAGTTCGTGCACTTAGCGAGCGTGGCCACCAGGTTACATTTTATGAGCCTGATGCCTACGACCGCCAGCAAAACCGCGACATGGACGACCCGGACTGGGCAAAAGTAGTGGTGTACGAAGCTACGGAAGATGCGGTGTACAAATGCTTGGCACAGGCCGCAGAAGCCGACATGGTAGTAAAAGCCAGCGGCGTGGGTGTGTTTGATGAACTGCTGGAGCGCGAAGTGCTGAAACTGCAGACTGATGACAGGCTGGTGGTTTTCTGGGATGTGGATGCCCCGGCTACGCTGGATCGCGTGCACAACAACCTGGTGGACCCGTTCCTGACCTACATTCCGCAATACGACATGATCCTGACCTATGGCGGCGGCGACCCTGTAGTAAATGCTTACGAAGCGTTGGGAGCTAAAAAGTGTGTACCGATCTATAATGCTTTGGATACTGCCACCCACTTCCCGGTGGAGCCAGACGAGCGCTTTGCCTGCGACCTTGCCTTTTTAGGTAACCGCTTGCCAGACCGCGAAGCACGTGTAGAAGAGTTTTTCCTGAAGCCTGCAAAAGCTAACCCGGATAAGAAGTTTATACTTGGCGGCAGCGGCTGGGGCGATAAGCACCTGAGCGAAAACGTGAACTATATTGGCCACGTGTACACTCATGAGCACAATGCTTTTAACTGTACGCCAAAAGCTGTACTTAACATCAGCCGCGAAAGTATGGCCCGCTATGGTTTCTCGCCGGCTACGCGCGTGTTCGAAGCAGCCGGTGCAGGGGCTTGCATCATTACGGATTACTGGGAAGGCATCGACTTCTTTTTTGAGCCGGATAAGGAAATACTGGTAGCAAAAGATGGCGCTGAAGTAGCAACTATACTTGCCGATCTGACCGAAGAAAAAGCGAAAGCAATAGGAGAGGCAGCCTATAAAAAAGTACTGGCTGCGCACACGTATAATCACCGTGCGGAGCAGCTCGAGCAACTGCTATACGCGAAAGTAAAACAACCAAACGAAGCACTGGCATGAACATCGTAATACTTGGCCTGACCATTACATCGTCGTGGGGCAACGGCCACGCTACCACCTTCCGCGGGTTGGTGCGCGAGCTTAAAAACAGGGGCCACAACATTCTTTTCCTGGAGCGCGATAAGCCTTGGTATGCCGACCACCGCGACCTGCCAAACCCTGACTATTGCCAGACCGAACTTTATACTTCGATGGATGACCTGCAGCAGCGCTTTACTGAACAGGTACGCGAAGCGGATATGGTTATAGTTGGTTCGTATGTGCCGGAAGGCGTGCAGGTAGGCGAGTGGGCTATACAAACTGCTCATGGTATTAAAGCTTTCTACGACATCGATACCCCGGTAACGCTGGCCAAACTGGAGCGAGAAGATTACGAATACCTGCATCCCAACCTGATCCCGCAATACGATCTGTACCTGTCGTTTACAGGCGGCCCTACACTGGACCTTCTGGAGAAAAAGTATGGCTCGCCGGCAGCACGTGCCCTTTACTGCTCTTTTGATACGGAGCTATACTACCCGGAATACCAGGAAGTGAAATGGGATCTGGGATATCTGGGTACCTACTCTGATGACCGCCAGCCGCCACTGGAAAAACTGATGCTGGATGCAGCGCGCCAATGGCCTGCAGGACGCTTTGTGGTAGCTGGTCCGCAGTACCCGGCAAGTATACAATGGCCTGCCAACACAGAGTATATCCATCACCTGCCGCCGGCAGAGCACCGCAAGTTTTACAACAGCCAGCGCTTTACACAGAACATTACCCGCGCCGATATGATCAAGGCCGGCTACTCACCAAGTGTGCGCCTGTTCGAAGCTGCGGCATGCTGCACCCCGATCATCTCAGATTACTGGGACGGACTGGATAGCTTGTTTACTATAGGGGAGGAGATACTCGTATCCTATTCAGCTAAAGATACACTGGGTTTTCTGCGTGAGATCTGCAAATCAGAGCGTAAAATGATAGGCGAGCGTGCCCGCAGAAAAGTGATGAACAACCACACCGCAGCACACCGCGCCAAAGAACTGGAAAGCTACGCACAGGAACTTATGACGGTAAGTACAGTAAACAGTTAGCAGTAAACTTTATTTCACACATTCACTCAATCACTCACTTAAAATTAAATTATGTCGGAGATAGAGCAGTTGGGGCCATGGTTTCATAACCTGCATTTACCAAACGGGGAACAGACCGCACCAAATCACCGTTTGGGCGACTTTCCAAATTTTAAATGGAAGGAACTGGAGCCGTTTATGCCTGCTGACTTGAGTGGCTGGAATGTGCTGGACATTGGCTGTAATGCCGGCTTTTATAGTATAGAACTCGCTAAACGCGGGGCCAATGTGTTGGGTATAGATGTGGATCCGCATTACCTGCGCCAGGCTGAATGGGCTGCTAAGCAGTTTGGACTGGAAGATAAAATAGAGCTGAAGCAGATGCAGGTATACGATGTTACCCGCCTGGACCGCCAGTTCGACTTGATCTGGTACATGGGTGTGCTTTATCACCTTCGGTACCCGCTGCTCTCCCTGGATATACTTTCTCAAAAATGCCGCAACATGATGGTGTTCCAAACGCTGACCATGCCGGGTAAAGAAGTAGCCGATGTGCCGGAAGATTTTGGAATAAATGACCGAGAACGCATGCTGGATGAAGGCTGGCCCAAAATGGCTTTTATCGAAAAGAAAATGGCCGGAGACCTGACTAACTGGTGGGCACCTAACCATGCAGCTATAGTAGCCATGATGCGCTCCTGCGGCTTTGTAGTAAAGGAACAGCCAGGCCACGAATTATACATACTGCAGGTGGATGAGCAACTTAAGCAAAACCAGCAGTGGAACCAGTCGGAGTATTTATCGGCCACAGGCCAGGACTGGCAGGAAGCTGTAAAAGAAAAAGTAGCCGGCAAAAATGAGTATATGCTCAGCCAGAATGGGAAAAAATAAAACTATAAACAAGCATTATAACGAACGCCGCGCTCACTGAAAAGTAAGTGTGGCTTTTTTACGCCGATTAACTATAACTTGCACCCATGTCTGCAAACAAACATATCCCAAGTTCCAAACATTGGAAAGTACTGAAATCGGAACTGGTTTTTAATGAGAAGTGGTACAAGCTGCGCCGCGACGAAGTGGAGCTGCCAAACGGCATGGTGCTGGATGATTACTATGTGAGTGTGCGTCCGGATGTAGTGCTTACTTTCCCGGTTACGGAAGATGGGCAGGTGATATTTGTGAAACAGTACAAGCATGCTGCTGCTAATATTTTTATTGAATTACCCGGTGGTGTGATAGATGACCACGAAAACAACCCCCTGGAGGCTGCCCGCCGCGAGATGCTGGAAGAAACCGGCTATACTTCTGATAACATGGAGCTGGTAGCCGAAGTGATCGACAACCCTACCAAAGACACAAACAAAATATACTTCTACCTAGCCCGCGATGCCTACAAAATTGCGGAACAGGATCTCGACGAATCGGAAAGTATAGAAGTGCTGCACGTACCTGTTCAGGAGGTGGAGCATATGGTGCTGAGTGGTCAGATCAATGTTTCAGGTTCGGTTGCGCTTTGCCTGCTGGCGCTCAGAAAGCTAGGTTTATAGTTTAGTATTTGTCATTTAGAGCGTAGCCGAGAGATCTTATATGTCCTATAGATTCTATTTGTCATTTTGAGTGATAGGTAAAGACCTAGCAGCGTGCGCAGCTCCTGTGAGCGTCTGATATACTATAGCTAAAGTTTCCTACATCTTAAACCAAGCTTTACTTTCATAGTAGCTTCTAATCTTGGGAGCTTTACTTACCTACCGTTTTATAGTTGGCTTTGGTGCCCTCACGGCCGCGGGGCCCCGTCTTCGGGCATCGCGCTGCTGATTTGAAGCTCCCCTCGCTGTGCTCGTGTTGCCTTCGGCACCGCAACAAATCAAAGGCGCTCCACCCAAAGCCTGTGATCATTTCGATAGTAGCTGCCTCAGTTAATAGAGAAATATTAGCTCTTAGCTTCTCCTGCAATGTAGATCCGTAGGGACAGGTCACCACCTGTCCGCTCATGGTCTGTAACTATAAAATTATACTTGAAGCTATAGCAAAGACAAAACTGTCCCCTTGAGGGGACTACAGGGGTGTAAGCTTGTACGAGGAAAAACTCCTCGCCTTAGACAAGGAGGGGATAAAGGGGTGGTTGGACCAAAGTAACTATAAAATATAACCCAGATGCTAGCAGGAGCAGAGAACCGTCCCAAATACTTTAGTATCCTGTCCATCCACTAATCCCGGAAATCCTGATTCAGACATTAAAAAAATAAAAACCAAAACTTCAGACTTCTATCTGCATCTTGTGCTAACCATACTTCCTGTTTAGGTTCTTTTACCAGCAACACATCAAAAATAATTGAATAAAATTAAACTTTGTACGTACATTAAATGTATATACATTAAATACTTTTGTATCTTTATATGGCAAAAGCTGATCTAATGAATACTATGATTGAAACAGAAAATAAAATAGAAGTGCATAATCTGATACAGGACCGTTGGAGCCCCAGAGCATTCGACAGCAAACCGGTAGAAGATGAAAAATTGGAAGCAATATTTGAAGCTGCCCGTTGGGCTCCTTCTGCTATGAATGAGCAACCATGGCGTTTTGTGTTTGCAACTAAGAATAACCCAGAAGCTTATGAAAAACTGCTTAGCTGCTTGGTAGAAGCAAACCAGCTTTGGGCAAAAAATGCGCCTGTGCTTATACTTAGCGTAGCTAAAGCGAACTATAGCAACAACGGAAACCGGAATGCCTATGCCTGGCACGATACAGGTATGGCAACAGCTAATCTGGCATTGCAGGCAACAGAGCTTGGACTACACCTGCATATAATGGGTGGTTTTAGTGCCGATAAAGCACGCGAAGTGCTGGGCATACCCGAAGGATACGAACCGGTAAGTATGATGGCAATTGGTTATCTAGGCGACCCAAGCCAGCTGCCGGATCACCTGAAGGCACGCGAAGTAGCTCCACGTAACCGAAAGCCGCTGCAGGAGTTAGTATTTAATGGTATCTGGAAATAATAATTCATAAACTATGAGCAAGAAAGTAATTCATAAAGCAAATACGAGAGGCCATGCAAACCATGGCTGGCTCGATTCTCACCATACATTCAGTTTTGCGCGCTACTATAACCCGGAACGCATGAATTTTGGGTTGCTGCGTGTGCTGAACGATGACATTGTAGCACCGGGTATGGGCTTCGGTGCACACCCACACGATAATATGGAAATCATCTCTATTCCATTGTCGGGGGAACTGGCCCACCAGGACAGCACCGGAAATAAAAAAGTGATTAAGACGAACGATGTGCAGATCATGTCGGCGGGCAGTGGCTTAACGCACTCTGAGTTCAATAACTCTAAAACCGATCAGGTAAACTTTCTGCAGATTTGGGTGTTCCCGAAAGAGCAGGACATAACGCCACGTTACGAGCAGAAGACCTTTAACCCCGCCGACCGCCAGAACAAACTGCAAACGGTAGTAGGGCCGGAGAAAGATGCGGAAAACATCTGGATTAATCAGGATGCCTGGTTTACACTGGGTTCTTTAAAGACTGGTTTCTCTGAAGACTATAAACTACATAAAACGGGCAATGGCGTGTATGCTTTTGTGCTGGAAGGTGAAGTAGAGATAGATGGCGAAAAGCTAAGCAAACGCGACGGAATGGGTATTTCTGATACTGAGAATGTAAGTATAAAAGCTTCTTCTGATGCAGAGTTGCTGCTCATGGAAATCCCGATGAGGTAATATACACCTTATCTGTAGATAAATCCCCGGCTATACATTGGCAGGGGATTTTTTTATGCCTGTATCTTTTGTGTTCTGGTTGTAGCTGCTGCCAAATCACCAGCATAAAGTATAAATTACATTAACCCGACATCTGTAGCGGACGTTATTACAGCACTATACATTAACACGAAAGCTATGGAACAAGAACAAACAATGCTATTAAAAGACTATTCGCAGGAAGAAAAAGGAGCTTATTTTGGAGCACTGGCCACTATGGCATCAGCCGATGGTACAGCAAGCGAGGAAGAACTGGAGTTTCTGAGAATGATGGGTGAAGTTGCCGAACTGCCGGCAAACCTGCAGCAGGAAGTAGTACAGATTGCGAAGAATCCATCCCAGATCAGTTTGCAGCAATGTTTAGATGTACTAAAAAAGAGCCAGCTTCGCTTCTCTTTTGTAACCGATATCATCAGCTTTGCCAAAGCCGACGGCCAGTATACTTCAGATGAGCAGGAACGCATAAAAGATATAGCAGATTACCTGGGTGTAGATCAGAAACAGTACAGTATACTGGAGCAGTTTGTTGACAAAGCCGATGAAGCAAAGCAGCACGGCGAAGATCCAACCTCACAGGCATTTATGAGCAAAAGCGGCTTTGGTGATATGTTTAAGAACGCAGGAATTTCACCAGGAATGGTAACAGGTATGTTAGGCATTTTAGCGCCTATAGTTTTATCCGGAATGATGCGCAGACGTGGCGGTGGTATGATGGGCGGCATGGGCGGCGGCCTTTTAGGTGGCTTACTTGGCGGTGCTATGGGCGGCGGAATGATGGGTGGAGGTATGATGGGAGGCGGCATGAGACGCGGTGGCGGACTTGGCTCCATCATTTCTATACTTGGTGGCCTGAATGGTCGTCGTGGGTATGGTGGTATGGGCTCAGGCGGGCTGGGCGGTTTACTTGGAGGTGTGCTGGGTGGCGGCCGACGCAGAACTTCAGGCTGGTAAGTATAAACTATAAACAGGAAGCAGAGCAGGAATTACGTGTCAGCAGATGCCAGTTCCTGCTCTATTAGTTTACGGAGGTCCTGTTCGCGAAGTAAACCACGCACCATTTTGTTGCCTATTACAAAAGTAGGTACAGCCGAAATGCCAGCCTCTTTATAAGCATGTTGCAGTGCCTGCTGGTGTGCTACTTTATAATCGCGGTTTAGCAGTGCCTGTTCAAAAGCCTTTCCATCCAAACCTATTTCCATGGCCAGCGAGGTAAGTACATCTACATTGCCAATATCCTGCTGCTGCTGGAAAAAGGCAGTAAACATGCGGTGCGTATAAGCTTCTCCTTGCCCATGCTCTTTGGCAAACTGGTATCCTTCAAAAGCCAGCTCGGTGTAGGGCTGCGGCGATACATCAGGAAGTACAATTTCTATCCCAAGCTGATCTGCCATCGGGTATACCGAATCTCGCCAGGTATTTTGCAGGTAATCCTCTTCCGGTTTAAGAGTAGGAGTGGGGTAGGGCCGCAGTTCAAAAGGCATCCATTCAATTTGTACACTTTTTTCAATCCCCTGCAGGGCCTTTTGCAATACAACCTCCCCAAAAAAGCAGTAAGGGCACACAAAATCAGAGTAAATCTTTATCTGGAGCATAAAGTATAAGTAAATAGTATTTGTACTTCTTTCAGCAGGTATACGGGTGTTTTCTTGTGTTCGATGAACAACTATTCTTTCAGAATTAAGTAAATAACCTACCTACTTGTTGTGCCTCCTGCCTGATACATGCCCCGGAACCAGCAACAAGACCTATTTATTAGTAACATCCTATATGAAGAAGATAAAAGAAGATAAAGTTGTTTTGAACGGCAAAAAAGTGGCTAATAACGACGTTGTTGTTAACAGCCAGGAAATTGCCAACGACTTTTATAAAAAAACCCTTGAGCTCCTGAAAGACAGCCCTACACCATACTTGCTGGGTGGTGGTTACGCCATGTATGAGTATACCGGCATTGTGCGCGACATGAAAGACCTGGATATTTTCTGTAAGCCCAGCGAGTACCAGTATCATCTTAAATACCTGAACGACAAAGGGTATCAAACTGAAATTACGGATGCCCGCTGGCTGGCGAAAGTATTTCAGAATGGTTATTATATAGATATCATTTTTGATACGGTAAATAACATTTGCACTGTTGATGATAGCTGGTATGAATATGCCGTGAAGGGTAAAGTGTTTGGTATACCTGTAAAGTTCCTGGCTCCGGAAGAACTGATCTGGTGTAAGATTTATGTGCAGAACCGCGAACGCTACGATGGTGCCGATGTAAATCACCTGTTCCTGAAGTATGGCCATAAGCTTGACTGGAAACGTTTGTTTAGCCGCCTGGACCAGCACTGGCAATTGCTTTTGAGCCAGATCATCAATTTCCAGTTTGTGTACCCCGCCGACCGAGATATTATACCTAAATGGCTTTTTGACGAGCTGATCCAACGTGCGCAGCATCAGTACGAACTTCCGGCTTCATTAGAAAAAGTTTGTCGCGGGCCGATCATCGATCAGACCCAGTACAAAACCGATATTACCGAGTGGGAGTATAAGGTGGTTACCATAAAAACCATTTAGGCTAATGGATAAAAAAAAGAAGAAAACGCGCATTGCCGCTATTGGTGATATACATGTGCGTGATACTGACAAAGGCAAATGGACAGATTTTTTTAAAGACGTGTCGGCTGATGCGGATGTGCTCCTTATTTGTGGAGACCTGACGGACCATGGACGGGCTTCGGAAGCTGAGATTCTGAGCCAGGAGCTAAGAGCCTGTTCTATACCTGTAGTAGCTGTGCTTGGCAACCATGATTATGACCACAACGAAAACGATGCTATCAGAACGGTACTGGCCCAGGCTGGGGTAAATATGCTGGACGGCGACATGATCGTGCTGGAAGGTGTGGGCTTTGCCGGTGTAAAAGGCTTTGGTGGTGGTTTTAACCGTGCTATGCTGGCCATGTTTGGCGAACCCATGATGAAGCAATTTGTACAGGAAGCCGTAGATGAATCGTTGAAGTTAGATGGAGCTCTGTCACGCCTGGAAACGGAGCACCCGGATGTGCCTAAAATAGCGGTACTGCACTATGCGCCAATTGCGGCAACTATAGAAGGCGAGCCGGAAGCCATTTATCCTTTCCTTGGCTCCTCGCGTTTGGCAGAGCCACTGGAGCGCAGGCAGGTGTTGGCTGCTTTTCACGGGCATGCCCACGTAGGTACTTTAGAAGGCGAAACTGCCAAAGGAGTGAAGGTATTTAACGTAGCCAAACCACTCTTACAGAAGCTGGATAAGCCCATCCCGTATTATGTACTGGAAGTATAAACTATAAATAAAAGAAGCGGCCACTTGATTTACAGGTGGCCGCTTTTGCTTTCAAACATCCTGTGCTTATTTTAGCAGACTCACCTAACTTTCTTTTTGATGAAGCTCAGAAATTACCCTTACCTGCTTGTACTACTAGCCATTTTTTCGTGCTCTGAGAAGCAGACATCCAGTTCCGCATCAAGTGCTGACTCTGCTACTTCAAAAGTATACTACCCGGGCAAAGACAATAACTGGCAAACCAAAAAACCTGAAGACGTAGGTATGGATGCCACCTTATTGCAACAAGCAGTAGAGTGGGCCAAAACACAGGAAACAACCCAGATAGAAAAAGACTTCTCTACGCAAAAAGAGATTTTCGGAGAGCCACTGGGACCACTGCCAACTACCCGTGCCAGCACAAACGGCATTATTATTAAAGACGGTTACATTGTGGCAGAGTGGGGAGATACCAAAGCTGCAGACCCAACTTATAGCGTTGCCAAAAGTTTTCTCTCAACTATACTTGGTTTAACTATTGATAGAGGCATGATCCAAAGTACAAACGACCCGGTGGCAAAGTATGTGAAGGATGGTGGCTACGATATGGAACAGAACAGCAAAGTAACCTGGGAGCACCATGCACGCCAGACGAGTGAGTGGGAAGGCGAAATGTGGGGCAAGAAGTATGACTTTGTTGGCAAAGAAGCATTTGGCCGTGGAGAGCGCAAACCACGCGAGCTGCAGGAGCCTGGCAGCTTTTATGAGTATAACGATGTTCGCATCAACCGCTTTGCCTTGTCGTTGCTGCGCCTGTGGGAAAAGCCTTTGCCGGAAGTATTGGAAGATGAAATAATGGACCCGATCGGTGCTTCTGAAACCTGGAGATGGGTGCCTTACAGAAATTCAGTAGTAGAGATTAACGGCAAGCAAATGCCATCGGTGAGCGGCGGTACGCGCTGGGGTGGTGGCCTCTGGATAAGTGCCCGCGACGAAGCCCGTTTCGGTTACCTGTTCCTGCGCAACGGTCGCTGGAAAAACAAACAGCTACTCTCAGAAAAATGGGTGAAAGAAGCCACAACTTCCCGAGGCACTGTTGGTCCGGATTATGGTTACCTGTGGTGGCTGAATACCGAAGGCAAAGCCTGGCCAGATGCCCCAACTACCAGCTACGCAGCCCTAGGCGCCGGCCAGAATACCGTATGGGTAGACCCGGAGCATGACATCGTTATAGTTTGGCGCTGGCACAACGGCAACCCGAATGAGCTAATCAAGCGGGTAATAGCAGCGGTAAAATAATTACTGATTGTAAAAGGTTAGCAAGTATCATGGCTTGAGCGCCTACACTTGTACCAAACTATAGCGGGCGACTAAGGCTCCTTTACTTTTATACTTTACCATAACTTTCCGGTAGGTACCACTATGTCAGGAAATAATAAGATGCAACCAAAGATTATTTATTTTATAGCCCTTCCGGTTGTAGGCTGGATAGATGTTTTTACCAGGAAAGAATATCTGGACGAGTTAGTAGATGACCTGAATTACTGCAGTGGGCACAAAGGCATGAATATCTATAGTTATTGCATTATGCCCAGTCATGTGCACATTATCTGTACAATCGGGAGAGTGAAACTAAGCGAAATACTTATTGATTTTAAAAGCTATTCCGGTAAGCAGATCATAAAGCTAATAGAAACTAACTCAAACGAAAATAGAAAAGAGTGGTTGCTGAACATGTTCCGACACTATAAGCAAAGTATCCGGCACACTAATAATTATCAATTCTGGGATCATAAACACTCCATTGAACGAATTACTGAAGAAATGCTTCAGCAGAAGATAGATTACATTGAGCAGCGTCCTGTAGAAGCCGGCCTGGTTACAAAAGCTGATGATTATACTTTTAGTAGTGCAAACCCGAATGGACCTGTAAAACTGGCATAAGTAGAAATTGGGTCAGAAGCCCTGTTATAGTTTTTAATGAGCGTGAACGCTCGCACCATAATCACTTTTATACTTTAAAACCGCTTCAACTGGCTCTTCTGGAAAGTCCATTCAGGTGTAAATAAGGGACCGGTAAAGTTGGTGCTGTACCAGGGACTCAAATTAGGGCTCATGGGGTTTTTAAGAATCTGTATCTCCTGAGCAGGCATATAGCTTTGTGCCAGCAGAAACAGCTTTTCATTTGTCTGCACATTTACTGCCATATCTACAACTATAACCGCATGGCCCGGGCTGCCGCCTTTAATGAAAACATCACCAATTTTTATGTCTTTAATGGCTATGGCTTTCATTTCTTTCTCCAAGGATTTTGTTCCGGCATAGGTAAACACCAGCTTCAGATAATCTCTGAAGGAAGTATACGCTGTAGAAGGAGCAACCTTTTTTACCCAATTAGTGGTATTACCATTCACGTTTACCCTGTAGCCCTGCTGCCACTTGCTGTAATCAGCTTTAAAGCCGTTGGTGAAATTGAAATGTATGTCGCTAAAGCGCTTTTGCTTAAACAGATATTCTGCCCGTAAACGCATCACAGCATCTGCACATTGCTGCAGGTCATAGTTACCGACATCAATGTCCAGTACGGCTTCATACACATCATCATTGGGCTTTACTTTACCATTGTAGTAATGTACTACTGCACCATGTGGTTTAAGTTTGAAGTTCTGCAAGTAAGCTGCGAAGGAGTTTTCCTGTGCTTTAACTCTGGTGAAACCGGTAGGTTCCGGAAACCTTTCTGATATAGTTCTGCCTGCCGGGTTTATACTTACTGCTATCTCTACTGAGCTTTCTATAGACTTATCATCCTTTACCTGTTCGGCATTGGTGTTGCAGGAAATAAGAGCTAACAGAAGTATAGGAGCAAGACAGCGTTTCATAGGTTTATCTTTTAAAGGAATATACTATAAATCCTTTATTTAACCATGATTAAAAAACAAAAAAGGCTGCTCCTGATGGAACAGCCTTTTTCTATACTTTATACTTCTAAATCTTAGTGGCGGCAGGTGCAATGCTCACCAGCAATACCTTCGAAACGGGTGTTGGTGTCTTCGTGCCAGTCGAATGCGGTGGCGGTACGGCTGTTTTCCCACCAGAATTTGCCCGGCTGCTTGTTATAGTTGCCCATTTCTGCCATTGTTGCGGCATCGTACAGGCGACCATTTACCATCGTATACTTCACGTGCTCCGAGTTCTGGATGTTCTCCAGCGGGTTCTTGTCAAGTACGATCAGGTCAGCCAGTTTACCAGTTTCCAAGGATCCGATGTCTTTGCCCATACCAATGTATTCGGCACCGTTTAAAGTAGCAGCGCGAAGTGCCTGGTGGTTGGTCATGCCGCCTTGCTGCAGCATCCATAGTTCCCAATGCGCGCCTAAGCCTTGCAGCTGTCCGTGGGCACCCAGGTTCACTTTCACACCAGCATCGGTCAGTACCTTACAAGACTCTGAAGTCAGGATGTGGCCGTTCTTGTACTCTTCATCAGGCACTAAGGTAACACGACGTGAGCGACCATCAATTACAGAACGAGGCGTGAATTTCAGCAGGCGGTCTTTTTCCCAGGCATTGGTTTTCTGGTACCAATAATACTCTCCGGAACTACCGGCATAATTTACAATAAGCGTAGGGGTGTAACCTGTTTGTGATGCTTTCCATACTTCCACCACATCTTTGTAAAGCGGTGCAACAGGTATGTTGTGCTCAATACCAGAGTGGCCATCCAGGATCATGCTCATGTTGTGGAAGAACGTAGAGCCACCTTCCGGCACCACGGTCATGTCCAGTTCGCGGGCCGCCTGAATTACCTGCTGGCGCTGCTCACGGCGTGGCTGGTTGTAGCTCTTCACCGAAAAACCACCCACCGCTTTAATGCGGCGCAGGTGCGAACGGGCATCATCCAGGTTATTGATAACTGCTTTAAAGTTACCATCGGCACCATAAAGTATAGTACCTGTAGAGTAAATACGAGGACCAACCATGGCACCGGCTTTCACGGCCTCAGACTGACTGAACACCATTTCGGTAGTAGAGGATGGGTCGTGGGTAGTGGTTACACCATAAGCCAGGTTGGTATAGTATGACCATTGTTTTTGCGGCGTCATGCCATTACGGAAAGTACCCAAGTGCGCGTGCACATCCACTAAACCAGGCATGATTGTTTTACCGGCAGCATCAATTACTTTGGCATCTTTAGGTATAGCAACACCTTTGCCAACAGCTACAATACGGTTGCCGTCCACAACTATAGTTCCGCCTTCAATCACTTCGTCTCCTTTCATGGTAATGATGCGCGCGTTCGTGAAAGCTACTTTACCTTCCGGTGTATCGGTATTTAGCACCAGGCCGATTTTGGTCCCAGTCGTATCGATAGCAGGAAGTTTTTCAGGTGCGCCCTCTACAAACGAGAAGCGGTTTTTGATATCATTTGAGAAATACTCATCTCCCAGTACCCAGTTCACTTTTTTACTGTCGCCAGACCAATGGATGCTTGTACCGGCATCGCGGGTGAAGCGGGCAACCGGCACTGCTTTGGTTTCAGCGCTCAGGTCTAAACCTGAACCGTTGGTTGAGAAAGGAGCCACATAGCCGTTAAACAACTCTACAAACGCGATCCACTTGTTGTCAGGGCTTGGGTAGAACTGGTCTGTATACTTCGAAGTATAGTGTGTCTGCTCTTCCTTGCCTTGCAGGTTTACGCTCTTAAAGGCTGCTTTGTCGCCGGCAAAACCTGTAAAGAAAATACGGTCAGATGAGGCATTAAACTGTGGCGAAGAACCGTTTTTCTGCACGAAAGTAGGCTTGTCGCCATCGGCTTCCATGTAATAAATACCACGCTCGTTGCCGTGTGCGTAGCCCATGTGGTTGTTACCGCCTTCTTTGTTGTAAACTATAAATTTACCGTTTGGCGAGAACGAAGCATTGGTGTAGAAACCTTTCTCAGATGTAAGTTTAGTTGGTTTAGCGTTCTTCTTACGGATGTCCAGCTTCATCAGGGCGCTATAGTTATCGTCGTTCCAGGTAGAATAAACGATATGCTTGCCATCTGGGGAGAACGACGGGTAGAACTCAAAATCGCTGCCTTTGGTGATGCGCTCCGGCTTACCGTTTGGCAGTTCTTTTTTGTAGATGTGCCCGGCAGCGTTAAATACCAGGATCTTTCCATCCGGAGATGTTACGGCGTGACGGATTGCTTTAGCTGTAAACTCCTTCGGAGAAACGCCACCATTCTTGCTGAAGTCGTGGCGTACAGCATCTGAAACATAATGCGTAGCAGTTGCTTCGAAAGGAATGTTGGTTACTTTCTGGTTCGCAACATCAATCTTATTGATCTTACCATTTGCCCAGTAAACGATGCTTTTGTTATCCGGAGTCCAGGAGAACGATGGATATACACCGAAGATAGCCCAGGCTTCCTGCTGGTCTTTGCTCAGGTTATCCGTTAACGGCCATTGCTCACCGGTTTTCAAATCCTGCACAAACAGCACAGATTTAGTACGCACGCGACGCACAAAAGCAATGTGTTTGCCGTCTCTGGAAATAGTCGGGCGAACAGAACCTCCGTTACCGGTAACTATATTCTCGATCTCTCCTGTGTTACGGTCAACTCTGCGGATGACATAGATCTGGCCATTCGGGTCTTTGTTATACTCAAACGTAGAGCCACCGCTCATGTCTTCAGAGTAATAAACATACTTGCCATCCGGCGATACAAAAGGCTCTCCGGCATCCTGCTGGTCGTTTTTACGCTTTGTCAGCTGTATACCTGCACCCCCTGTGCGGTGGTACATCCACATCTCCCCGGCACCCAACGAACGTGTATTGGTAAAGTGCTTGCGCGCGATCAGATACTGGCCATCCGGCGTCCAGACTGCGTTATTTAATAATCTGAACGTTTCCTTTGTGATCTGCTCTGCACCAGAACCGTCACGCTTCATTATCCAGATGTTGTCGCCGCCACCTGCATCCGAAGTGAAGGAAATGAATTTGCCATCCGGGCTGAAACGTGGCTGTACTTCGTAAGCGCGGCCGCTACGCAGCAATTTTGCCTTTCCACCCGAAATCGGCATAATGTATATGTCGCCGAGCATATCGAACACGATCTCTTTGCCATCCGGACTAACGTCCAGGCTCATCCAGGTGCCTTCGTCGGTGGTTACGGTTACTTCTTTTTCGGTGCCGTGGGCTGCGTCCACTTTCCATTTCTTGTCATCTTTTTTGTCCTGGGCCAGGGCGGTGCTGCAAGGGAGTGCAAGCGCAGCTGCCAGGAACATACTCAGATAAGTACGTTTATTCATGGTAGGATGAAATTGATTAGTTAGTTGTTTACCAAAGATAAGAATTAGAGCAATAGATTAAATATGATTTTTCTGTTTTAGTATGATCGGCAGTGGAGTTTATACCTGTTGTTATTATTCTGAAGAAGCGCAAAGGCT
This sequence comes from Pontibacter deserti, assembly GCF_023630255.1. NCBI lineage: Bacteria > Pseudomonadati > Bacteroidota > Cytophagia > Cytophagales > Hymenobacteraceae > Pontibacter > Pontibacter deserti. The sequence goes on along the minus strand of NZ_JALPRS010000001.1, from coordinate 2,079,226 downwards.
ATACTTTAAAATTTGAGCCTGCCATACTTGTAATAGCCGTTGCCGGATCCAAGTACAATAAACTCTTTTTTACTGACAGGAAAAGCCGATAAAGGACACAGGTAAAGTTTCTGATGTCGTCCGGTGCGGGTGTTGCGCAATGGCTTTACCTTTTGTGCACCATCCGGAAGTATAGATACCAGCACCGGAGTTTTTAGCACAGCTCTCGGGCTCGCCATAATGATCTGATCTTTTTCATTATAGTTGTATTCAAAATCGAGGTAGATCAGCTTTACAGTATCCTGGGCGGTGGTGGCTAAATAAGACCCTAATCGAACCTGGTTCGCCTGCCCCGATTGGTGCTTGTTGGCACTGGTAGTATACACAGGCCGGCCGTTAGAAGCAAAGGCAACCGCCAGGATATCATCTGTATGATGGGTACCTGTTTTCTGATCTCCCTTTAAGGTATACACTTCGCCAAGCAGCACTATGCGGTTATTTGTAAGCGGCATAAGGTGTTGCAGTTGCAGGTTACGCAAACGTTGGCTATGGTCGGAGTCTGGTTTATAGAACTTATAGTTATGCAGGAAAAGGCTGTCGATAGGAGCGTAGTTAAGTGTGTACTTTCGGAAGCGGCCTTTCGGGAAGCGGTAGAAAAAAGTACCGGTTGGCTCTGGCTGCAGGCTTGCAACAAATGGAGCCGGAGACGTAACGCCTGCTACCACAATATCGCCGTTGTAGTTGGACATTTTTGCCTGTAGCGGACGATTTGCGGTGCTGCCAATAGCTTTGTCGCTGCTCTTGCCATTGCGGCCTTCAAAGCGGTACAGGTAAAATGCCGATTCCGGTGAATTGGTAGCCGGGAGCTTGGTAAGTATAAACGAGGTGCCATTAGCTGCTATATGCATCTCGCTGATCTCGCCTTTAACAGGTATACTTTGGGTCCAGAGGGGTGTTAGTGAACCAAAGTATAAAGCTACGGAAGTCTGCTGCGGTTCGGCCTGTTGTTGTAACACAAGCAAAAGCCTGCCACCTTCTGATCTGGTATATACTTCAGCATCAGGTGTTGTGGTTGCCAGCAGGCGAATAGTAGGCAGATAGTTGCCGTCTGCATCTATGGGTTGCCCAAAAACAGATTTTTTATACTTGTCGCCCACAGAGGAGATGAGGTATACCTGGTGGTTGAACATGGTAAGTGCTTCGAACTTTGCCAGGGTGCCATCCGGACTTTGTGGAGCAATGGCCACTGCCCATACTTTCTGATTTTCCTGGTTATATAGTTCGAGCGTGATCTGATGGTTTTCGGTATAGCGGGTATAAAAAGAGCCATTTTTACCAATACCTATAACCTGCATCTTGTTCAGGTTCCGGAAACTGTGGGGGATTTCCGGGCCCCAGTTTATAGTTGGCTCCTGCGCCCGTAAGGGTGTGGTACTTAGGAGCAGTATCAGCAGTAGTAAAAATCTAAACATCCAATCAACCTCTACAATCCTTCTCCTACTATTAGTGTACGGCAGCAAACTATAAACAGACAAAAGCCCACTATGTTAGCGGGCTTTTGTCTGTTTATTAGGAAATTATTTCTTTCTATTACTGCACCTGCGACTTGTCTACCCGTGTAGGGGTTGCTTTACCGAAAACAACATCATAAGAACCTAGGGCAATGCCTTTGATCATACTTGTTAAGTGCGCCATATCCAGCATTTCGAACTCATCATTCACAGTGTGGTAGGTTTTGTCCTGGTCTATCTGTACCGATGAAATTGTATGAGCCGGAACACCTAAACGAGCCAGTGTAGCATTATCGGAGCGGTAAAAGAGGTTTTGCTTTGGATATGGATCGGGGTAGATGCTGTATGTTGTACCCTGCAGGCGTTTCTGCATCAGCTCACCCAGGTTAGATTTTTCGAAGCCGGTAAGGTAAGCGCTGTTAGGACCGAATTTAGAAGGCTTGCCTACCATTTCGATGTTAAACATAGCCATGATCTGGTCCGGATTCAGCTGTTCGGAGAAGTGTTTGGAACCGTAACCGCCTATTTCTTCGGCAGCAAAAGCAACAAAAATGATCGTACGTTCCGGTTTGCGCTGCTTCTTATAAAAATCCGCCAATAGCATCATGGCTGTTGTACCCGATGCATCGTCGTCGGCACCATTGGCTATGGTATCGCCATCAATAGGTTTGTGGGTACCAATGTGGTCGTAATGGCCTGAGAAAACGACGTATTCATCTTTGCGTTTGCCTTCTATCATGCCTGCCACATTGGTCAGCTGCAGTTCTTCAATTTTGTTCTCCATTGCTACCGCATAATCCTGCGGGTGTGCCACATCAGTAAGTATAAAAACTTTGCTGGCACCTTTACCGGTTTTCTGTACTATACCGCCACGGCTCAGGTAGCGCTGGTAGTTCGCAAAAGCTTTAACATGAGCAGGATGTACCAGCACGAGGACATCTTCTTCTAACTGGTAAGCATCAGAGAGTGTTTTCCGAATGTCATCGCTTTCGGTTATAGTTACAATTTTGCGGTTGGAGGTAACTTGCCAGTTCAGGTCTTTGTGAGTGGTGCTGGCAAATAATTTATCTTCAGTTATAGTTTCGCCATTCAGCTTTACCTGCAGTTTAGTTGGCGTTACACGGTACACTTTAAACGTCTGTTTATAGCTATTGGCACCAGGCAGATATTTTAGTTTCGTTTTTTTGAATTCCGATGCGATGAAATCTGCCGCTTTTTCTCCGCCAGGCGTAAAAGAAGCACGGCCCTGCATGTCGTCGGCACTCAGGGTTTTAACAATTCGCGTAGCTTTCTCCTGGGATATTGATTTCAGGTTTTGTGCAGACACACCACCCGATACACACAAAAGTATAGCAGGTAACAGTACCAGATTTTTTTTCATAGAACAGGTTAGCATTTTTTTACAGATTATAGCTTTGTTTAGGCTGGTTTAGTATAACGGTACACCAATATACAGTTATTATGGATACAAGCACTAAGGTAAACTGGCTAAAATTGCTGCAGTACACCGTATTGCTGGGTATTGTGCTGTATGTAGGTCGTTCGCTGTTTGTGCCGCTTAGTTTTGCCTTGCTCATCAGTTTTGTGCTTTACCCGATCTGTCGCTGGCTGGAGCTAAGGGGTATACCTCGCTGGGGAGCCATTTCTGTTTGCCTGCTGGTGTTGCTCATTCTTTTTGGCGGGCTTACCTGGCTGCTGGTAAACCAGTTAATGCGCCTGGTAGAAGAGTGGCCGAATCTGCAGCAAAAGCTGTTAGCTGCTTTGCAGGATATTAGCGCGCACCTGGAGCAGCAATTTAATCTAAAAGTGGCACGGCAGGTTAACTGGCTTGAGAGTATGGGAAATAACATAGCTGCCAATCTTTTAAGTATGATCCAGAGTTTGCTTTATACTTCGGTAGTATCGGTGGTGCTGCTGGTGCTCATCCCATTGTACGTGGTACTTATTCTTTATAACCGCGAACAATTAGCCAGAGCATTATTTTCCCTCTTTTACCGGACCGAGCATCATAAGATCAAAACCATACTGCAGGAAACAATTACTACCTACTATAATTTTATAAAAGGAATGGCTATAGTTTATGCCATTGTAGGCACACTAAATACAATCGGCCTGCTAATAATTGGTGTGCCGCATGCGCTGTTCTTTGGGGTGGTAGCTTCTATACTTACCTTTATACCTTATGTTGGCATCACCATTGGGGCTATACTACCCATGGCTGTAGCCTGGATTACGTACGACTCGGCCTGGTATCCGTTGGGTGTTGTAATTGTGTTTGCGGCAGTGCAGTACCTGGAAGCGAATCTTATTTTTCCGTGGGCTGTGAGCTACAGGCTACAGGTAAATATGCTGTTTACGTTACTGGCTATAGTTGCCGGGGGTATACTTTGGGGTGCATCCGGTATGATCCTGTTTATCCCGTTTTTAGCTATACTTAAGCTTATTGCAGATAAGCACGAGCACATGCGGCCTATCTCGCTGTTGCTTGGCTCTGACAATAGTTAACCAAATAAATAGATTAAACCGGCTGTTGCGCTTGCCATTCTTTTTTAAGCAGGCTGTATACTTCCAGATCATGGAAATTGCCGTTCAGGAGTTCGCCTTCACGTTCTATACCTTCCAGCGTAAAACCTAATTTTCTGGGGATATTGCGGCTAGGGTGATTTTCTGGAGAAACTTTAAGCTGAATACGATTCATCCGGAGCTCTTCAAATGCATACTTTATCAGCCGGCTGCAACAGCGGCGCATTATCCCTTTGCCCTGCTGGTGCTGGCTCAGCCAATAGCCAACTTCCAGTTTCCGGTTAAACATCTCTATACTTTTAAACCCGATCAGCCCCGATACGACCTCATCAACCAGTATTACAAAAACTTTGTCGGTGGTGCTTAAGGTTATGGTTTGCAGGTATAAAGTAGTATCAGAAACCTGTCGGGTAAGGTCAACAAAAGGCAGCCACTCACGCAGGTACGGGCGCTGACTATCTATGATCCTGAACAAAGCCGGTGCATCAGCTACGGTTACCGGGCGCAGGTATAGATCCGGAGCTACAGGTAAGGATTCGACAGGTTTATTTAAAATCATAGGTCAGAATTGTTGTTGCCTTAAGTTAAGGTTTAGAGCCTGTTAATCATCTTCTTCCAGCGTAAAAATATCTTCTACTTTCTGATCGAACACACGCGCCAGCTTAAGCGCCAGCACCGTTGAGGGCACATACTTGCTCAGCTCCATGGCATTTATAGTTTGCCTGCTTACGCCTATTTTTTTGGCCAGTTCTTCCTGGGTCAGGTTATGAATGGCCCGTTGCACTTTTAACGTATTTTTCATGCGTAGGCTTTAGAGGTACGGTAAAGTATAAAATTAAACCGGATCAGGAAAATAAGCAGCACCGTGAGCATGTTGAGCAGCAGTACCTGGTAAAAAGCAATGCCATAAATAAAAACGATCGAGAAAATAAGGAAACCATAATTGATGTAGGTAGCCCACAACAACGACTCCAGCCTGATCTGGGAAATATATTCGTCTTCGTCTTTCTCACGTGAAAAAGCAGCCAGCAAACCACCAACTATAGCGGTAATGGCTATCAGTTCATCCACAATGTTATTTCGGATAGGCGAAAAAGCTTTAACAGGCTCGAAAATGCCACTATCGTAGAGGGCAAAAACAGTTGCTTCCAGGTTAAAAATATCTTGGTCTGATAAAATAAGGAGCAGGCCAAGTATAAAAGACGGCACCAGCAGTATCCAACCGATTATCTTAAACCGGTACGGAAAAAGGAAACGTGTTTTCATGATTTTATAGTTATGTAAGGTTTGTTTTACAAATGTAAAGTAAATTTTACAAAAGTAGAGTTTGTTTTACTTTATAATATGTATACTTTACAAAAATACTTGTGAATACTACAAGATGGGCAGGTGAGTGTAAGAGTTTAGAGTGTGAAATTCTATACTTACCGGTAACTTAAGCACAAAAGATAAACCTAATACCCGTATAGCTGTTGAAGGAAAAATAGTAAACTTGAAGACGTTCGATATACTTATAATCGGTGGCGGCCCCATAGGGCTGGCCTGCGGACTGGAAGCTAAAAGAGCCGGCCTTACTTACCTGATCGTGGAGAAAGGCTGCGTAGTTAATTCGCTGTTTAACTACCCGCTCAACATGACTTTTTTCTCTACTGCCGACAGGCTGGAAATCGGTGGTTATCCTTTCCCGAGCATCCACCCGAAGCCAAACCGTGCCGAAGCACTGGAATATTACCGTAAAGTAGCGGAAACAGGTGATCTGGAAATTAACCTTTTTGAAGAAGTACTGGCTGTATCTCCTGAATCAGAAGATCTATACTTAGTGAGCACAAGCAAAGCCAACTATAAATCGAAACACATTATAGTTGCTACAGGCTTTTATGATATCCCGAACCTGCTGAACATTAAGGGAGAAGAGCTGCCAAAAGTACGCCATTATTATTACGACCCGCATTACTACTACAAGCAAAAAGTACTGGTGATAGGGGCCAACAACTCTGCCGCCGATGTAGCCCTGGAAACTTACCGGAAAGGTGCCGAAGTAACATTGGTAGTGCGGGAGCCGGAACTGGGAAGTATAAAGTACTGGGTAAAACCTGACCTGGAGAATAGAATTGCAGAAGGAGCAGTAAAAGCTTATTTCAGTTCGCGGTTGCTGGAGATACGCGAAGATGAAGCAGATATTGATACTCCGGACGGCGTGATAACTATAGCCAACGATTTTGTAATGGCCATGACAGGTTACCAACCGAACTTCACTTTCCTGAAAAAGCTCGGAATAGAGCTGAGCCACGACGCACTGAAACACCCTACGCACAACCCTGAAACCATGGAAACAAATATGCCTCGTATCTACCTGGCAGGTGTGGTTTGCGGCGGCATGGATACAAGAGTATGGTTTATTGAGAACTCCCGTGAACACGCCGTAAAGATCGTGAAGCATATTACAGGCAACAAAGTATAAGTATGTTGTGCAGGTAGTGTTTGTCCGTTCACAGTCTGTAAATATAATACTAACTGTAACGAGGTTAGAAACTGCCCCCTTGAGGGGACTACAGGGGTGTTGAAATGGGAACTATAAAACTATAATGCCAACTATAGCAAAGGCAGAAAAGCTCCCCGCCTTAGACAAGGAGGGGTTAGGGGTTGTTGGACCAACTAATGAACTATAGCTAGCCTCTTTGCCCTTCACCCCTGCCGGCCCAGTTGCGTCTGGAGACACAACACCATACATTAGGAACGAGTCTGGAGACTCGCGCCAGCTTGGGAATATATTTCCCAAAGCAGGTATTAAAGGTTGTTATCTTTAGGCTTGTAAGGTCTTGGACGGCTTGAGTTCTGGCGGCTGTCGTAGTGGCGACCACCGGTATTTTTGCTTTTTACCGGTTTTTTATAGCTACTGCCAGCAGTAAGGCTTTTCAGTTCTGCTATCTCCTCGGTTGTAAGTTCTCGGTACTCACCGGGCTGTAAATCACCTAAGGCAAGAGGACCAATAGCTGGGCGAATAAGGCGTAAGGTAGGGTAACCTACAGCGGCTGTCATGCGGCGTACCTGCCGGTTCATGCCCTGCGATATTTTAATCTCTACCCATGTTGTTGGAATATTTTTCCGGAAACGGATAGGAGTGGAGCGTTCCCAAACAAGAGGGGCAGGTTGTAAAATACTGGCTTTGGCTGGTGCGGTTTTTACTCCTTTTATACTTACACCACGGTGTAATTCTTCCAATGCTTCCTCGGTTGGCAGGCCATCTACCTGCACCCAATACGTTTTTTCGATCTTAAACTTTGGGTCTGATAACCGGTGTTGCAGTGTTTTGTCGTCTGTTAACAGCACCAGCCCTTCGCTGTCGTAATCGAGGCGGCCAACGGGGTAAATGTCCGGTATCTTTACATAATCTTTCAGCGTAGCACGGCCAGTTTCGTCGGTAAACTGCGTGAGTACTTCGTAGGGTTTATTAAGTATAATGTACTTCAATGGGTAGCTATAAATTATGAATTGCCTGATCTTTTACACCCCAGGAGCTTTTCTGTTGCTCATATTCCGGCTGCAGCAAAGATAACAGAAGCGAGTCTTCATTTACACCATTCACTACATAATGTCCGCGGGCATTGCCTTCCTGTGTAAAGCCGAATCGTTGCAGCAGCTTGGCAGATGGAATATTATAGCTGGCAATATAAGCTTCAATGCGGTGCAGGTTCATTTGCTCAAAACCATACTTCAGGATGGCACCTAATGCTTCCGTCATGTAACCTTTCCCTTTGTTTTCATCAGCATACAATTCATAACCTACTTCAGCTCTTCTATGGCTCGGTATCCAGGTATGAAATCCGCATTTACCTAGTACGTTACCCCTCTGTTTATCCAGTATATGAAAGCTCAGGAAGGTAGAATAGAACGTCTCCATTCCCTGGTTATATTTCTCGCGCTCTGTTTCTACTTCTTTGCTGGTACTCAGGCCTAAATATTCTGCAATGCGGGAACTGTTACATTCGGTAAACAGGTATTTGTATACTTCTGGGTTTAGTTCGCGCAGGTATAGCCGCTCAGTCTCCAGGAAAATCTGAGAGGGAATGACAGGTTGTTTTTTCATAGCTGGTTTTAGTAAGGTAAGTGGTTAAGCAAATATACTGAGAAAGACGATTTAAATGTTATTGCTTTATTAGCGGGTTACTTACGCTTTAAACTAAAGCGTTGTCTGTACACTCATTTACGCTGTTACTTAACAAGGAAGTTATACTTTAAAGAATTAGAAGATGCTGAGCAGGAGCAAAGGCTTTTGGTAAAGTGTGGGCTTTAAGGTTAGCTAGAGATTAAGCTCGAAATGCTAACCTAAGCTCAATAAAAACAAAAAGCGCCACCATTACAGCGACGCCTCTGCTCATTCAACTTAGCCAAAATTCTTTTATCTGGAAGCCCGGTTGTTGTCCAGGCGCTTTAGTAGCATTTTAGTGAAATCGCGTTCTCCTCGGTAGAGTTTGATCAGCTGTTTATTTGAGATCACGCGCATGTATCTTGCCGCATATTCCTGCTCCAGGGCAAGTTCTTTTTCGCGGGTTGTAAACATCGTTTCAATACGAGCTTTGGCCTCCTGTTCAGTCAGTTCATCTACATTTTGCCTGTAACCACTGCGGTATGCTTTTAAAAGTTCGCGACGCTTGGATTCGTACTCGTTGTAGAGTGGCCAGAATTTCTGAGCCTGCTCAGAAGTAAGCTCCATTCTATCCGTCAGGAAAGCAATTTTAGCGGCTTCCACGCGCTCGCGTTTCTCCTGTGCACTCTGGTTATCCTGCGCAAATGCAGTATCTGTGGCAAACAGCAACGCACAGAAAACCAGTAATAAAATATAACGCTTCATGCTATTGGGTGAATTAGTAATCAGTATCTCTTAAGTGATAATATTCCAGCTCTTCTTCGGCGGTGGCAGCGCTCACATTCAAAAATTCTGAAGTTAGCTCCTGTTGCTGCAGCGTATTCAGTTCTGCCAAGTCGGCACTCTCTACTGTTGCATAAGTGCTCAGGTAATCTACTATTTCGGTATCTGGTACGGTAGCCAGGTTTAATGCCTGCTGCTCCGGCACCGACTCTGAACTAAAGTAGAATACGCCAACAAACAGCAGCAACATAACAAGCGGTGCCACAGCTACCCGCAGGCTTTGCCATATCTGTACCGACAGCCATTGTTGTTGTGGAGTAGCAGCTGTACGCTCCATAATGCGCATTGGCAGGCGGTCGAAGTAATCTTCCGGCACCTGATACACATTGCGCTTGGGCAGGTCGCTTAAATTAAAATTTTTATGCTTGGTATTCATATTCTTACCTGTTAGATGGCGTTTACTTTCAATAGTTTAATCCTGCTTCAGAAATTCTTCAATTTTTTTAACAGCCAGGTGATAAGATGCTTTTAAAGCCCCCACAGAAGTACCTAGAATCTCAGAAATTTCCTCATACTTCAATTCGTCGTAATACTTCATGTTAAATACCAGGCGCTGCTTGTCAGGTAGTTTAAGGAGTGCTTTCTGTAGTTTAAGTTGTATCTCGTCGCCGGTAATATCCGTGGAAGAATCGATCTTTTCTGCCAGCTCCGTGGCAACATCATTTATCGGTAAAAAGAACTTTCTTTTTTTACTTGATAGGAAGGTCAGGCATTCGTTGGTGGCAATACGGTAAAGCCAGGTATAGAGCTGCGCATCCTGCCTGAAATTTTCCAGGTGCTTCCATACTTTCAGAAAAACTTCCTGCGTAAGGTCGTCGGCGTCTTCATGGTCGATCACCATCTTGCGGATGTGCCAGTATACTTTCTGCTGGTACTTCCTTACAAGCTGGTTAAAGGCCAGGTTTCGGCTGTCAGGGTTAGCGAACTTCTCTAATATCTCTTTGTCTTCCACTTTTACAGGTAACAGTAAATAGTGTGCAGTAAACAGTTCTAAATTAGCAGTAAGCAGTATAAAGAAAAACAGGCTGTACTTTTCCAGCACAGCCTGTTAACTTATAGTTGTTAACCGGTTACTGTTAACTGAGCACTGTTAAGCTTTTTTTCTGCTGATGGCGCGCTCTACAGCAGCTACGATGTTGTTTTCAGTCAGGCCATACTTCTCCATTAACTGGTCTGGCGTACCAGACTCGCCGAAAGTATCGTTTACGGCTACATATTCCTGAGGAACAGGATTGTTTGAGATCAGCACCTGTGCTACGGCATCGCCAAGACCACCAAAACGGTTATGCTCTTCAGCTGTAACGGCGCAACCTGTTTTAGCTACAGACTTTAAGATGGCTTCCGCATCCAAAGGTTTAATGGTGTGGATATTTATAATTTCAGCGTTGATGCCTTTTTCCGCCAGGATATGACCTGCAAGTATAGCTTTCCAAACCAGGTGGCCGGTAGCAAATATACTTACGTCAGTTCCTTCGTTCAGCATCAGGGCTTTACCAATTTCAAATTTCTGATCGGCAGGCGTAAAGTTAGGAACCGTAGGACGGCCGAAACGCAGGTAAACCGGACCTTCGTGCTCGGCAACAGCTATAGTTGCTGCTTTGGTCTGGTTAAAGTCGCATGGGTTGATAACGGTCATGTGCGGCAGCATGCGCATCATACCAAGGTCTTCAAGTATCTGGTGTGTAGCACCGTCCTCGCCCAGCGTTAAGCCGGCGTGAGATGCACAGATCTTAACATTCTTGCCAGAGTAAGCTACCGACTGACGGATCTGGTCGTACACGCGGCCTGTAGAGAAGTTGGCAAATGTACCTGTAAATGGAATTTTACCACCGATGGTCATACCGGCAGCAAGGCCGATCATGTTGGCTTCGGCAATACCCACCTGGAAGAAACGCTCCGGAAACTCTTTCTGGAAGGCATCCATTTTAAGTGAGCCGGTAAGGTCGGCGCACAGGCCAACTACATTTGGGTTAGTGCGGCCAAGCTCCAGCAAACCAGCTCCGAAACCAGAACGGGTATCTTTTTTCTCTGTGTATGGAAAATCTTTCATTGTATACTTTTATCTCTTAAAGGTCAGAAGTTGCTAGCTATACTTTAAAGTATAACCTGTTAATTATCTGTTAAAAATCTTTACATTGGTTGTTGCCCCGGACCGAATATTGAAATCCTGCACATCTGTAAACTTACTTGACTGTGCATTCTTCATGCGGTACACCAATTTATAGTTACCGGGCTGCAGCGGTATAGTTACTTTGCTATTATTCTCAGGCAGGTTGCATAACCATTTTTGTGTACCGTTTTCATCTAAAGTATAAATGCTGCCATAGCCCTGCATCTGCGAAGAGATAGAAAGCTGGCCTGGCGGCGGTATGGTTATGGTTTTAATCTGCCCTTGTTTCAGTTCTACATCTTTCAGGTATACCCGGGGCATGCTCAGTACTTCCAGGTCATACTTTCCAGTCAGGTATTTATGCTTATCACCGAAAGGCTGCACGTTCAGGGTTCGCACTTCACCAGTTTGGCGTACTATAGTCTGCAACTGGCCGTAAGGCGATGGCCCATCCTGGCGCAGGTATAAAATGCCCTGAGGTGCCTTTACTTTGATGACATTATGGCGGCCTGATCTTATTTTGAGGTCGCGTTCTATTACCACAGGAGTAGTGTTCACTACCAGGTCATAAGGCATCAGTGCATCAATCTCCAGCATATCTGGCTTACCCTGCGAGGTAAGGTAGTGCACAAAGTTATACTCCGGCAAACCAGTAAGCGAGTTCAGGAACGTCATGTTCACGTTCGTTTCTACCGTGCGGCCATTCTCGTCCTGTAACTCCACGCTAACGGTGGTTTCGCTTAATGTCTGGGTGACGATCTCGGTGAGCACGTTCTCAAAGGTTTTTACATCGGCAGCATTAAAGTACTGGCCAATGCAGTTGAGCTGTTTTTCGTACTCGGCTTCTATACCTATACCTATTACAAACGGGCGCAGAAAAATACGCTTTCTTTGCAAGGCCAGCGACACTGCACAGGGATCACCGTTACAAGATTCCAAACCATCTGTAATCAGGATTACTACATTTCGCGCACGCGGGTCTTCCGGAAAATCTTTTGCTGTTTGCTCCAGAGAATAAGTAATTGGTGTATTCCCCCGCGGAATTATCTCACCCAGCTTTTTCTTAACTGTACCTGCATTCTTTACCGCAAAAGGTACTTCCAGTCTGGTATCCTTGCAGTCGTTTAGCTCGCGGCCGTGCTGGTGGCCGTAAGCCCGTAAGGCTACTTCCACGTTCTCAAACCGCTCCAGCGAATCTACAAGGTGGGCCAGCAGGTCTTTCGCAACGCTCATACGGTCGCTATTCTCCCATTTGGCCATCATACTCCCCGAAGCATCCAGCAGAAACAGAATGCGTGTTTTAGGCTTTGGTTTTTTATCCTGGGCAATAGCCATTCCGGTTGCTGTTAAAACCAGCAACAGCAGGAGAATCCCTACCTTTCTAAACCAGAATGCCATGGTTTCCTAACCGAAGTATAAAACTGAAATCTATAGCTTATTAGTAATCTGATGCATGTTTAACTGCCAGCTGCTGCAGTGCAATTTCCAGCTGCTCGTCGTTTGGTGCTACACCGTGCCATTTGTGCGAACCCATCATAAAGTCTACACCATAGCCCATTTCCGTGTGCATCAGTAACAATACTGGCTTTCCTTTTCCTGTCTGGGCTTTAGCTTGTTCCAGGGCCGGTATCAGTGTTTCAAAGTTGTTACCGTCTGCTTCCAGCACGTTCCAGCCGAATGCTTCAAACTTGTTGCGCAGGCTTCCAAGGCTCATTACTTCATCCGTAGACCCATCAATCTGCTGACCGTTTAAGTCTATCGTTGCAATGATGTTATCTACTTTATGGTGAGCAGCATACATGGCAGCTTCCCAAACCTGACCTTCTTCTACCTCACCATCGCCCATCAGCACGTACACCAGGTTGTTGTCTTTGTTCAGTTTTTTAACCTGCGCAGCACCAACAGCTACCGATAAACCCTGGCCCAACGAGCCTGAAGCTACACGAATACCTTCCAGGCCTTCTTCAGTAGCCGGGTGGCCTTGTAACCTTGAGTTTAATTTACGGAACGTGGCAAGCTCAGCAACATCAAAGAAACCAGCGCGAGCCAGTGTACTGTACCATACAGGGGAGATGTGGCCGTTTGACAGGAAGAACAGGTCTTCGCCCTGACCATTCATTTTAAATTCAGTGCTGTAGTTCATGAGCTTGAAGTACAGCGACACGAAATAATCAGTACAGCCAAGCGAACCGCCCGGGTGGCCGGAATTTACTGCATGCACCATACGCACGATATCGCGACGTACCTGAGATGAAATGTCTTTCAGCTCTTCAATGCTTTTGTTGTGTGGATTCACGGTTTTAAGTATGAATTAGAAATTATGAATTAAGAATTGGTATTCAAATATACGAAAAGCGCAGCTACCCGTGTGGATAGCTGCGCTTCTTATGTTTACTTCAGGATCTGCTGTGTGTGGTCGGCGGTCTTTACCTTAGTTATGATATCCTGTATCACCCCGTTTTCGTCGATAACGAACGTATAGCGCATCGTGCCCATATACTTCCGGCCGTACATTGATTTCTCCTGCCACACGCCGTACTGCTCTACAATCTGTTTCTCGGTATCGGCTATCAGGGTGAAGGGTAGCTCATACTTGCTGATGAACTTCTGGTGCGATTTCTCGCTGTCTATACTTACCCCGATTACTTCGTAGCCTTCTTTTTTCAGGTCGCTATAGTTGTCGCGGAGGTTACAGGCCTGAGCGGTACAGCCGCTGGTATCGTCTTTCGGGTAGAAGTATAAAATTACTTTTTTACCGCGGTAGTCGCTCAGCTTAACCGTATTTCCATTCTGGTCTTTGCCTTCAAACTCCGGGGCTTTATCGCCGATATTCAGATTCATAGTTTACGTCAGATTTTGGTAGTGTAAGTAGCTTCGTTTCCGGCTATGTCTTTTACCTTCAAAATTACTTCACCGGACAAAGGTACACTTTTATCGAGTTTTTCAGAGTAAATCAGCGCCTGTTTGTGCTCATATTTCATTAGTACCCACTGGCCGTTTACCCACGCATTAAATGATTGTACCCCTGACAGATCATCGCCAATCTTAAACCTGATCTGGGCCGGGCTTTTGCCGAGCAGTTTTATAGTTGGTGCCTTGGTATCCTGCATTACTTTAAACTTGCCCATATTTTTGGTACTGAACGTGATGGCATTGCCATTCCATTTGCCGCCCGTAAAGCCACGTCCGTTTCCTAAACCCAAGAAGTATACAGCCGCTTTATCCAGATCTATACCTGTGGTATCTACTTTAATGGTAACATTTATGGCTTTATGCAGTGGTGTATAAAAATCACCTATGGTAACTACATCGCTGTTCTTGCTGGTGTTCAGGTACAATGTATCGTACAGCGATTCTTTGCCGAAATCTATGCTCAGGTAGTCATTTTTATAGTTTACTTCTACACCTGGCGGGATCATTTTTTCATAAGTAAAGCTTTTGCCTACGTTACAGAAACCTATCGAATCCGGCATACCGGCGCGCAGGTCGTATAAAGCCACCGATGCTGAGTTAGCCATATAACTTGGTACCAGGTCAAAACGCTTGCCACTTACAAACAACTCCACATTGCGCGGCGTGCTGCTGGTATCGGTAGCGCTAACTTTTAATATATTCCCGATGATCTCGTAATGCATATCCGGCTTTTTTACCGTTTTGGCAAGCGTTTGGGTAAATACCGGTTTCTGGCCTTTCACTATAAAACTAAGTGTAGTCGCATTATTATAAGTATCCTTAGCAACCAGTTTTACCTGGTACGTGGAGTCCGGATGCACACTAAAGCGGCCTTGTTTGCCATTGGCTTTATAAAGTGGCAGGTCGTTGCCGTGGTCTATAAATGCTTTCTGGAAGGTGCGGCCATTGCGCTTATACATATAATAGTTAATGTGCTGTGATACCTGGCGCGACAGCTCAAAAGGAACCTGCTCTATTTCATGGTTATAGATCGGTTTGTTATTGACATAAAGCGTTACCTCCTGCGTGCCGTTTTGGTTGGTAGTTCCGTCGTAACGGTCCGTAGTCTGTATTTCTAACCCCAAGAGCCCATTTGCATAAATAGTGTCAGGTATGCTATAGTTAGTGCCTACTTTCTTAGTGCGATATTCCGCTCTGTTAAACTGGTTATTGATGCGCGCATGAATGTTAAGCGGCAAAATGCCCAGACTAAAAATATCCGGCGGTGTGGTATCTATTATCTCAGCAAACTTATACTTCAGCGGGTTATACAGTCTGTCCTGGGCATCACGAATTTCGAAGTGCAGGTGCGGACCACCGGAGCCACCTGTGTTACCTGATAAGCCTATAATATCCCCACGCTTTACCGGGAACTGGTCTTTATCAAAAAACAACTCCAGTTCAAAGGTCTGCTTCTCGTATTGCTTCTGAAGGATGTGCGTGCCCAGCGGATCGCCAAACTTTTGTAGGTGTGCATAGGTAGTCGTCAGCCCGTTAGGGTGCGTAATGTAAATGATGTTGCCATACCCGTACGTAGATTGCTTAACCCGTGAAATATAGCCATCGGCTGCAGCATATACATTCAGGCCTTCCCGCTGGTCAGTTTTAATATCCAAACCGCCATGGAAGTGGTTGGAACGTATCTCGCCCATACTTCCGGAAAGGTAATTGCGTTCGCCGGGTTTTATCGGGAACAGGAAATAACCAGGGGTTGGCGTGTAAGGCGGATTGTACTGGGCTGCCAGGTCCAGGGTGCTGAGTATGGCAAGTATAAAAAGCGGGAATATCTTATTTAACTTCAAAATCAAGCAGTTTTCTGTCTTCAATATAGCCTTCTAATCTGTCGCCAATCTTAACCGGGCCTACGCCTTCGGGTGTACCTGTAAATATAATATCGCCTGTTTTTAGCGTAATAAAGCGGGAAATGTAAGAGATGATATCATCGAAATCGTTCATCATCAGCTGCGAGCTTCCTTTCTGCTTTGTCTCGCCGTTCACATCCAGCCTAAAGTTGATATTCTTCAGGTCCGGGAACTGGTTTAGAGGTATAAATTCTGAGATCGGGGCAGAACCATTAAAGCCTTTGGCCAACGTCCAGGGCAATCCTTTGGCTTTGGCTTTGCTTTGCAGATCGCGGGCCGTAAAGTCTATACCCAGGCCAATGCCATCGTAGTACTTGTGTGCAAACTTTTTATCAATATTCTTTCCTTCGCGGCAAATACGAAGTATAAGTTCTGCTTCGTGATGGATGTCGTTACTAAAGTCCGGGTAATAAAAAGGCTCGTTGTGGCGAAGTATGGCTGTGTCCGGTTTAAAAAAAATGACAGGTTCGTCGGGTACTTCGTTCTTTAGTTCAGCTATATGGTCGGCGTAGTTACGCCCGATGGCTAAGATTTTCATTGGTGCGGAATAGATGTAAAGGGTTCTGTATTCCAAAAATAACGTTTCTAACGAATTGTACAGAAAAAAGTGATGAATTTATTGTTAACGGCACTATGGTTCTGATCTATACTTCTAAAGTATAGCCAGAATGTACTGCCAGCCTTGATTGGCAAGTATAAAGTATTGCACAACTATAGCCTGTCTCTGGAACGTATAAATGTGCAGGTAATTGTCTTTTGGCGGGAGTGACTGATACTGAGTAAGTAACAAGGTTTATACTTCCTATATAGCAATTTCCTGATTTATTTATCGTTGGATATGCTGGCTAATACTATTTTTGGTTCAGAATTTGAACTATAAAGTATAGTCATTAAAAATTTAAAATTATGTATAAGAAAATAATAACTTTTTCAGCAGCTGTAGTTATGATGGCTGCCTGTACCACGGTACCAATTACGGGCCGTAAACAATTTAACCTCGTATCCGACGCGCAAATGCAGTCGATGAGTTATGACGCCTACGACCAATTCTTAAAAGAGCATAAACTATCGCGCGACGCACAGTCTACTGCTATGGTAAAACGTGCCGGCCAGCGCATTCAACGAGCCGTGGAGCAATACATGGCACAAAATGGAATGTCAGCTGAATTACAGGGTTTTGCATGGGAATTTAACCTGATTGAAGACAAACAAGTGAACGCATGGGCCATGGCTGGCGGAAAAACCGTAGTTTATACCGGAATTTTACCAGTTGCACAAAACGAAACTGGCCTTGCTGTCGTAATGGGCCATGAGATAGCTCACGCAATTGCCAAGCACGGTAACGAACGAATGAGCCAGGCATTGGCGCAACAGTTCGGCGGACAAACACTTTCAGCACTGGCTGGTTCGCAACCAGGCACAGCTCAGAATTTGGTGATGGCCGTTTATGGCGTTGGTTCACAGCTCGGAATGCTTAAGTATGGCCGTACCCAGGAAACAGAAGCTGATAGATTAGGTTTGATATTTATGGCTATGGCAGGGTATAACCCTGAGGCTGCTATTCCGTTCTGGGAGCGTATGGAGGCAAAAGCAGGCGGACAGGCACCACCCGAGTTCTTGTCGACTCACCCGAGCGCCGGCACACGCCTGAACAACCTGAAGAGCTTTATACCTGAAGCAAAAAAATATTACAGAAAATAAAGCCCATTAAAGCACCTAACATCTATGTCTAAAATCACCCTTATGCGCCACTGGTACACAATGCCGGTTAGCGCCCGCCTGGTTGCAATATTTGCAATTGTGCTCCTGATGGCCGGGGCCTGTACCCGCCGCGAAGCATTTCCGGAAGAGAGCGAAGACCCTGAAGAACTAGCGGAAGGAGAAAGTGCTGACTCAGCAGCTTACAACGGGCAGCTTTTAGCACAGGTGGTTTTCGATAGTGTGGATTATATTGTACCACCTCAGGACCTGATGCAGCCTTTTATTAAGGAGTTCGGCGATGGAACGGTGGTAGATAAGGTGATGATACGTAAGGTGCAGGAGACAAAACAGGATAAAGCCGGATATTACTTAGTAGGCATGGGTATACGCAACGGTGCTTACCGTGCTATGGCCCTGGAGCTAGATGTAGCCTCCGATAACAGTTTATACCTAAGTAGTAACAGTAACAAGTATATATGCGGTGCCGGAACAGGCTGTAGTTTCTGCTACTTTACATTTTCGGGTAACCAGATAACAGGTTGCGAATGTGAAAGCCGCGCCCCTGGCAACTTATGCGAGCAGAAAGAAAGCTCTACAAATCAGTTGCTAAAAGATGCAAGGTTACGGAACATGCGGGAAGGTGAAACAAAAAGACCTGCACCGGTTCCCCAACCAGATTAAACAAAAAAGGCTGCCATTACTGGCAGCCTTTTTTGTTTGTAAAGTATAGCTTACGATATACTGCTCTGCATGCTGCGCAGGCGGATGCGGGTTAAGATCTTTTTAGTATACAACGGGAAATCACCTTTCATCATCCAGTCGTAATAAGTTGGTTCTTTTTGCAGCACCTCCTCTACTGCTATATTCTTATGCTTGCCAAAGTTAAATACTTCCTGCCCAGCATTATTATAGACTATGCGGCCAGCCAAATCAGCTGTTTTCTGGAACGTGAACTTATGCAGCTGCGCCATATCATTCTGTACCGGAAATTCTTCAATGCCTTCCGTAATCTCAACCGGGGTGTTCTGGTAACGGTCCAGTTGGGCCATTAAAATATGGTAAGTTGCTACCGTATCAGCTTCAGCACTATGTGCATTTTCCAAAGTTTTATCGCAGTAGTATTTGTAGGCTGCTGATAAGGTACGTTGCTCCATCATATGGAAAATACGGCAGGCATCTACTACATTTCGATTATCAAGGTCAAAATCAATACCTGCACGCAGAAACTCCTCGGCCAGCAACGGGATATCGAACCTGATCAGGTTATACCCGCCCAGGTCGCAGCCTTTCATGAACTCATCTAAGTTTTTAGCCACCTGTGCAAAAGTAGGGCAGTCCTTTACGTCCTCATCGTAAATCTTGTGTATCAAACTCGACTCCAGCGGAATTGGAATTGTCGGGTTGATCTTGCGGGTTTTCAAAATTTCCTCGCCGTCGGGCTTAACTTTCAGCACGCTTATTTCTACAATTCTGTCTTTGCAGATGTCGGTGCCGGTGGTTTCCAGGTCGAAGAATACGATGGGGCGTTTCAGGTTCAGTTTCATAAAATTATGCGTTTAGAACCGCCTTGGTCAGCGCCTCCATGTTGATGTTGTTATAGTTGCCCGAGCTCATAAGCAGCAGGTTGGCGTTCTGCCAGTTATAGTTTAGCAGGTGCTGCTGCAGTGCTTCAGAGTCTGTGTATACTTTCAGGTTAGGGTTTTTGAAAGCAGCTTTCAGCTCTTCTTCCGTCAGCATCTGCATGCGCTTGTGCTCTATGGTTTTCGGGTTAAAGTAAACGATTGCCTCGTCTGCTTTATCCAGGGCACCGGCATACTGGGGTATAAAGTCTTTGTTCAGGCTGCTGAAGGTGTGCAGTTCCAGGGCAGCTACCAGTTTGCGCTGTGGATACTGCGCTTTTACAGCTTCGGTAGTGGCTTTTACTTTTGATGGAGCATGGGCAAAGTCACGGAAGATAACCGTGGTGTCTGTTTCTCCTAATTTTTCAAGTCGCTTGGCTGCACCTTTAAATGTTTTCAGAGCCTGGTAAAAGTCGTGTGCCTTTATACCTATCTTCTTGCACACTTCCTTGGCCGCATTAATATTGCGCAGGTTATGTTCCCCGAACAGCTGTATCTCAATGTCGCCGTCCTTTTTGGTGTGCAGTATAGTTTTACCTTCTTTTATCGTATGCTCGTGCACGCCATACCCTATATAGTTGATATCAGCAGGGTTGCGCGGCACGGCTACTAACTGTACCTGTTCGTCATCTTTTGTATAGATCAGGGTACCGGCTTTAGGGGTCATTTCAGCAAAAATGCGGAACTGGTCGCGGTACATTTCCGGGTCCGGGAACACGTTGATATGATCCCAGCTGATGCCACTGATCACGGCAATGTGGTGGTGGTACAGGTGGAATTTAGGTACGAGCTTGATCGGGTCAGACAGGTATTCGTCTCCTTCAATGATAATGATTGGTGCATCATCGGTTAGTTTTACCATTCGGTCGAAGCCTTCTATCTGGGCACCAACAGCATAGTCAAACTTACGGCCTAACGTCTTCAGCACATGCATGATGATAGACGTGATAGAGGTTTTGCCGTGACTACCGCCGATTACAATGCGCTGTTTGTCTTTGCTTTGTTCGTAAATAAACTCCGGGAAGGAATATATTGGTAATCCCAGCTCCTGCGCTTTTAATAACTCGGGATTATCCGGGCGGGCGTGCATACCCAGTATAACAGCGTCTATAGTTTTATCCAGCTTCTCCGGGAACCAGCCTTCCTGGGCCGGAAGTAAGCCAGCCGCAGCCAGCCTGCTTTTAGCGGGTTCAAAAATCTCGTCGTCTGATCCTGTTACGTGCAGGCCTTTGTCGTGCAGGGCCAGTGCCAGGTTGTGCATAATGCTTCCGCCAATAGCAATCAGGTGGATGCGTTGTAATTCCTTCTTCTCCATAAAACCGTGCAAATGATATTGCAAACAGACAAAGTTAGAAGACCTTTGCTAAATAAAAATAGCTATACACTAATATGTGGATATTTTGTGGAAAGGTGTATGGAAATCTTTTTATATTGTTAACAGGTCGGGTAAATAGTGTTGATATGTGCGTGAGGAATTTTTAACAACTAATTGCCTGCGAAGGCTATATAAGAAGCTATATATTTGTGCTTATGGAGGAAATGCAAATGAACGTACGCCCGGCGGGACAACGCAACGGATGGCAGAAGAAAACACCTGCTGTATCGGAGCTTGGCAAAAAGCCACCGCAGGCGCTGGATCTGGAAGAGGCCGTGTTAGGCGCTCTGATGTTAGAAAAAGATGCCCTTACTACAGTAATCGATATTCTGCGACCGCAGAGTTTTTACAAGGAAGCACATCAACGCATCTTTAAAGCTATACTTGCTTTATTCGATAAGTCGGAGCCGATAGATATACTTACCGTTACGCACCAGCTGCGCGAGCAGGGCGAACTGGAACTGGCCGGCGGCGCATATTATGTTACGCAGCTTACTACCCGCGTAAACTCGGCAGCAAACATCGAGTACCACGCACGTATCATCACCGAAAACTCCATTAAGCGCGACCTGATCACTATTTCTTCGGAAGTACTGTCGAGCGCTTTTGAAGATACCACCGACGTATTTGAGCTGCTGGATAAAACCGAGGCCAAACTATACGAGGTATCGGAATCCAACATTCGTAAGAATTTCGACGACATGCGCTCGTTGATGCACCAGGCTATTAAAGAACTGGAAGAGAAGCGCAAGCAGGATGATGGCTTGACAGGTGTTCCGACAGGCCTTACTGCTCTTGACCGTGTAACTTCAGGCTGGCAAAAATCCGACTTAATTATACTTGCTGCCCGTCCGGCAATGGGTAAAACGGCCTTCGTACTTTCGTGTATGCGCAATGCGGCGGTTGATTTTAAGAAAGGTGTTGCCATTTTCTCACTAGAGATGTCGTCGCTGCAGCTGGTTAACCGTCTTATTTCGTCTGAGGCTGAGCTTGATTCTGAGAAGATCAAAAAAGGTAGCCTGGAAGAATACGAGTGGGCACAGCTCAACCATAAGATCTCTAAACTGACGGAAGCACCTATCTTTATCGATGATACCCCAGGTCTTTCGATCCGTGAGTTGCGTACCAAGTGCCGCCGACTAAAAGCGCAGTACGATATACAGATGATTATTATTGACTACCTGCAGCTGATGAGCGGTAACGCTGAAGGCAAGGGTGGTGGTAACCGCGAACAGGAGATTGCCTCCATCTCGCGTGCGCTTAAAATGCTGGCGAAGGAACTTAACGTACCTGTAATCGCATTGTCACAGCTAAGCCGTGCCGTGGAAACGCGTGGTGGCGATAAACGACCACAGCTTTCTGACCTTCGTGAATCCGGGTCTATTGAGCAGGATGCTGACATGGTTTGCTTCCTTTACCGCCCGGAATATTACGGTATCACTGAAGATGAAATGGGTAACCCGACAGCTGGTGTGGGTGAGGTGATCATTGCAAAACACCGTAACGGTTCTCTGGAGAATGTGCAGCTGAAGTTTATTGGTAAGTATACAAAGTTTACTAACTTGGATTCTGATTTTGCCGGAGACGGGTTTAATAGCTTTAATGCCTTACCAAATAGTACCTTCGATGCCGAAGCACCTGGCTCTATCCGTTTAGGAAGCCGCATGAACGATGGAAGCAAAGGAAGTGGCGGTTTCCCAAGTTCTAATTTTGATGAAGAACCGCCATTTTAATTTTTAGTTAAGATAATATACAGCTAGTGTTTGCGTTTAAGCAGCATTGGTTATAGTATAAAAGTATAGCCAAAGGTAGATTAGCCGCTGTGCCAAAAGCCAGCGGCTTTTCGTTTTCTATAGGTTTATGTTTTATACTTTCTGTTGTCATTCCGAGCGTAACCGAGGGATCTTATATGTCCTATAGTTGAGGTTTATACTTATTCAGACCAAGTTATCCTTTCATAGCCACTAGTAGTCCTGGGAGCTTTACCTACCTACAGATCTATAGTTTCCTTTGGTGCCCTCATGGCCGGGAGGCCTCGTCTTTGGGCCTCGCGCTGCTGATTTGAAGCTACCCTCGCTGTGCTCGTGTTGCCTTGCGGCACCGCAACAAATCAAAGGCGCTCCACCCAAAGACTGATATCAGTTCGATAGCTAACTTATAGTTAGAGGAGAAGTTATAGTTGCATAGCTTTTCTCGTGGTTATAGTTTCGTAGGGGCAGGTCGCGACCTGTCCGCTCGACAGGATGTAACTATAGAACTATAACTGGTGAATTGGCTGAAGCAAAAACTGTCCCCTTGAGGGGACTATAGGGGTGTTAAAGCAGCAACTATAAAACTATAACAGCAACTATAGCAGTAACAATAAAAGCTCCCCTCCTTAGACAAGGAGGGGTAGGGGTGGTTGGACAACGGAAACTATAGAATTATAACGCCCTTATACTTTATAAGATTATTAAAAATCACATCCACTCCACTTTATCACTTAGCGGCACTACTCTTTTTCCAGCTGGTGCTTCTTTTTCGGAATAACCTAAGTATAAAATACCTAATACTACATCTTCTTCGCGCAGGTGAAGGAAATCTTTCATGGCAGGGTGATAGGCCATGCCACCGGAACCCCAGTAACTGGCTATACCTAACGCAGTAGCTCCAAGTAACAGATTCTGTATTGCGCAGGAGGTGGCAGCAATCTCTTCTAAAGCAGGAATCTTAGGTAAATCGCCACGACGCATGTAAGCAATAAGTATATGAGAGGCTTTATCACCCATGTGCAGGAGCTTTTCATACTTTTCCTGTTGGTACTTATCAGGTGATGACTGTTCCTTGTAAAGGCTAGCGTGGCTTTGGCAGAACTGAGTTACTTTATCGCCTGCATATACTTTAAATCTCCATGGCTCTGTGTGTCCGTGTGTAGGTGCCCAGTCTGCTAACTCCAGGAGTTGCCATACCTGCTCATCGGGTATGCGTTTCCCGGACAATTGTGGTGGCTTTGTAGTTCTCCTGGCTTTAATAACACCAGCTATAATATCAAAATTATTGTTCATTGCTATTGTATGTAATGGTAAACGAGAAGCCAGAAACAGAGGCTATACTTCTCATTTTTAATTAATAAGATATTCAGATGCTTGTATCTGAATAGCAGGTTCTAAAATTAAGGCAAAATAGTTTAAACACTATGCCTGTTTATGCGTTTCTAGTCGTTGCAGAGCCAACTATAGTTCCTAACTTTGATACCATCTGCTACTAAAATTGAATACCTGCCTGTATTATGGATTTTGTAAAGCTGTTCGAAAAAGTACCTGAAGCCCTTGTGGTCTTGTCTCCGGAACCGGAATATAAAATTTTAGCTGCTACAGATTATTATCTTCAGATCACGATGCGCAAGCGCGAAGATATACTTGGTCTGAAGTTCCTGCTGGAAGCTTTTCCCGAAAAAGATGTGCCTTATGAACAGAACCCCGTTCGTAAATCACTGGATATTGCGCTGAACACAAAAAAAGTAGATTATCTGGATGTTACCCGTTATGACCTGACCAAACCGGATGGCTCTTACGAAGTACGTTATTGGGAAGCCTCTCATACGCCTGTATTAGATGCTGCCGGCAACGTGGAATACATCATTCAGCATACGTCAGATGTAACTGAAAGAGAGCAGGCAAAACATGCACTCGATACCAGTCAGAAAAAGTTTCAGTTTATGGCGGAGGCAATGCCCCAACTCATTTTTACAACAGACGGAGAAGGAAATCTGACCTACTTTAATAAGCGATGGGAAGAGTATACCGGCATTCCGTTGGAAAAGCTGATGCAGGAGAACTGGCATGAAATCATTCATCCGGATGATTTGCAAAGCACAATGGAAAAATGGGAGACTGCCTTTAAAGCAGGCGAAGCAATGCGCGTAGAACTGCGCAAACGTGATAAAGAGGGAGTTTACCGCTGGCACCTGTGCCGTTCGCTGCCTATGAAAGATGCTGATGGAAATATAACCATGTGGGTGGGCAGCTCTACGGATATACATGATACCCGGAAAATGGTACAGGAACTGCTGTACACCAACGAGCAGATGGCCATACTTTCAGATCAGGTGCAACTTGCATTTGAGAAAGCCGAATCAGAACGGCAGACCCTGGAAAAGCTGATTATGAAAGCCCCGGCTATATTTTGTGTGTTAGAAGGGCCTGAGCATCGTTTTAAACTGGTGAACGAGAATTACCAGATGCTATTCCCGAAACGTGATCTGATAGGAAAGTCTGTTGCTGAAGCTTTGCCCGAGGTAATTGAGCAGGGCTTTATTGACCTGTTGGATACTGTTTATACTACAGGTAAAGAATTTGTAGCTGAAGAAGTACCTATAAAGCTAGACAGGCAGGACAATGGGTTACTGGAAGAGGTTTACCTGACATTTATTTACCAGGCAATGTACACTAGCGATAAGGTAACAGGCATTCTGGTTTTCGCTTACGAAGTGACTGATCAGGTAATCTTTAAGAAAAAGCTGCAGGAGATAGGTCATGTGTAGCAGACAACTGTGTGGTATTATGGTAAGAGAGGCAATTAAATGAATTTAGCCCAACTCGACTTTCAGCAGCTTCGGATAAAGCACATCCTATACAAATCCAAGGTACGGTCTGTACTTTATGGGGGTGTATATGATGAGGCTTTCTTCTCGCGCTCTGGTCCGGTGAGCCAGTGGTTCAGCACCGTAGGGCATGTGCGTTATTTACACGAACCCGAAATGAGCGAACTCGCCACTGTACATAAAGAATTGAATTCCACGGCTCTTGAGCTGTTTAGCCTTTACAATAGCGGGCAGATCGATCAGGCACATGATGGTTTGAAAAGTATAGAATATAAATCTGACCAGTTTCTGAACTTGCTGTCGAAACTGGAAGACAGGTTAAAAGATAACTAATAAAAAAGCCCGCTCAACTTATAGTTGAGCGGGCTTTTTTCAAGTATAACTTCTTATTTTAGCTTCAGGTCAACCAGTATCTGCTCTATTTTCTGATCCAGTTTCTGCTCTGTTGCATCAAAATCAGCTGCAGATGCCAGCGGCTCGTTAACACTGATGTAGAACTTGATCTTTGGCTCTGTACCGGATGGGCGGGCAGATATTTTGCTTCCATCTTCGGTCAGGTATTGCAGCACGTTAGAGCTTTCCAGGCCAAGTTGGCTTACTTCACCTGAAACCAGGTTTCTGCGGGCACTAAGCTTAAAGTCGCTTATTTCTACTACTTTAGAGCCAGCTATAGTGTGCGGCGGGTTTGCACGCATTTCAGCCATCATCTGCTGAATCTCTTCGGCGCCGCGCTGTCCTTTTTTAGTGAACGATACCAGCTCTTCTTTATAGAAATTATACTTCTCGTACATCTCTACCATCATCTCGAACAGGCTCTGTCCATGGTCTTTTGCCACAGCTGCCATTTCCGCAATCAGGGCGCAGGCTGAGATACCATCCTTGTCGCGCACAAAGTCACCGATCATGTAGCCATAGCTCTCTTCGCCACCGCCAATATATACTTCTTTGCCTTCCAGCTCACGTATTTTCTCAGCTATGTATTTAAAGCCGGTAAGGGTTTCGTAGTGCTTCACGCCATAGCTTTCTGCAATGTCCTTTATCAGGTCTGTTGTAACTATGGTTTTAACAATAAACTCCTTGCCAGTTAACTTACCTGCTGTTTGCCATGCCTGCAATAGGTAGTTTATAAGTAGCGCACCAGTCTGGTTACCGTTCAGGAGTACAAATTCACCTTTCAGGTTTTTCACGGCTATACCTACACGGTCTGAATCAGGGTCGGTGGCAAGTATAAGGTCAGCATCTATTTCACGGGCTTTATTTAGGGCCAGCGTCATGGCTTCCTTTTCTTCGGGGTTCGGGTAAACTACGGTCGGGAAATTGCCGTTTGGCTCAGATTGTTCATCAACTATAGTTACATTGCTAAAACCAAAACGCTGCAGCACTTTAGGCACCAACGTTATACCTGTACCATGTATCGGGGTGTAAACGATCTTTAGGTCGTGCTGGCGTTTAATGGCATCCTGCGAGATAGATAAACCAATCACTTTCATGATATAGGCTTCGTCCATTTCTTCGCCCAACAGGTGAATGTTGTTTGGCTTAGGAGTAAATTTCACCTCATCTATACTTGTGATGTTGTTTACTTCGGCGATGATATTTTTGTCGTGCGGGGCAGTTACCTGCGCGCCATCGTTCCAGTATACTTTGTAGCCGTTGTATTCCTTCGGGTTATGCGATGCGGTAACCACCACGCCACTCTGGCAACCTAAATGGCGGATGGCAAACGATAGCTGCGGCGTAGGGCGAAGCGCCTGGAACAGGTATACTTCAATATCGTTGGCTGAGAAGATGTCGGCAGCAATGCGGGCAAACTCAGGGGAGTTGTTGCGGCTGTCGTGGGCAATGGCTACTTTCACACGCTCTCCCGGGAAGTTAGCTTTCAGGTAGTTGCACAGACCCTGTGTTGCCATACCCAATGTATAGCGGTTCATGCGGTTGCTGCCTGCACCCATAATGCCACGCAGGCCACCGGTACCAAATTCCAGGTCGCGGTAAAAAGCATCCGACAGCGCTTCGTGCTCGTTACGCTCCAGTAATTCGTTGATTTCTGCTTTGGTGGCTTCGTCGTAGTTGCCGTTTAGCCAGCCATTTATTTTTTCTTGAATTGCAGGTTCAATCATAGTTGTTTCTTGTGTTGTACTCATGTTGTGTAGGGACAAAAAATCACACCAGCCCTTTCTGTACAAGTGTACTTCCGGAAGAACTGGTGTGATATATAAATATCAAAATAAAGAGATTTTAGCTCGGGTTTACACCGGGCTATACTTTATTTAAAGCCTAAAGGTTACCACGCAGGGCCTGCTCACGCTCAATGGCTTCGAACAAAGCTTTGAAGTTGCCTTTACCAAACGATTTAGCTCCTTTACGCTGAATGATCTCATAGAATACAGTCGGTCTGTCTTCTACCGGTTTTGTGAAGATCTGCAAAAGATAACCTTCGTCGTCACGGTCAACAAGTATATTCAGTTTGCGCAGGTCAGCCATGTCTTCATCAATATGGCCGATACGCTCGATCAGGTCTTCGTAATAGGTATCCGGCACGCGCAGGAACTCTACACCACGGCGGCGCAGCTCAGCTACGGTATGCAGAATATCATTTGTCGCAACGGCGATGTGCTGTACGCCCGCACCACGGTAAAACTCCAGGTACTCGTCTATCTGCGACTTCTTTTTACCTTCAGCTGGCTCGTTTATCGGGAATTTGATGTATCCGTTACCGTTTGATACTACTTTCGACATCAGGGCAGTATACTCGGTGCTGATATCGTTGTCGTCGAAAGTAAGCAGTAGTTTAAAGCCCATCACATCTTCGTAGAACTTCACCCACTCATTCATTTTACCCAACTCCACGTTGCCTACGCAGTGGTCTACATACTTCAGGCCAACAGGCTCTACCTGCAGCTCAGAAGTGCGCTCTACGTAACCCGGCATAAACACACCGCTATAGTTTTTGCGCTCTACAAAAGTATGGATAGTGTCGCCGTAGGTATGGATAGATGCCATTTTAACTTCGCCAAACTCATCGGTTATCGTTTTAGGCTCCATGGCTGGTTTTGCACCGCGCGCCACTGTGCCTCGGAAAGCTTCTTCTGCATCATCCACCCACAGGGCCAGCACCTTTACGCCGTCGCCGTGCAGGTGCACATGCAGGGCAATGTCAGAATCAGGGCTGATACCGGTTGTAAGTACCAAACGGATTTTCTCCTGCTGCAGCACATAAGAGGCGCGGTCGCGTACACCGGTTTCGGGGCCTGCATAAGCCACCAGTTTAAAACCGAAGGCAGTCTGGTAAAAATGGGCTGCCTGCTTGGCGTTGCCTACATAAAACTCAATATGATCGGTGCCATTTAAAGGTAGGATATCGGTAGCTATACTTTCTGAAGTTATCGTCTTGGTAGTCATAGTCTGTAGTATTAGTGTTACAATGTATTACGTAAAAATACAGCTTTTATAGTTTTATCAAAAATGGGAGGGCTGTAAGTAAATTATCACCGGAATGCTTGCAATTGCTACGGCATGTTTTCAAATTTGTAAAAAACAGAATAAAGCTATGAACGCAGATACGCTGAACAAAGACCTTGTTGCCATTTTACAGAAGAAGGAAGAGCTGAACAAGCTGGACTATAACGATGCACGCTACGATGATGTAGAAGAAGAACTGCACGACCTGGAAGATGATTTTAACGAAACGTACGGCGATTACCTGGAAGAAGTACTGGAAGATGTACACAGCAAAATAAAGTCTGATGCCGACATACTGCTACCAACTGCGTACCTGGCCAGCTCTGTAGATGGGAAAGAACTGGAAGAAGGCGAAGAGAGCGAAGGCGTTTGGGTGGAGTCGGATAAGTTTCCGGGAGTAGAGATGCGTTTGGTGCTGGTAGCTAACCCGCCACGTATCCTGCTTATACTTTCAGACCAGGAGCGCGTACTCTGGACAGCCGAATAGCTTTACAGTTAACAGTAAGCACTAAAGAGTTAACATTTATACTTGCCGCACTTGCCAAGGCTTTATGCCAAGGTAGGTGCGGCAATTTTTATACTTGGCTTTTGATGTGTTCTACTTATATTGTGATAGCTGAATATTATTAATTGTACAATTGAGTATTACCAAACCAGCTTTTATTTACCAAATCTGCTATTTTACAATTTTAGAAATGAAAAAATTTTTCCTTTTACTATTCTTGTTTGTATATACAACTATAGCCTTTGCACAGAAAAAGGAAGTAGTATTATCAAATAAATTTTTACCCGATACAAAATATACTACTACAGTAGAAAGTCATTCTCTCTCTTCGGTGAATTTTGAAGGACCTGATGATTTAATTTCAAAAATCAATGCAAAGGGAATAGAGCTTCCAATTAAAACGGAGAGCTCAAGCAATATGATCTCTACTATCAACACTGGAGCAATTCGCAAAGACAAAAGTTTTCCAGCTACTATAAATTACGATAAAGCAACATCTGTAAACATTAGCAACGGCAAAACCACCGAGGAAGAAAGCCCTATTTCTGGCCTTATTGTAAAGGGTAACTATAAAGCTGATAATCAATTTGTAATTGATACATTAATTAGTGAAAAATTGAATGAAAGCCTACGATATACTCTGAAAGCTACTTTAGAGAGTATGCAGAACCAAATTCGTTTTCCTGATAAGCCAATGAAGATTGGAGACGAATTTACACAAGCGTTGCCAATGACTATTCCTATAGCTGGAATGAGCCCAGTTAAGATAACTATAAATACAATTTATAAGCTAAAAGACATTAAAAGTCAAATTGCTTTTTTTGATATTGTCCAAACAGTTCAATTGGACATGACGGTGGAGCAATCTAATATTACAGCTACAGGTTCAGGTAAAGGGATATCTGAATACGATATAGAAAATAGATTCACTACGAAACATGAGTCTGATTTAGATATGCAGATGAGTATGAATGTGAACAACTTAAAGATAACAGTAAATTCACAAACTCAATCCAGTCAACAAGTAGAAATCAGTAAATGAAAAAGCTTATACTAATCACCCTGCTATACTTTACAGCATCTTATACTTTTGCTCAAGATGCTACCAAATCTGACCTGTACCTGAAAGTGGTGGAAGTGATGAAGACTGATCTTAACTATACTTACGACTCTACCAGCAACAAAAGAGAAGGTAAAATAGAAGCATCAATTACAAAAGATAAAGATGGGAGAACAGTTGTTCGTGAATCTTTCCCAATCACACAAAATCCTTCTCCACTGATTATACTTGACGGACGTGGTTATACAATGGAGGCCCTGAATAACTTGAAATTGGAAGATGTGGAAACTATAAAAGCTGAGACAGATAAGAAGATAACTATGATGTATGGTGAAATGGGTAAACAAGGTGTAGTTTTTATCACCACTAAAAAAAGCAGTAAGAAATAATCTGAATACGAATTACTTTAAAACCTATAACATGAAACACTCTTTACTCATCCTATCCATCTTCCTGTTCTCCTTCACCTTTGTATCTGATAATACCATAGACAGGCTGTCGGTAAAAGGGCCGTTGAAGTTTAACAAAAGTAAATTTGAACTAGCCTGGACAGATAAACCAAACGATATCTACTACATACAGGAATATCTGCCGAAAGGGGAGAAGCTGGAGAACTTTAACCAGATGCTCACCATCCACCTGTTTGCTACTGACCTGGAAGCTGAACAAGCTGTTGCCCAAAAAGTAAAAGAACTGGCGAAGCGAAAGCAAACTGATGAACTATGTAATTACCAGGTTAACGAAAGCGCAAACGGAAAAGAGTTTATAGTTGATTTCATTCTCAGTGAAAAGAAGAATGATAAAATAGCAATCGCAGAATTTAATGTTTACCGATACAAGCAAATAGAGGTTGGTGCTGGCCAAAAAGCTATACTTGTTTATGCTTACTCTAAAAGGAGCTACGGAGATGCGATTATTCCTTTCCTGAAGAACCTAAAAACAGACAGAACCGATTACCTGAAGGAAATGATCGCTGCTGAACTTCCTGTTATTGCTATTGGCAAAAACTAAACTGCTTTATACAGTCTTACTAAGAACATGACATGAAGAAATATCTGATTCCAATTCTTTTGTTGTTTACCATATTAGCCTGCGAAAAAGATGAAGCAGTTACTCTTAAGGATAAATGTTTGATAAACGAGGCTATTATCCATGGGGTCAAATATAAATATGTATATGACAAGCAATACAGACTTAAGGAAATAAAGCAAATCAGTCCGGTAGCATTTTCTACTTTAAACTATAAACTAGAATATGATGGCAAAGGCAACATTATAAAGTATTCCAGATTTAATAATGATGGTGATTTGCTAGATTATTTTACCTATGAATACAATAGTGCTGATCAATTGGTAAAGCGAAATGTTTTTAGACAATGGGATGGGCATCTTACTTATTGGTATAGTAACTTATTTGAGTATAATACAAAAGGCCAACTTATAAAAATGTACGACGATCGGTTCACTAATACTTATTCTTACCTGGAAGAGAATAAGATTTTGATAACATCAAACGATGAATTATTTAATTCTATAGAGGTTGAATATGATAATAAAATAAATCCACTCTATGCTATTTCACCCTACTTTAGTATGATAAGAGATGACTATGAGAGGATAAGCCTGGATTTACTAATAGCTAACAATATTCTAAAAGTGGTTATAAAAAACAAAAATGGGCAGATTGTAGAGCAATATGTAAAATCACATAATTATAACTCGAAAGGCTATCCAGAATTAAGTACTTATTCTTCGTTAATAAATAGTAGTATAGGTTTAGGACCAGATACTATATCATATATCTGTGGGGATTAAACAATAAGTATACAGCTGATACAGTGTTCTTTATCAGCATTTATACGTATATTAGTTTCTGATTCCGCTCAAAACAAAACGCACCATGAAAATAACATTCCAGATTGCAGTGGCAGCTTTATTTGTTGGCCTGATGAGTTGCTCTGATTCCGGTAAAACGGAAACCAAAACAACTACTGCACCGGCTGCTAATGCCCCGGCAACAGTTGCCCCTAACCAGGCTACCACACCAGCAACTACGGTAGGTTTGAACCCGCCACATGGCGAGCCGGGCCACCGTTGCGATATTAAAGTTGGTGCACCGCTTAACTCTCCGGCTCAGCCGAACTTATCTGTACCACAACCAACATTTACGCCATCAACTACACAACCTCAAACAGTTGCTCCAGGCACAAACCCGCCGCACGGTCAGCCAGGCCACGATTGTGGCATACCAGTAGGTGCACCTTTAACCAAGAAATAAGTAAAGCCGGGAAATTATAATCCTGCTATTAAGTATAAAAGCAAAAGGGGCAGCTGAGAAACCAGCTGCCCCTTTTTTATAAGTATAAGTTATAGTTTAATAACCAGGTTTCTGCGTACTAACAACTGAAGCTTTCTCATCCGGAAAATTTGATACTACAAACTATAAAAGCAGAGGCAGCAGCCTGTTGTTAAGTTGCCACCTCCGCTTTTATAGTTTGTGATATAGTGTTCGTAGTATATTTTTAATAATTAATATTATCCACTTTAAAATATTACAAACATGAACAAAGCTATACTTTTTACCCTCCTCTTTGCCGCAGCCGCTCTCTTCGGCTTCAAACAGTATGAGCAAGGTACTGCCAAAGAAACCATGACTATTATGGCAGTAAATAGGAATTATAAAGATATGACAATCTACTTATCTGGAAGCAATCAGGCCTTCCAAACAAAGCAGGTGAAAGCTGAGCATAAGAAAGATTATACCGAAGTGATGAAGCTGGTAAGTGAGTATCAAAACAACGGCTGGCAGATCAAAAGCAGCAACTTCACAGCAATTCCTCCAAGTGCAAATGATCCAACTCAGACTCTATACTTCCTGCTGGAGAAGTAACCTGATAAAGCAAAAGGGGCAACTGAGATTTCAGCTGCCCTTTTTTAAGTATAAACTGTAGGTTAGTAACCTAATTTCTGGCGTACACGCTGCAATACAGGCGCAGCAATAGCTTTGGCTTTGTCAGCGCCTTCTTTCAATTTCTTATCCAGCTCAGGCAGGTTGTTCATGTAGTAGTTAAACAGTTCACGCTCTTTGCTATACTTGCTCAGTATCTTATCATAAAGTGCCTGCTTCGCGTGGCCATAACCGTAGCCACCGGCCAGGTAATTCTGGCGCATAGTTTCAATTTCTTCCGGGGTAGCCAGTAAACTATACAGTTTAAAGGTTGTATCCTCGTCCGGGTTCTTCGGTTCTTCCAGTGGCGTACTGTCTGTTACAATGCTCATCACAACTTTGCGCAGTGGCTTATCTGCTTCAAAAATATCGATGATGTTGCCGTACGATTTGCTCATTTTCTCGCCGTTTATACCTGGTACGGTCATCACGGCTTCGTCAGTTTTGGCTTCCGGTAACACAAATGTTTCGCCGTAAATGTGGTTAAACGAGCTGGCAATGTCACGGGTAATTTCCAGGTGCTGGATCTGGTCTTTCCCTACAGGTACAAAGTTGGCATCATACATCAGAATATCAGCAGCCATTAACACAGGGTAAGTAAACAATCCGGCATTTACATCTGCCAAACCACGCCTACTTGATTTATCTTTAAAGGAGTGCGCATTAGCCAGCATCGGGAACGGGGCAAAGCAGTTCAGGTACCAGGCAAGTTCTGTTACAAATGGCACATCGGACTGGCGGTAAAGTATATGCTTGTTTGTATCTAAACCCATAGCAAGCCAGGCAGCCGCTACAGCGTAGGTGTTATGTCTTAAAACTTCTGCATCGCGGATGGTGGTAAGCGAGTGCAGGTCAGCTATAAAGTATAAAGCTTCCTGATCTGATGTTTTAGAGAACTCAACAGCAGGGCAAATAGCGCCCAGTAAATTGCCAAGGTGCGGACGGCCGGTGCTCTGAATCCCGGTTAGGTAACGTGCCATAAATTACGGATTGTGTTAAGGCTGCAAATTAATGGAAATAGCTGAAAATGCCCATCAAAAATGCAGATACCCAACTATAGTTAAGCAGATACCAATTGCGGATCTTCTTTCTGCTTCCGTAAAGAGTTCAGGTTTGATAAGGCGATGGCGGCAAGTATAAGTATAACCCCAAACCACTGTATAGCCACAACCTGCTCCTGCAACACCAGGCTCGACATAAGCACAGCCACAGGCAGCTCTGCAGAGCTAAGTATAGCACTTAAACCCAAGCCAATGCGCGGAATACCATACGAGAAGAACAGCGGCGGCAGCACTGTTCCGAATACCGAAAGCACCAGTCCCCATTTAAACAGGCCGTTTGTAAGCGCTCCGTTAACCAGGAAAACAGGCGGGAATATGGAGAATATAAGTATACAGGCACCTGTAAGCAGCAAAGCACTTTTGGTGGTGGGGTGCAGATTGTTGCCGGCGGCGCCATTTATCATTAAAAAGAAAGTATAGCTGAGAGCAGCCAGTAAACCAAAACCTATCCCGGTTAAAGAGATTTCCTGGTAAGAATTTGAGAAAAGGTTGCCGGCAAAAGCAGTACCCAGAAGCACCAGCAGCACTGTGCCGATTTGTAAGAGCGTTGGCAGTTTGCGTTTTACAATGGAGTCGAGTAGTAAGCTCATCCAGGTAAATTGCATTAAAAGCAGAATGGCAATAGAGGCCGGTACGGTTTGCACACACTTGTAGTAAAAAATACTTACCAGGCCGGTAGTAGTGCCTATGGCAATAAGTTGGAGGGCTTCCTTAAGCGATGCACTGTTTCCGCGGCTATAAATCAGCCTGCGTAACAGTACTATCACCCAAAGAATAATCAACCCAAAAAATACCTGGGTGCCAGTTACATCACCCAAGGTAAAGCCTTCGTTATATGCTAATTTTACGAACGTCGAAAGTATACCGAAGCTACAAGCTCCGCACAGCACAAAAGCGATTCCTCTAAACATGGAAATGCCTTTTAAGTAAACATCAAAATTTAAAATAGAGGTAGGGCAGGAGTGCCCCAAAGCGGGTAAGCCTGGTACTCTTACAGGTCGTGCAGAACGTATCCTGTGATAAAAATTTGTGTATGTGCTAAGTGTGCAGTCATTGTTTCCTTATGCGGGGTGCAAAGGTAATAGCTAAATCTATTTATGCAATAGCGGTAAGTGTAATTTTTTTATTTTTTGAAATTTATACTTTCAGATAGCTTCGTTTCTCAGGTTTTTAAGTGCGGCATACAGACGCGTGTAAGTAGGTACAGGTATTTGCAGCTGCTGTCCCAGTTTTACGACATACCCTGTCAGTGAATCTACTTCTGTGTTCTTGCCTTTCTGGTAATCGGAGTGCATAGAGGAGGTGGTTTCGTAAGGCAGTTTTGCCATTCTTGCCGTTGTCTTTTGAACGCTATCCTCCTGTAAGTTAATTCCTTTGGCTTTACCTACCTGTATAAGTTCTTGCAAAAGAGAGTATAGCAGATCCAGGTTTTCCTGCTTAGCTAAAATTGCTCCGATACTGACATCGAGGTATGAAGTAAGCGTAGCTATAGTTGAGATAAAGAGATATTTCTCCCATATCGTCTGCTTTATTTTTTGAGATAATGTGGCGCTAATGCCGGCTTCTTTAAAGAGCTGCAATGCCAACTCGAGTTTAGTATTAGTGCCATTATCTGAGCCAAAGAACAACGAATTAAAATCCCCGGATACTGTCACCAGTCCGGGGTCAGTTAACCTTGAGACGATATACACGCAGCCTTCCCATACTTCATTTTCCAGGTAAACGGCTTTTATACGTTCGTAACTATCAATACCGTTAAGAAGCGGAAGTATAACCGTGTTGCGGCTGATGCAGGGTTTAAGCTGAAGTATACTTTGCTCCAGGTCATAGCTTTTTGTGCAACAGATTAACAAGTCAACTTCACCTATTTGGGTAGGATCAGAAGTAACCAGTTTGGGATGTGCTGTAAAATTTTCAGTCGGGGTTTCTACGGTTAATCCCTTTTGCCGGATGATTTTTTCATTCTCGCCGCGTGCAATAAAGTATATTTCTACCTCATCAGAGTCCTGATAATGCTGCGCCAGTTTTCCGCCAAAATATCCGCCCACTCCGCCAATTCCGGCTACTGCAATCTTTATCATACGCTTCAGCAATTTTATACTTTAAGGTTAGGCTTCGCTTTCTATGGCAGCTTCTTCAATTAACTCTTCTGCATCCCGTTTACCTAAGTACTCATCAATCAGGTAATGCGCCAGGTATAGCACAGGAGTAAGCAATATAGCTACACAAAACTTATAGATATAGTTGATGGCAGCCACTGAAAATACTAGTTCCAGTGTCCAGTTGCCGAACAGGTAAAAGGCAATAAACAATACAACCAGGCTATCGATTAGCTGCGAAACCAACGTAGAGCCGGTGGCGCGAAGCCATATCTTTTTACTGCCTGTATATCTGCGCAGCCAATGGAAAACCGTAGCATCCAGCAACTGCGACACCAAGAAAGCCACTACCGAGCCGATGATGATGCCCAGCCCCTGGCGGTAAATAGTGTTAAAAGCAAAATCGATGTTGAACGGGTTGCCTTGCGGATCTTTGCTGTTAAGCTCTACCCAGAATTGCGCCGGCGGCAGCCCGGTAACTATAGTTATCACCAGGAAAGCATAAAGTATAAGTATAACTGTAAGTATACTTACCTTCTTCACGCCCTGCTTCCCGAAGTACTCGTTGATTATATCCGTAGAAACAAACACAACAGGCCAGATGATAACGCCAGCCGTCAGGTTAAAATCGAGTTTGCTGCCCAGTATGTTAAGCTGCACGCCCGATAAGCCAAACAGCGCCTCCCCTGAAAATATTTTAACTCCAATCAACTCAGCCAGTAAGGCGTTGGCCAAAAATACTCCGCTAAGCGCCATAAAAAGATTAGTGCGTTTCTTTTCGAGGGTAGTAGTGCTCATAGTTTGGCTGGCTTATCAGGATGAAGTATAATATCAGGTAAATTTATACTTTCTGCAGGCTTAAACAAACTAGTTATATTTAGCACACCGGCTATTAAAAGGTTTTATACTTTAGATGGAAAGTTGATGCAGGCTTACCGGTGCTGTTCTCTTACACTGAAAATACTTCCTTCCGTGGCAAGGTCGGTTTTTTCAAATATTTCCTGCGCCTCCGTAAGCAGCGGCGTAAGGTCTTTGTAGCGCACAGAAAAGTGGCCAAGTAATAAATGACGTACTTCGGCGGCGGCAGCCATTTCGGCAGCCTGGCGGGCAGTGCTATGGAAAGTTTGGGAAGCGCGCTCTTCCATGTCGCTCAGGAAAGTAGCCTCATGGTACAGCAGGTCTACGTGGCGCAGGTAAGGCAGCAGGTCTGGTTTGTAACGGCTGTCGGAGCAATAGGCGTAACTACGGCTATGCTTTGGATCCAGTGTTACCTCTTTGTTAGCCAGCAGCAGGTTACCTTGTTCGTCATTTATATCTTCTCCCCACTTCAGGCGTACCAGTTGCGGTGGTGTAAGGTAAGGTGGCAGTTTCTCCTTTATAAGCGGGCGTGGCTTGGGCTTCTCCCGGAAAATAAAACCACAGGTAGGTACCCGGTGCTCCATAGGTATGGTGTGCACGGTTATCTGCTTGTCCTCAAAAATTTTTTTATAGCAGGTGGTATCCAACTCATGAAAAATAAGCTTGTAGCTTAGGTTGGTGCCCGAATACTTGAACTGCAGGCTTAAGATTTCGGAGAGGCCCGGAGGGCCGAATAAATGAAGGGGTAACTGCCTGCCCTGCAGATACATTGTGGAGAGCAAACCGGCTAAGCCAAAATAGTGGTCGCCGTGCAGGTGGCTGATGTAGATATTGCAAATGCGCTGATGCTTTATCTTGTATTGCATCAGCTGCATTTGCGTACCTTCACCGCAATCTATCAGGTGTATCTGGTTACCAATGGTAAGTACCTGTGCGGTATGATGTCTGTTTGCCGAGGGTGTGGCCGACGAACTACCCAAAATCCTGAGTTCGAAATCCACGGCCAGCGGTTATGCTTAGTCTTCCTTGTTTGTTAGATCCTGCTCAATCTCGTGCAGAAATACACGGTCAATAGCTTCTTCTACAGTAGGCAGTATATTTAAAACTGACTCTAGTTTAGAGATAGAGATCAGCTTCATTACGTGGTCCTGCAGGCTTGTTAAAATTAGTAAGCCATTAGAAGAATTGCATAGTCTGTTTGCAATCAGGATAGAGCTCAGTCCGGAAGAGTCGGTGTATTTTACGTTGTTCAGGTCTAGAATCAGGTTGGTGATCCCTTCAGCGTTCAGCTTCACAAACTCAGACTTAAGATCTGGAGCTATTGAAGTATCCAGCTTCTTCTCATCTATCGTGATTATAGTATAGTTCTCTTTCTTATCAATCGTGTACTTCATAGATCTACCAATATGGATTTAAATGCGAATGTACCAAAATATACATTAAAAAATCTAATCTTTTAAGCTAAAAATGTTTTGTTCCACACTCTGCGCAATGCGCTGTAGTGCCTGATTATAGTCACTTTTTACAAAGGAATGCCCCGTAAATACCTCAAATAGCTCTATATAGCGCTTTGAGATATTTTCAACAACTTCATCCGTCATTTCCGGAACTGTTTGTCCTTCCTGCCCCTGAAATCCATTCTCGATCAGCCACTGGCGAACAAATTCTTTTGATAGTTGCTTCTGCGGCTCGCCGTTCTGCTGTCGCTCTTCGTAGCCTTTGCTGTAAAAGTAACGAGACGAGTCTGGCGTATGGATTTCATCAATAAGAAATATCTGGCCATTTTGTTTACCAAACTCATACTTGGTATCAACCAGAATTAATCCGCGTTGCGCAGCTAGCTCGGTGCCACGTGCAAAAAGTGCTTGTGTATAACGTTCTAAATTTAAGTAATCTTCCTCACTTACAATACCTTTCGACAGAATTTCTTCTCTAGAAATGTCTTCGTCGTGGCCTTCGTCAGCTTTCGTGGTCGGGGTAATAATTGGCTGCGGAAGTTTATCGTTCTCTTTTAAGCCCTCCGGTAATGTAACACCGCAGAGGGTGCGCTTTCCGGCTTTATACTCGCGCCAGGCATGTCCTGCCAGGTAGCCTCGTATCACCATCTCTACTTTAAATGGCTCACAACGCAACCCAATGGTTACATTAGGATCAGGAGTAGAAAGTACCCAGTTCGGAAGTATATCGGAAGTAGCTTTGAGGTTAAGGCTGGCGATCTGGTTCAGTACCTGCCCTTTGTAAGGTATGGCACGTGGCAGTACCACATCAAAAGCAGAGATACGATCCGTAGCAACTATAGCTAACCGGTCATCGAAATAATAAACGTCGCGAACTTTGCCCCTGTAAAAACCGGTCTGACCGGCAAAGGAGAAGTTAGTTTCTTTAATGGCCTCCATTAGTTCGTTAGGTATGTCGGAGAGCAAAGTTAGCTTTATTTTTAAAGGGCGAAAATTTTACGTCTTTACTTCTACTGTAGAAGTAGTAGTCTTCACGAAAAAAATGGGTTGAAAGACTTGGGCTTGTATACTCGCAAGTATAGGTAAAGTTTTATATTATAAACCCTATAGTTTGTATTTTTCGATGTATTTGTAACTTTCTATGCTTTGGCGGGTGCTTTAGGTGCCGGAGAAAAATGTGCAATGTTACTGGCCATACCTCTGAAGATGATATAATGAAAGGGAAGCATAGCAAACCAATACAACCTGCCCAGCAACCCATCAGGGCGAAAAGCTGCTAACTGCTCCAGGTAGTAACCATCTTTTTCATTAATTATTCTGAATTGCAGCCATGCCTCGCCGGGTACTTTCATTTCTGCATATAACAACAAACGCTTTTTAGGGCGATCTGCAACCAATATGCGCCAGAAGTCAATACTATCGCCGACCCTTATTTCTGTTGCGTGTCTACGGCCCCGTTTAAGGCCTACACCGCCAGCCATCTTATCCAGAAAGCCACGTATTTCCCATAAAAAATCTGTTTTATACCAGCCCCGCTCACCACCTATACGCCAAATATTCTCCAATACAACTGCAGGATCCTGTTCAATTTTAATACGTTGTTTATCAGTAAGTAAACCGTGCTCAGGTATTTGTACAAAATCCATATAATTAAGCTGCATCGTGCCACTTACCAAGGCATCTTTCCAACTGCTGATCACCATGTTCTGCTCAATTTTGGCATAAGCCAGTTGTAGCGCTTTCTGGTAGGGCAGGTTCTGATGCGGTATGATTTCCTGTATGCGGTTATCCTGTACGATGGTGTCGTTCCGGAGGCTCTCCACTAAACTGCGGGCAATAGCAAAGCTGGTGCTGGTAACAAAGTATAGCCAGTAAGACGATAACCTGGGAGTGAGGACGGGAACAGTAAAAATAAAGCGTTTTAAGTGGCGCACTTCTGCCAGCTTCTCCAGCATTTGTTTATAGGTAAGTATATCCGGGCCGCCAATCTCTAGCCGTTTTTCATAACAGGCAGGGTTGCCTAATGCAGCAGTCAGGTAATAGATCACGTCCCGGATGGCAATAGGCTGGCAACGGGAGTTAAGCCAGTGGGGTGTAATCATCACGGGTAATTTTTCTACCAGGTCACGGATTATCTCGAACGATGCGCTACCCGAGCCTATGATAATGGAGGCACGAAGTACGGTTAAATTTGCTTTTGCCAGGTCTAGTATATCTTCTACATGCCTGCGGGAGGCCAGGTGCTTTGAAAGATGTGCAGCATTGGAAATTCCGCTCAGGTAAATGACCTGCTCAGCAGATGTTTGATTAAGATAGGTAACAAAATTTTCGGCAGAAGTTTGTTCTGCTTGTTCAAAGTCATCTCCCCAGGCACCCATCGAGTGCACCAGATAGTAGGCTGCATCTATGTCTTTAGGTAAAGCTTCCAGGGTATCTGGTTGCAGCAGGTCGCCTTTAAAAATTTGTACTTTATCTTTAAGTGAATCCTGCAGTTCGAAGCGACGGGGGTCGCGCACCATACTTATCACCTCATGCTGTTGCTCCACAAGCACAGGTAAAATTCTTCTGCCAATATAGCCGTTCGCACCTGTTAAAAGTATCTTCATGTGAGCAAGTTCTGGTTGTATATCCCGACTTAGCAACAGAAAACTTTCGGCTATGTTCAGGTCATTTTCTTGTTATGTATTAGTAACTATAACCGGGTTGTGCTTTTATTTTATACTTATGCTTTTGGATGTAAGATGTTGGTTTACAGGTTTAAATGTTTAAGTTAGAAAAATATTTTTATAAAAAACATATCCGTTATTTTGTTTTTTGAGTAAAGGTAGTCTAAGTTTGCATCATCAAGTCAATTAACCCTTACGGTTGTTGATTTATAAAGAAGCGTGGAGAGACAGGCTCTGTGAAGCGCTAGCAACCTAACCCCTATGGTAAAGGTGCTAATTCCTGAATCCGGAAATTCGGATGAATATAAATTGATAGTAACATGAAAAAGGGAATCAAGCCAACACAGCACAGTTTTGTATTTTATCCGGTAGCCAAACTACACGGAGCATCTCATTTATTTGCCTTCAGGTCCATCATGTGCATGCCGACCTGTTGTTGCTGCTGTTGCTAATCTTTTAGCTTCCTGAACAAGTGTGTCCGGCAGACTTCTGCAGGTAAATACCTGTAGTTCCCTCTGCTGCATCCGCACATCTTTTTTGCATTTCGCAACTCAACTCATTTTATACATTTTAATCAGAACCACTATGTCTACTACACATCGTTTCGAAACATTACAATTACATGCAGGCCAGGAAATCGATCCAACAACACGTTCCAGAGCAGTGCCTATCTATCAAACAACCTCTTACGCTTTTAAAGATGCTGCCCATGGTGCCAACCTGTTTGCCCTGAAAGAATTTGGCAACATTTACACCCGCATTATGAACCCTACCACCGATGTTTTCGAGAAT
This sequence comes from Pontibacter deserti, assembly GCF_023630255.1. Lineage (NCBI taxonomy): Bacteria > Pseudomonadati > Bacteroidota > Cytophagia > Cytophagales > Hymenobacteraceae > Pontibacter > Pontibacter deserti. Next base: position 2,037,176 of record NZ_JALPRS010000001.1, on the reverse strand, counting down.
CGCGTTGCAGCTCTGGAGGGTGGTGTGGCCGCTGTGGCAGTTGCTTCAGGGCAGGCAGCCCAGTTTATTGCACTTACCAATATTCTGCAAGCAGGGGATAATTTTGTGAGTACCAGTTTCCTGTATGGTGGTAGCTATAACCAGTTCAAGGTTTCTTTTAAGCGCTTAGGCATAGATGCCCGTTTCGCAGAGAATGATGAAGTGGAAAGCTATGAAAAGCTGATAGATGAAAATACGAAAGCCATTTACCTGGAAACAATTGGTAACCCACGCTTCAATATTCCGGACTTTGAAAGTATAGCTGCACTTGCCAGAAAGTATGATATACCGCTGGTGGTGGATAATACATTTGGAGCAGGCGGTTACTTATTCAGGCCACTGGAGCACGGAGCCAATGTGGTAGTAGAGTCGGCTACCAAATGGATAGGCGGGCACGGTACAAGTATAGGTGGCGTGATTGTAGATGGCGGAAACTTTAACTGGGGCAACGGTAAATTCCCGCAATTCTCAGAACCATCAGCAGGGTACCATGGCCTCAACTTCTGGGAAGTATTTGGTACGGATGGTCCGTTTGGTAACATCGCTTTTTCTATCAGGGCAAGGGTAGAAGGCTTACGCGATTTTGGGCCGGCAATTAGTCCGTTTAACTCTTTTCAGTTGTTGCAAGGCCTGGAAACACTTTCGCTAAGGGTAGAAAGAACAGTGCAGAATGCACAGGCACTGGCAGAGTGGCTGGAGCAGCACGACCTGGTGGAAAGTGTAAACTACCCGGGTCTGAAATCCAGCAAGTACCATGAGTTGGCTAAGAAATACCTGAAGCGCGGTTTTGGCGGTGTACTATCCTTTAAACTGAAGGGGGATAAAAAGCAGGCAGAAACTTTTGTAAATAACCTGCAACTGGTGAGCCACCTGGCAAACGTAGGCGATGCTAAAACTTTGATCATTCACCCGGCATCTACAACCCACCAGCAACTCTCGGATGCAGAGCAATTAAGTGCAGGCGTTGAGCCAACCTTGCTTCGCGTTTCAATTGGCATTGAGCACATAGAAGACATTAAAGCAGATTTTGAACTGGCCTTTGCTGCTGTAAAAAATGCAGTGCCAGAACCTGTGCTTAACTAGAAATTCATATGTCCACACAACAACATACTTTTCATTATCAGCAGGAGTTTAAACTGGAGTCGGGGTTCTCGTTGCCCGGCTTCCAGCTTGCTTATACTACCTACGGCCAGTTAAACCTGCAGCGTAATAATGTGGTGTGGGTGTGCCATGCTCTTACCGGCAACGCTGAAGTTACTGATTGGTGGGGCGGCCTTTTTGGAGAAGGTAAGCTATACGATCCTGAAGAATGGTTTATAGTTTGTGCAAACATGCTGGGCGGATGTTATGGATCGACGGGACCTCTCTCTATCAACCCGAACACGCTTAAACCTTACTTCCATAGTTTTCCGCAGCTCACAAACCGTGATATAATAGGTGCTTTTGACCTGCTGCGGCAGGAACTGGAACTGGAGCAGGTGCACACGCTCATAGGCGGGTCGTTGGGTGGGCAACAGGCATTGGAATGGGCGTTGCAGAAGCCGGATGTTTTTGCAAGGTTGGTCCATGTGGCATCTAATGCGCGTCATTCCGCCTGGGGAATAGCCTTTAACGAAAGCCAGCGGATGGCCATCCGTCAGGACCCGACCTGGGCTAGTAATAGTGAAACAGCAGGCAGGGAAGGGTTGAAAACAGCCAGGTCCATCGCGATGCTTTCTTATCGGCACTACATAAGTTACAACCTTTCGCAGCAGGAGCCCGGCAATAGCATTACCGATAACTACAGAGCCTCCAGTTACCAGGTATACCAGGGCGATAAACTGGCTAAACGCTTTAATGCCTATACTTACTGGTTGCTAACAAAGGCTATGGACTCACATAACATTGGGCGTGGCAGGGGCGGAGTGGAGAAGGCACTACTTCATCTGAAAGCTAAAGCACTGTTTGTAGGGGTAAATACCGATCTGCTATTTCCGGTGGAAGAGCAACAATTCCTGAATCAACAAGTGCCAGGTTCTGCATTTGCGTTGCTGCACTCCAACTATGGCCATGATGGCTTTTTAGTGGAAACGGAACAACTGACGGAGGCTATCCGCAAGTTTTATAAATCTGAAACTGTAAACCAACCATACTACTATGAAAAACAAACCGTCTGACATCAGGCTCGGGATATTCGGGTTCGGGTGCGTAGGGCAAGGCCTTTACGATGTACTGCAAACCATTGAAGCGGCAGGTATAGAAGTAGCAAAGATTTGCGTGAAGGACAAAGAGAAGCTGCGTAGTCTGCCATCTTCAGCTTTTACCTATAACCCGCAGGAGCTGTTGCAGGATGAAAGTATAACTATACTTGCGGAACTGATAAGCGATGCTGAGGATGCTTATGGTATAGTAAAACAGGCACTGCAGGCAGGTAAAACTATAGTTTCGGCAAATAAAAAGATGCTGGCCACACACTTGCCCGAACTACTTGAACTACAACAGAAGTATAAAGGCACTTTATTATACGAAGCAGCGGTAGGAGGCAGTATCCCTATCATCCGAATACTGGAGAGCTACTATAGTTCGGAGCCATTACAGCAGGTCAGCGGAATTCTGAATGGTTCTTCCAATTTTATACTTTCTAAAATGGAAGCCGAAGGATTGAGTTATACCTGTGCTTTGCAGCAGGCACAGGAGCTTGGTTTTGCAGAGGCTGACCCAGCACTGGATGTAGGAGGTTTTGATTCGGTAAACAAACTTTGCCTGATAATAGCGCACGCTTTCGGGGTAAGCGTTAAGCCGGAGCAGGTGCTGCGGTTTGGGATTGATTCCATTACAGAACATGACCTGAAATTTGCTGAGCGTATAGGTGCCAGAATAAGGTTAGTAGCAACCGCTGTGGTAGATTCTGGCGATCAATTATATGTTCGGGTGCTGCCCGCTTTGGTTTCTGAACAGAGTGAACTTTATAGAGTGACCAATGAAACAAATGGCGTAACTATAGCACCTGTTTTTGCAGGAGAACAGTTTTTAAAAGGACGGGGAGCCGGCAGCCATCCTACAGGTTCTGCGGTATGGGCAGATGTATCGGCAGCATTGTCAGGGTATCGCTATGTATATCCTAAAGCAGATACCAGAGCCATTGCATTAAGCAAAGAATATAAAATCAACTTGTATCTGAGATGTCCTTCCAGTTTAGTGTTACCGGCAGCTGACTTTATAGAGCTTAATAAAATATCAGAATCAGAAGGGGTAGCATATTATACAGCAAGTATAGAAAGCGAAACGCTGAAAAGCTTATCTGCTTATTTGGCTGCAGAACGCATATTTATGGCTGAAATCACTCCTGCACAGGCTCATAATATTGCACTGAAAAATTGCAATACAGAAGCAGTTGTTTATAGCTGATTTGTGTGTTTTCGAATTGATATTTTAATGCAACTCCAGAGAAGCTGTTTTTATTGTATTATATAGAGGGTTTAGAGTTGAATAAGTATACTAAATAGTAGTGGTAAACAATGGCTATTAGTTGTAAGTGTACGTACAATAAGTAGTTACGAACACTTTATGAGCCATGACTATGAAAACGTTTTTACCCTGTATTATAACTATAATAATGATCTTTACATTAGCCGGCTGCAGGCAGGATAATGTATCCCCGATACGGAATGTTCGCTTTGATCCGAAACTCCTGAACCCCCTGAAAGCAGCCGGTGGCTGTACCAACTATAGTTACTTCTCTGGCGCTAAACTCCGAAACCTTGGAACCATAAATACGAGCCGTGTAGTGGTGGCTTTCGACGAGAACCTGACACAGGCGCAGCGCGAGCAGGTAATTACAAGATATGGTTTTGTGGCAGGCATACACAGCCAGCGTGCCAGCCAGACTGGAATGATGTTTACATTAAATTTAATGAACGGGCTTAACTGTGCCCAGACAGAACAGGCTATTCGTGAACTCGCAAAAGACAAAGCCATAAAATATGCAGGCCCTTATTTTGTGATGGATGGTAACCAGCAGATAGGACTTAGCAATGAGGTGATGGTGAAAACAGATGCTGGTGGAGTGCCATCGCTTAAAGAGTTTGCTGCCAACTATCATGCTAAACTGATTGGGCCACTTGGTGCAGATACTTACCTGCTTCAGGTAGATAAATATTCCAGAGGTAATGCATTAGAGCTATCTGACTTACTGAAAGAGCAGAAAGGCATTGCACACGCTACTCCGGATTTTATACTTGCGCAGTAGTTATGGCCAACCAAAATTAAAAGCCCTGCTTTCACTTTGTGAAGCAGGGCTTTTAATTTTTTATACTTTAGCTATACTATAAATATACAGCATTCGCTTTCTCCCGCAGGTTATACCCCGAGGCCATCACTTCGCCGTAAGCGCCAGCCGTTCGGATAGCCACTAAATCGCCACGGTTAGTCTCCGGAAGTATAACTGCCTTTCTGAAACAGTCGCTCGACTCGCATATAGGGCCTACCACATCGTACTTTTCTTCCGGTTTTTCGCTTGTCAGGTTCTCTATCTGGTGGTAAGACTGGTACAGCGCCGGGCGAATCAATTCTGTCATACCCGCATCAAGTATAGCAAAGTTAGTAGTTATACCCTTTTTGATGTACAGCACTCGTGAGATTAGCGTACCGCATTGGGCTACCAGTGACCGGCCTAACTCAAAATGCACCTGCTGCCCCGGACGAACCTCCAGGAACTGGTTAAACAAGTTAAAGTAGGCTTCAAAATCAGGGATAAGGTTTGCATCCGGATTGTAATAGTCTACACCCAGGCCACCGCCCACATTTATATGTGGCAATGTAATGTTATGGGCTACAAACCACTCCTGAAACTCATTAACACGCGTGCACAGATTCTTGAAAACAGTTAGGTCTGTGATCTGAGAACCAATATGGAAGTGGATACCAATCAGTTCTATACTTGGCAATGTTTGCAGCAACTCAAGTACACTTTCCAGTTCCCAGGCATTAATACCGAATTTATTTTCTTCCAGGCCCGTCGTAATATACTTGTGGGTATTGGCATTTACGTTCGGGTTAATGCGCAAAGCTATTCTGGCAGTTTTGCCTTTGGCTGCAGCCAGTTCATTCAGTATCTCCAGTTCGTGCTTCGATTCACAATTAAAGCAGAAAATATCTTGGTCCAGGGCATAGTTTATCTCGGCATCAGACTTGCCAACACCAGCAAAAACTAAGTTCTCCGGTTTAAAACCATTTTCTATGGCACGTTTTACTTCGTTACCGCTTACGCAGTCTGCACCAAAACCTGCTTGCAGCATTTCGGCAAGTATAGGTGCGTTGGCGTTGGCCTTTAAAGCATAATGTACATGGTAGTTATACTTGGCTGCTTCGGTCTTGGCAAGTTGCAATGTCTGGCGAAGCAGCTCTAAGTTATAGACATAAAAAGGAGTAGTCTGCTGCTGCAGCTCCTGTATATATTGTTTCAGCATGGTCGCGTTCCTTAAAAAATCCCCTCGTTCAGCTTCGTTAGCGCCGCTACTTTATCAGATGTATTTATCAGCAGGGTGATGTTGTTTGTGCTCCCGCCATATGATATCATGCGCAATGGAATCTCTTTTAATGATTCAAATACTTTCAGGCTGGTGCCACTCTTCTCTGCTATAAAGTCGCCTACAACACAGATAATTGTCTGGTCCTGGTCAACTTCTACCTGGCCAAATTCTTTCAGCTCGGTCACGATCTCGTTCAGGAACTTGTTGTTATCTATAGTTAAAGAAACAGCTACTTCCGAAGTTGTGATCATATCGATCGGCGTTTTGTAACGCTCAAATACTTCGAACACGCTGCGCAGGAAACCATAGGCCAGCAACATCCTGCCCGATTTTATATTTATAGCTGTAATATCATCTTTAGCAGCTACGGCTTTAATGCCACCACCTGATGTTTCGCCATGGATGATGGTGCCTTTGGCTTCCGGCTGCATGGTATTGAGCAGGCGCACCGGTATATTCTTTTGCTTTGCGGGCAATACGCTGCTCGGGTGCAGAATTTTAGCTCCGAAATAAGCCAGCTCAGCTGCTTCGTCAAAAGAAAGCTCCGCAATCGGGTAGGTGTTCTTTACAATCCGTGGATCGTTGTTATGCATGCCATCAATATCTGTCCAGATCTGGATTTCAGATGCATCTACGGCAGCACCTATCAGCGATGCAGAGTAATCAGAACCGCCACGCTTCAGGTTATCGATCTCACCGAAAGCATTGCGGCAGATATAGCCTTGGGTAATGAACAGGTTTGTTTCCGGATATTTCTCCAGTTCTGTTCTGATGTTCTTGGCGATGTAGGCAGCATCCGGTTCTTCATTTTCATCGATTTTCATGAAATTAAGTGCCGGCAATAATACCGATGGGATTTGCTGCTCTTCCAGGAAAAACTGGAACAAAGCCGTAGACAGCAACTCGCCCTGGGCAAGTATAGCACGCTCTTCATGTATCGTGAACAGGTCCTGGGTAAAGGCCCTGATGTAATCGAAATGATGGGAAAGCAGTTCGTTTGCCTGTTTCTTTTTTTCCGGGGTGGTGTAGAGCGATTCTACAACCTGTTTATAGTTATCATGCAGCGCATCAATCAGCGCATTCGCGTCTTCGTTCTTGTTCTGGTACAGCGTTTCAGCAATCTGTACCAATTTGTTGGTAGTGCCCGACATAGCAGACAACACAACAATTTTTGGTTCGCCGTTGTGAATCAGGTTCGCAACGTCTCTCATCCTATCAGCAGACCCCACAGAGGTACCACCGAATTTTAATACTTTCATTTAAAAGCTTGCGTGTAATTGTATTTTAAGGTAGCTGCAAAATTAACAAAAACTGCGCAGCTTTTGGGTATAGACTGTAACACAATTAAATTAAAAAGGCCAGCTTGTTGGCTGGCCTTTAAGTTTATACTTTAAGTATAGCTTTACTTCTTCATTACTTTTAGGGTGGCTTCCGTATTGGTTCCGGTTATCTTAAGTATATAAATACCATTTGCAAGCTGCTGCGTAGCCATTTCGTAGTTATTTATGCCTTTTTCGAGCGTTAATGAAACGTTTTGTAACTGGCGGCCCTGCAGGTTATAAACTGTAAGTATAGCTTGTTCGGTTGCAGGTGCAGTTAAAATTAAAGTTAGCTTCTCTGAAAACGGGTTAGGGTAGGCTTGTAATGTTTTGCCTGAGGCAAGTAGTTTGTTATTAACCTCTATCATTTTGCTATAACCGGCTTTCTTGTCAAAGTCTACTTGTTTAAGCCTGTAGTATGCAATTCCTGCAAGGGGTTTAGTGTCTATGAAAGTATAGCGATGAGAACTGTTGCTTGTTCCGTTACCACTTACAGTACCTATTTGTACAAAACTTCTGCCATCGGTACTACGCTCAATCTCAAATCTTTCGTTATTTAATTCTGAAGCCGTCATCCATTGCAGTTCTATCTGATAAGCCTTACAAGTGGCTGTAAAGTATACCAACTCTACGGGAAGTGGTCTGATATCTGTTGGACGCAGACTTGAACTATAAAACCGCATACTCAGAGGTGAATCAGTTGTTTTACCATTTACATCAGTAGTGCGGATAATAAAATCATAGTTGCCGGCTAACAAGTTATCCTTGTTAAGTACTGAGATAGTACCTGTACTTGTGTTTAAGGTAGTACCGGCAGGAAGAGAGCCTTTTACAAGCTGTGCCCCCTGAATTCCATCCGGGTCTGTTACAGTTGCCAGTGTTTCTCCATCTACATAATCTGTAATCAGTTTATTCGACCTGACACTGTACTCTGCTGCGCAGTTTACTGTTATAGTAACGGTACTATTGGTAGTAGCACCACTACAGCTGGATTTTACTGCCCAGCTAAATACATAAACGCCAGATACCAAACCTGTAACACGGGTATTATATAAGGTGTTATCGATAAATACAGGATTTGCTGCCGTAGCTGGTTTAGATACTACTGTCCAGATGCCGGTACCCGGTGTAGGTATGCTACCAGCTAACGTATAAGTACTGCCACAGTTTGTAGAGTTTGGTCCCGCTGATACGGTTCCGCCAGTGCCATCTGTAGCTGTTATACTTACTTTCTGGCTAAGCACTAAATTAGAGCAGCCATTGGTTTCCGAAACGGTTACATAAAAGTTCTTGATACCTGTTGTAGTAAACGGCGCTGATAAAGGTGTAGCTATAGTAGTGCCATTACCTGAGAAAGTAGCTAAAGCTGTTGCATTACCTTCCTGGTAAATCTTGTAAGTGTACGTGCTGCCTTGCGTTGCTACACTAATTGCTGCTGTTGAATTGGTACATACAGTAGACTGGCTGGCTGTAACGGCTTTGTTCACATCCGGTCCGCCACTTATAGTAATTGTTTTAAGGATCGTGTTTTCTGCCACACACCCTGATGCTGTACTTTTGATGATAACACCATATGTAGTTGTTTTAGAAACTAACACAGCAGGAAAAGCAAGGTTGCCATCAGCAGAAGGAATGACCAGGCTGCCTAACTTCTCTTTTGTATCATAATTGATAAGCTGATAAGAATAGCCTGCTTGGGCAGCAAGTACAGTTATAGTAGTGTTAACATTTGCGCAGCTTGATGATTCGGGGCTAGCTGTTACGGTAAATGTTTTTGGTACTTCAGGATATAAGCTAACCGGCATATCGCCACCAATGTTATACTGGCAGGGAGCACCAACTTTTATAGTTTTTACCTGAAGTATAGTACCATCTATGGTTACAGGGTCAGATTGCAGTGTAATTGCAGCACCGGTTCCAAGAACAGAAGACCCGAAAGCGACTCCGTTTTTATAAATATTATAAATTACACCTGCCTCTGAAGTAGATAGTTTAATGTATACTGGGGTATTAGGGCAGAATTTAGCATCTGTAAAAGTAGCCGTAATAGCAGTGCTTGCAGCATTACAGGCAACTGTTACACCAGCAGATTTTGCGCTCTCGCAAGATGTGCTGCTGGCCCGGGCTGTAACGGTAAGTATAGCTCCTGCATATAGTTCAAAAGGAGAGATGCTGCTAAATAAGAAATTGCCGCCGGTAGCTATAGTTGTAATTGCCGTGCCATCTTTATCTACATATGCCGCACCGTTTATATAAAGCGTAACCATAGCACCAGCCGGCGCAGTACCTTTTACACTTGTGCTGCCTTCGTAGATTGTACCAGATGTTTCAGTGCCAGTTATCGCTAATGAAGCAGATGAATATACAGTACCTATCACCACACCTGCAGACGAAGCACTGACTGTTTTATTTGGGGCAGTGGCGGTTGCGGTTATAGTGCCGGATGACTGACTGGTAATTGTTGCTGTCCAGGACCCGTATGAGTTAACAGTAGTAGTGCCTACCTGAGTAGTACCAACATAAACTATAATAGAAGTACCGGCAACCTCTGAAGAGGTACCAGTTATAGTTGTAGTTGGCCCGCAGTAGGTGCCTGTTATAGTTGGTGAAGTAGATTGTTGCTGAACGGTTAATACATTCGAAGCTTCTGCAATTGTACAACTTGAAGTTGTTGCTGGTGTGCCTACAACCCAAAATCTGTCACCTGCAGCCAGGGTAATACCAGACAAATTTATGCTCCAGGTAAAGGTCGTAGAAGTTGTTGTTGCTGTCTTACCAGATATCTCTGCACCATTCTTAAAAAGCTTTAACGTGCCAGCAGTATTGTAAGTGCCTGAAATACTAGTTGATGTAGTTGTTAAGCTAGTGGTTGAAACAACAGGTGACGTACTGGGTGATCCGGACGTACTCTCACAAAAGCTATTAGAGACTGGAGATTCGCATTGCCCTGTCGGGGTTATAGAAACAGTATACGAACCACTAGGAAAGCAATTTCCTGTACCACACTTATAGACAATAGGGTAAGGGGTATAGGTTGCCGTAATGGAATTATCAGTTTGATATAAAACTCCGTCTTTGTAGATTTTGATAGTTTGAGCACCTAATACATTTGTATTAAAGTTAAAGCCCTTACCACCTGGCTCTCTTGAAACTATTTGAGGAGCTGGAGTATTACATGTTCCGGTTATAACTGTAACTTCAGAAGAGAAAGCTGATAAAGATTCAGAAGTAGGCTTTACTGTAGCTCTAATTTTATCACCGGCTTGTAATAACGTTTGTGACAAACTTTGCAGCTTCCAGGACCCATTAGAACTTACTGTAGCAGTGCCTATACTTACCCCATTTCTGTAAACTGTTATTACTGATCCAGCAGCTTCTATGGAAGTACCTGAGATTTCGGTGCTGTTGGTATAAAGCGGGCTATTTACTGAAGGTGCTGCTGCTGTTATCTGAGTAAAACCAGTATCTTTTATTTCTGTTGGAGTAGATAACGGAGTATTATTGATTATTGATTTCCAGGCATCAACAACGGTTCCACTAACTACATTATCATCAATACCTCCAATATCCGAGGAGATTCCGAAAATACCGCTTTTAGCGCTGGTAACTGTAACACCAGTCATGCGGAGCGGCGTTGTCTCGGTTATTGCCCCTTTGAAGGCCGACATCGGTACAAAAAAATCATAAAAGTAATCTGCATCACCACCACCTGTTGATCCTGCAATGGCCTTTTGAGAATACTGATCTACTGATCCGCTGAAAATAATTTCTCCGCCTGTTATGTTTGTTCTATGGTCGTATACTCTAACATCAAAGTTAGTAGCCAGTACTACTTCAAATTCAAAACCAGGATTTGGGGAGCCGCCGGTTAGTGTATTATTGGAGTCGATGAGGATGCTATAGCCTTTTGATGCTGTCGACTGTCCTGCCAGCCTTACCCGAAAAAGAAAGTTGGTCCCATCAAAGAACGAAGCCAGCGGGGAGCCTACAGGCTTTCCATTCGAATCGTATACTTTAGGTGCATAATCAGTATGACCATAGCTGCCCCCGGTTTTAAGGTCGGCTAGTGGTTCATCCATAAAGATAGGAAAGGGTCGGTACGGAATCTCGCTGTAATCTGCGCCTTCGTCTAACCGTATACCGTTTACTAACTGAAATCCAGCTGTAGTCTTGGAAACATATCCGTTTCCGTCCGGGTCCAAGATTTTATTACCTCCATTAGTAGCTATCTTATATACCAGGCCGGGGGTCTGGGCAAAAGAGAGGTGAGGCAGAAACAAAAGACAAAGCAATACCAGACTGCTTAACGTAGTGTCAAGTAAAGTTTTTCCCATTTTGGCTAAAAGGAATTAAAAACTAAAATTTTAACAGTTTTATTTTGTCTTCTGGAGAAGGTAGAATAGAGGCAGGTTAACTTAGTATAATAATCAAGCTTACATTTTTGGAATTAATTTGATAAACCCATTGCACTGGCAAATGCCACAGTTATATGGTTTTATTATAATAGTCACATTATTTGGTGGTGCAAATAACAATAAAAAATTAGAATACAGAAATGACTAGCTATCTTTTTTTAAGATATTTTATCTTGTGTTATAACACGTAATCAATTGCTTCTTAGGTAAATACTATTTATTGAATAAGCTTATAGTTGTTTAAGTATAATGCTGGCAGCATTTCCGCCAAAACCGGCCGCGTTTACCATAATTCGTTTATACTTTTTGTGTGAAGCAGAAAATGGAAGGTTGTTTGTGTAATGTAAGGTAGGAAAAGTCTGAGACTGTAAAATATACAGTGCATACTGCAGACTTAGCGCACCAGAAGCGCCTAAAGTATGACCCAGTAAAAATTTGTTTGTAGTGATGGCAGGAAGCCCTTCTTTGAAAACAGATGAGATAGCATTTAACTCCGCAGTATCGCCTGCAGCCGTACCCGGAGTGTGTGTAATTATCAGGTCAACTGTTCTTTCGTTGTCTGGCAGCTGGTGTAACGCATGCTGCATTGATTGCTGAAAGTTAAGACCATCAGCAGAGATACCCGTTTTACTTTTAATAGACTCAAAACCTAACCCTATAGCTTCTATAACTATAGTTCCGGGAGTTATAATGGAGGCAGGTTCCAGTTCAAGGGCCAAAACAGCGGCACCCTCGCCTAACACAAAAGTGTTCTGCTTTACCATAGCGTAAGGCTGGCAAGGGTACGTATGGTTGTGTAATTTAGAGTAAATACCGATAGCTTTCATCTGAGCTATAGTAAAGTCAGTGAGCGGGGCTTCGGTGCCGCCAGCTAAAAAGCGTTTAGCCATACCTGCCTTTAACCAGGCAGCTGCATTGGCAACAGCCATAAGTGCTGTGCTGCAGGTTATAGAATGACTGATCTGAGCACCACCGGCATTAACGGCATGTGCTACCCAACTCGATAGGTTGCCTAAAGTAGTGGTAGGAGAAGCGCTGGCAGTTAATTGTCTCTGCTGAAATGTGTCCAGGTGCTGTTCGAATAAACCGGTTGCACCTCGCGATGAACCTATATTTACACCTAAATCATGATCAGTGAATCCTTCCTGTAGCCAACCTGCCTGTTCAGCTGCCTGGCGTGCCGCAAACACTGCCATCAGAACAGACTTGTCCAGGTGTTTATAGTTTGGATTCTGCTTGAGAAGGTCCTGTAGTTGGTGTTCTGCCTTTTCGGGAAGCACTGCAACGGGAGTAGGCTGCTCCTGATGAAAAGTTGTTTTGAAAGCAGGGATGCCTGAAGTATAAGCCTGAGCAATATCACCAGGGTTGGATCCTAGTGGCGAAATTGCTCCGCAACCTTTAATAACGATATATTCTTTCTCAGCTTTCAAATCTCTGCAAAAGTACGCACAACTACACAAGCCGCAAGCTCATACCTGCAAAGACTTTAGTTTGAGTTTAGCTGACCTGTAAGCAGCAGCTGCATACCACGTATAACCTGGTGTACTTTCTCCAGTTGCTCATCTGTAATACAGTAAGGCGGAATAATGTAGATAATGTTACCCAATGGTCGAAGTATAACCCCTTGCCCTAAGGCAAAATTGTAAAGTGTATCGCGCAGGTTGCTAAAATAAGAGGTGCTTTCGTCGGCAAATTCAATGGCAAGTATAGTTCCCTGCTGTCTTACTTCCCGTATTCCTGAAAGTTGTTTGAGTTCTTCTGCAAAAGCCTGGTGTTTTGTAGCAATACGAATTATACTTTGTTGTGTAACCGGGTTGAGCAGTAGCTCCAGGCTGGCTATACCTGCAGCGCAGGCAACAGGGTTGGCGGTATAACTATGGCCATGGAACAATGTCTTACTCTTATCATCAGCCAGAAAAGCGTCGTAAATTTTATCGTTACAGGTTGTTACGCCCAGCGCCATAGTACCGCCAGTCAGGCCTTTCGATAAACAAACCATATCGGGTCTGTGCTGCAGGTAATGGCTGGCAAACAATTTTCCGGTGCGTCCAAAGCCTGTCATCACTTCATCGGCTATAGTTAGTATCTCATGCTGCTGACAGATCTGCATCAATTCATCCAGCACTTCAGGTGTGTACATTACCATGCCGGCCGTACCCAATACCAATGGCTCGTAAATAAAAGCAGCTACATCGCCGGCTAAAGCTAATGTTTTAAGTTGATTTATAGTTTCAGTTTCGTTGCCAGGTACTGGTACATCTATGAATTTTACATCAAACAGGTACGACCAGAACGGAGCGGTAAAAGCGCTGCGACTGCTCACGGCCATGGCCCCGAAAGTATCTCCGTGGTAAGAGTCCCGGAATGCGATGATCTTCTTTTTAGGAGTACCGATGTTCGCCCAGTATTGTATCGCCATTTTAAGCGCCACTTCCACAGCTGTAGAGCCATTATCTGAATAGAATACTTTGCTCTGACCTTCCGGCAAAATCTTCAGTAATCCCTCAGCTAATTCTACGGCAGGCTGATGTGTGAACCCGGCAAAAATCACATGCTCCAGTGTCTGTAGTTGTGATGCTACTTTTTCAGCTATATAGGGGTGTGCATGTCCGTGCAGGTTTACCCACCATGATGCTACGGCATCAATATATTCCTTTCCGTCTTCAGCAAAGAGCAAAGGGCCTTCGCCCCGAACTATAGCTATAGGTAAATCGGCCGTCTTCATCTGCGTGTACGGGTGCCAGATTATACTTTGGTCGCGTTGGGCTAAGTTCATCAGGAATTAATTGATTAATAAAATGCTGTTTAGTAGAGTTTTAACTATAGGCTATACTTGGTTGATGTTACAGATATGGCACAAATTCTTTTGCGTACTGGGCGATGGTTTCCGGGCAAAAATCAGCTTCCTGGCGGATAGAAGGCAGGCGGCGAAGGCCGGTATACTTCACAATAAAGTCTTCGGTAGAGCTGTTTTCTTCTCCGTTAAAAATAATGCCGGCCACTGGCACCTTACGGTAGCGAAGCACTTCAGCAGTAAGTAACGTGTGGTTAATGCTGCCCAAGTAATTGCGCGATACCAATACCACTTCCAGGCCCAGTTGCTGCACCAGGTCGAGTATAAGGTAGCGTTTGTTTAGGGGTACCATCAGGCCACCGGCACCTTCCACAATCAGGTTGTTGCTGGTTTCGGGTAAGGTAATGCCGCGTACATCAATTTCTATACCTTCGGCAGCGGCAGCTTTATGCGGCGATGCAGCCATTTTAAGGCGATAAGCTTCCGGGTGAAAAACAGAAACAGGGTTAGAAACCAAGCTGCGCACCGTGTCTGTATCTGTATAATCAAGTCCGCCGGCTTGCACTGGTTTCCAGTAGTCGGCTTGCAGGGCTTCGGTTAAAATAGCGGCGGCAACGGTTTTCCCTACTTCCGTACCGATGCCTGTCACAAAATAACGTTTCATAAGTGGTTGGCTATGGCCTGCACGAGGCCCACAATTTCTTCTTCAGTATTATAAACGTGTACAATTACCCGCAGTCGTTCTTTGCCTTCCGGTACAGTTGGCGACAAAACGGGACGTACATCAAAACCTTGTTGTTGTAAAGCTAAAGCCAGCGGCTTCAACTGGGCGGCATCTTCTTTAAACACAGAAAGTATAACACTATCCGCGGGTGTGCATCGGATGCCTCTAATAGTATTAAACTGACTGTATAGCTGAGCTGCCAGTTGCTTAACCCGCTCACGTTCGTGTTGTAGTTGCGGTAGCAAACTATAAGCACATTTTAAAGCCAGCAAAGTATGCGTTGGCAATCCGGTAGTATAAATAAATGCCCGGCTATAGTTTATCAGAAACTCGCGGAGCACCTTTGGACCAACTATAGCGGCGCCGTGGTTGCCCATGGCCTTACCGTAAGTTATCACCTGTGCAAAAACTTTATCCTGTAAACCCAAAGCTGCTGTTAAGCCTTCTCCTTTTTCTCCATAAAGGCCTACTGCATGGGCTTCGTCAACTATAAGGGCGGCATTATGCTCATCACAAAGTATAGCCAGTTCTTCAAGCGGAGCCTTATCTCCATCCATCGAGTAAACCGATTCTACCACAATATAAATCTGCCCGGTAGCGTGCTTTAGCTTTTGTTGCAGATCAGCTACATCGTTATGCTTAAAACTGTAGCTCTTCGCAAAACTCAGGCGCAAACCGTCTTTCATAGAAGCATGGCTGGCTTCGTCGTAAAAAACGGTATCGCCACGCTGCGGTAGGGCCGATAGCAACCCCACATTTGCCATGTAACCAGAGTTAAAAAGCAATGCCGCTTCACCTTTGTGATAAGCTGCGATTATACGTTCCAGTTCTTCGAAAAGCGGGTGGTTACCGGATAAAAGCCGGGAGCCGGTCGCGCCCAATGGCAATGATTTATACTTGTCTTCTTCCTGACTTATTAACTCACGAAGCTTTTCAGAACGGGCAAGCCCGAGGTAATCGTTAGAACAGAAATCTATCAGGCCGGTACTGGTTTTAAGCGCACGCAAGTTCCCCTGCGCTGCCCGTTCAGCCAGCTTTTGCTGCAGTTTATTTAGGATGTTAGACATTAGATGTTAGTATTTAGACTCTTGAATGAGTAATCAGTAAAAGAAATATCTAATGTCTAAGTACTAATAACTAGCACACGTGCTGTGCTTCTTCTTTGAACGATTTGCGTGGAGATAAACCTAACAGTTCGAACATGGCTTTATCCTGATCGAAATCCGGGTTTGGCGTTGTCAACAGTTTTTCACCTGTGAAGATGGAGTTCGCGCCAGCCAGGAAGCATAAAGCCTGATCAGTTACGCTCATGCGCTCACGGCCAGCCGACAGACGAACCATTGTTTTTGGCATCAGGATACGGGCTGTCGCGATCATGCGTACCATTTCCCAGACCGTAACCAATGGCTGGTTCTCAAGTGGTGTACCTTTTACCGGAACCAGCGCATTTACCGGAACAGATTCAGGATGCTGCACTAAGGTAGACAAGGTATGAAGCATACCGATACGGTCTTCATCAGTCTCACCTAAGCCAATAATACCACCAGAGCAAACCGAGATGCCAGCTTTACGCACGTTTTCAATCGTATCCAGGCGGTCGTCGTAGGTACGGGTGGTAATGATATTGCTATAGTTTTCTTGTGATGTATCTAAGTTATGGTTGTAAGCATACAAGCCAGCTTCTTTCAGCTTTTCGGCCTGGTATTCGTTAACCATACCAAGCGTGCAGCAAACTTCAAGGCCCATTTCGTTAACGCCTTTCACCATGTCCAGCACTTTGTCGAAGTCGCGGTTATCGCGCACTTCTCTCCATGCAGCACCCATGCAGAAACGGGTAGAGCCACCATCTTTTGCACGCTGTGCTGCAGTTAGCACCTGCTCCTGACTCAACAGTTTATGTACTTCTACATCAGTATGGAAACGCGCTGCCTGCGGACAGTAGGAGCAATCCTCAGGACAACCACCGGTTTTAACAGAAAGTAAAGTACACACTTGTACTTCTCCGGTAGCCTGGTATTTTTTATGAACATTAGCCGCCTCTACAATTAGTTCGAGCACTGGCTTATAGTAAATCGCTTTTATCTCGTCCAGACTCCAGTCGTTGCGGATGTCTGCGTTATTTCCGAATTGAGTCATAATAAAACAGGTTTAGACTGCTAAGGTAATTTGAAGATTTAGGAATAAAAAATCAAAACGATGGGTATGTTACGTGGAAAAATAGCTAACACGTTCTGTTATTGACCTATTCCTGTGGAAAAATTGATTTGTTAATTTGTTAAGAAGACAAAAATAAAGGACAGAAGTCTGCTGCCACCTGGCTTTGCCAGAGGATTATTTTAAACACAGCCCTTGGTAAATGCTCTTCTCCGGATGAACTACCGGACTAATAAGTATATGCTTTTATGCCTTTGAAGTTTGTACTTCCTTGATAGGATGTGTGAAAGTAACTACAGCAAACAGTGCAGCGAAAATAGTATAAACGGCACCTGCTATCCACATTGCTGTTCCATCAGGTACCGTAGATGCAGATTTTAGAAGGGCTAGTCCGCCGATAACGAAGTGTGCCAGGTTACCTATAGCAACAGGCCTGCTATAGATACCACCAATCAGGTTGCCTTTTGCCATCCAGTTTAGCATGGCGAAACCCAAATAGGCAGCACCAAGCAGTTGCAGGAAAATTGGGAAGAGCACAACTGAACTTGCACCAGCGTATTCCAAAATCTCCTGCGGTAGAAATGAAAGCAATAAGCCTGTAATACCCAAAACTATTGCACTGGAGGTCATGAGAAGTTTCGTGTTCATAAACGATCTATTTATATCTTAACCCTTGAATATAATCAATTTTTCGATGCTTAATTAAACATGAGTAGACACATGCCTAGGGTAGCAACAACAAAATAGAAATTTTTCAATACTCTGTAATTAAAAATTGAACTATAATAATACGCAGAAAGTTAAGCTGACAATTATTGGAGCAGGGGGTTCCACTAAAGAAATAGGATTACAGCTTAAGGTATAATAGCGTATGATGAAACATTTTACTCGGATTACAAAAGTTTTATGTTGCGGCTCATTCTTACTAGGACTATTAGTTTCTCCGGATGCTAGTGCCCAGATCAGTATTAATTCTTTCACAACAAGTTATTCCCAAAACTTTGATGCGCTACCAGCAACAAGCACAGGAACATGGGTAAGCGGCACACAGTACTTCCCGGGGTGGTACCTGAATCGAACTATACCTACTACAACAACTTTGCTTTACGGTACGGGATCTTCAAACGCTGGTGGACTTTATAGTTTTGGACCGGCCGGTAGTACAGATCGTGCATTAGGTGCTATCAGTTCGGCTACCGCTACAGTTGGCGAATTTGCATGGGGATTACTTATACAGAACAATACCGGCAGTAACATTACAGCCCTCAACATCAGCTTTACAGGAGAGCAATGGCGTAGTTCAAGCTCTTCAGCTCCCCAACAGGCAACAACTTTCTGGTATGCTATAAACGCTGATGCAGCTGCCTTTAATCTGTCCCCAAAATCAGATGCCGGCTGGACAAATGTGCCAGAGCTCGATTTTAAAAGCCCTGTCTTTAAATCAGCCCCTGGCGGCTTAGACGGAAATGCATCTGCAAACCGTAAGTTTTTGTCAGCTGTGGTACCCGTAACTATACCTGCCGGACATTATGTTATGCTTCGCTGGAAAGATTTGAACGACCTCTACGATGATCATGGTCTAGCTATTGATGATTTTAGTATGACCTGGAGCATCGAACAAACTAAAGCCCCTGGTATACTTCCTGTTGAATTGATAAGTTTTGCTGCCAAAGCAGACCACAACAAAGTGAAACTTAGCTGGGCAACTGCTTCAGAAAAAGATAATAAGCATTTTATAATTGAGCGTAGCCAGAACGGCAAAGAGTTTACAAGTATAGCTGCAGTAAAAAGCAAAGGAAATAACGTTACCCGTACTGCATACAGCTTTACAGATGCCAATCCACTTGCAGAGTTGTCTTATTACAGATTAAAGCAGGTAGATCTTGATGGCTCTTTTACTTATTCTAAATTGGTAGAAGTAAATGTGCAACCCCATAATAATGCTATACTTTTTCCAACTATAGCCTCAGAGAATTTAAACCTGGTGATACCTCAAAGTGCAGGACAAAGTATAAGTATAGTTGATCTGGCTGGCCGTGAAATATATAAGCAGGAATTAGTTGCGAATGATACACAACACCTTATAGCAGTAAATACGTTGCAAGCTGGTATTTATAGTTTGCTTATTTTCGACAAGACTGGACAGCGCCAGGTACTCAGGTTTATAAAACGCTAGGTATAATTTGGAGTAAAACAAAAAGGGCAGCTACTCTAAAGTAGCTGCCCTTTTGCTCTGTATATAAGCTGCGTTATTTTATTACACCGAGAAACTGTCGCCACAACCGCAGGTACGGCTGGCGTTGGGGTTGTTAAAGAAGAAGCCTTTGCCATTCAGTCCGTCAGAAAAATCTAGTTCTGTACCGGCCAGGTACAAGAAGCTTTTCATATCTACTACCACTTTCACTCCTTTATCTTCAAACTCCTGATCCATTGGCTTTACTTCGTCATCAAAGTCGAGCTGGTAGGACAGGCCGGAGCAACCACCGCCTGCAACAGATGCACGCAAACGGAAGGTATCATCCAGCTGCGCATCGTGCTTCAGCTTTATAACTTTCTCTTTTGCTTTATCTGATACTGTTATCATAACTATAAATCTTTAAGATACCGGATTCATTACAACACTAAATACAGTGATAGTGTTCATGTCGCGGCCAAAGTATAATTTATCAAGCGCTTCATACATATTACGAGCCCGGAAGTAAGAAGTATTCAATTCCTTATCGCCACGGGACATCCACTGTATTGTAAAAGAGCTTTCCTTATCACGGTAGTTCTGCACATACTCCAGCATTTTGCGAAGCACATCCACACGGTCGTAACCAGTTTCGGTATGGAACAGGAACGACTGGTGGTGGCGCGGATTTACTGTGATCAGGTCCAGACGAACTTTGTCATCCATCTGCCGGAATTCAAAAAGCAGACTGCTTCCGCTTATTCCTAAGTGGTTCTCAATCTGCTTCTGAATGCGTGCACTCTCAACGTGCACATCTGTCTTCGACTCCATTCGCGAGTCCGGGTTTCTTAGTGGTGAGACTTAGGCAGCTCTAAAGCTGGTAAACCGTTCTTTACTCTGTAGTCGTTAATGGCAGATTTAATTGCATCTTCAGCCAGAACAGAGCAGTGAATTTTAACCGGAGGCAATGCCAGTTCTTCCACAATGTCCATGTTGTCGATGGCCAACGCCTCGTCAACAGTTTTACCTTTCAGCCACTCAGTAGCCAGCGAAGAAGAAGCGATAGCAGAACCACAACCAAAAGTTTTGAACTTTGCATCAGTGATTACCTGGTTCTCGTCTACTTCAATCTGAAGGCGCATTACGTCGCCGCACTCAGGTGCACCTACAAGGCCGGTACCCACATTGTTCTTCGCTTTATCAAGCGTACCAACGTTGCGTGGGTTGTTATAATGATCAATTACTTTATCTGAATAAGCCATAGCTTTGTTTAATTACAAATTATTAATTAAGAATTATGAGTTGAATCAGGAACCACGAACAATTCTTAATTCGTAATTCCTAATTCTTAATTACCTCCTAGTGTTCTGCCCACTCAATAGAGTTCAAGTCGATACCTTCTTTGAACATCTCCCAAAGCGGAGACATTTCACGAAGTTTTGAAACCGCTTCTTTTACGTGGTCA
This sequence comes from Pontibacter deserti, assembly GCF_023630255.1. Classification (NCBI taxonomy): domain Bacteria; kingdom Pseudomonadati; phylum Bacteroidota; class Cytophagia; order Cytophagales; family Hymenobacteraceae; genus Pontibacter; species Pontibacter deserti. The sequence goes on along the minus strand of NZ_JALPRS010000001.1, from coordinate 2,016,583 downwards.
ATCGCATAGTCCACTTCTTCATCCGTAGTAAATCGGCTGAAACCGAAACGTAGCGAAGAGTGCGCCAGGTCATCACTCAGTCCTAGTGCCTTCAGTACATAAGATGGCTCTAGGGAAGCTGAAGTACAGGCAGATCCTGAAGAAACGGCGATGTCTTTTACACCCATCATCAAACCTTCACCTTCTACATATTTAAAGGAGATGTTTGAAACGTGTGGTAAACGGTGCTCTACAGAACCGTTTACATAAGACTCTTCTATAGTTAAGAGCTCACGCTCTAAACGATCACGCATAGCTGAAATACGGGCAGTATCTTTTTCCATGTCCTGCTTCGCGATCTCGGCAGCCTTACCAAGACCAACAATACCCGGCACGTTAAGTGTACCAGAACGCATGCCACGCTCGTGTCCGCCACCATCCATCTGGGCAGTAACTTTAACACGTGGGTTTTTACGGCGTACGTATAATGCACCAACACCCTTAGGGCCATACATTTTGTGACCAGAGAAAGCCATCAGGTCGATGCCGTCAGCTTCTACATCCACAGGTATTTTGCCTACTGCCTGCGTAGCATCAGTAAAGAATAAAATACCGTGTTTTTTAGCGATAGCAGAAACTTCTTTGATCGGCTGAATGACACCAACTTCGTTATTGGCATACATAATAGAGATAAGTATAGTCTTATCTGTAATTGCCTCTTCCAGTTGCTTCAGGTCGATAAGGCCTTTGCTGTCAACTGGCAGGTAAGTTACTTTACCACCAATCTTCTCGATATGCTTGCACGTATCCAGTACAGCTTTATGTTCGGTGGTAGCTGTAATAATGTGATTACCCTTAGATGCATACATCTCGAATACACCTTTGATAGCAAGGTTGTCAGACTCAGTAGCACCAGATGTAAAGATAATTTCTTTAGGATTGCAGTTGATAAGTGCTGCAATCTGCTCGCGGGCATAATCAACGGCTTCTTCTGCATGCCAGCCAAAAGCGTGGTTACGAGAGGCAGCATTACCAAACTTGTTTGTCAGGTAAGGCATCATCGCATCAAGTACGCGCGGGTCTAGTGGCGTAGTAGCGTTGTTATCTAAATATATCGGAAATGTTAGCATAGCACTTTTTATATCTCTTTTTATACTGTTAACTAAACAGTTTGCAGAAATGATTAGTTTTGATTCGGTGCAAAATTACTAAAAAAAGGTTACTTAGACTAATTACAAATAAAAAATGAAGAAGGTTGAACACATTGGCATAGCCGTAAAAAATTTTAGCGAAGCAAATGCCTTATATTATAAATTGTTGGGCGTAGAACCGTATAAAACAGAGTATGTAGAGTCAGAAGGTGTAAATACATCGTTCTTCAGAGCTGGCGATACCAAAATAGAGCTGCTGGAAGCTACAAACTCAGATAGCGCTATTGCTAAATTTATCGAAAAACGAGGTGAAGGTATCCATCACATCGCGTTTGAAGTAGAAGATATTATAGCAGAGATGGAGCGCCTGAAGCAGGAGGGATTTATACTTCTGAACGAGCAACCCAAAAAAGGCGCGGATAATAAACTGGTTTGTTTTGTGCACCCTAAAAGTGCCAACGGCGTGCTGGTAGAACTGACACAGGAGATACGTTAATTGCTGATTGTTTCTCTGCTACAGTAAGTGGGAACAGGTTCAGCTGAATAAACCAACAATTGACAATCAACAATAAGCAATTTAAAACTATGAGTTTAAATCAATTACTTAAGGAAGTACAGGCAGCCGAAGAGGAGCTGCTGATGGGGAATGTAATCCTTTACCCTACAGATACAGTTTGGGGAATAGGTTGCGATGCGGAAGAGGCTAAAGCTGTGCAAAAAGTGTTCAAGATAAAAGAGCGCGATCCTTCAAAGTCGATGATTATATTGGTGGCAGACGCTGACATGGTAAGACATTATGTGGAGGAAGTGCCTGAGAACTTCGAGAAAATGCTGGAAGAGCAGGACCAACCAACTACCTATATTTTTGAAGGAGCCCGAAACCTGCCAGAAGAAGTGATTGCCCCAGACGGAAGTATAGCTATACGTGTGGTAAAAGATGAGTTCTGCCATCGCCTGATACGGCAACTTGACAGACCACTGGTATCCACGTCTGCTAACCTGAGTGGTGGTAAATCTCCGGCTACATTTGCCGAGATAGACGAAGAAGTTAAAAAGCGGGTTGATTATGTAGTGCGCTGGCGCCAGGACGAAGATACAGCGGCTAAGCCATCGCGCATCGTTAAGATAAAGGCCAACGGCGAAACAGAAACTATACGGGAGTAACTATAAGCAAAGGTTTTTCTGACAAATAACAAAGTATTTGAGCTTATACTTTACCTAATTGTCTTTTGTCCTGCTAAGGCGCTTTCGATTTATTACCTTATTTTTGTGCCTCAGGTGTGGCAAAACCACCTGAGGTTTTACTTTTTGATGGAAACTATAAAACTGCCCGATAATCCTGTTTTTGATGTTGTAGCTACTGCGGCGGCAGAGCTTGGTGTAGATGCTTATGTAATCGGGGGGTTTGTACGCGACCTTGTTTTAAAGCGACCTTCAAAAGACATAGATGTTGTTTGCATCGGAGATGGAATTGCGCTAGCAGAGCTGGTTTCCAAGAAAATGCATCATAAACCCAAGGTTTCTGTTTTCAAGAATTTTGGTACTGCCATGCTCCGTTCCGGCGATTGGGAAGTAGAGTTTGTAGGTGCCCGCAAAGAGTCCTACAGAGAGCACTCGCGCAAGCCTGAAGTAGAACAAGGCACTTTGGATGATGACCTGAAGCGTAGAGATTTCACCATCAATGCGCTGGGTATAAGTTTAAATAAAGCCAACTATGGTGAGCTGATAGATGAATTTGATGGCCTGAAGGATATGAAGCGGAAGATTATTCGCACCCCTTTAGAACCAGGTATAACTTTTTCTGATGACCCGTTGCGTATGATGCGCGCCATCCGTTTTGCCACGCAGCTTGGTTTTGACATCGACCCTGATACGTTTGATGCCATTATTGATAATAAAGAACGCATTAAAATAGTATCGCAGGAGCGGATAACGGATGAACTGAATAAGATTATACTTGCGTCGGTGCCTAGCTATGGCTTTAAACTGCTGTTTACTTCCGGCTTACTGCACCTGATCTTCCCGAAAATGGTAGAACTGCAGGGTGTAGAGACCAGAAACGGCAACTCGCATAAAGATAATTTTTACCACACCCTGCAGGTGCTCGACAATGTTGCGCAGGTTTCAAATGATCTGTGGTTGCGCTGGTCGGCTATACTTCATGATATTGCCAAACCAGATACCAAACGCTATTCGCCAAAAGTAGGCTGGACCTTTCATGGGCACGAAGACCGCGGCGCACGCATGGTGCCTAAGATATTTAAAGATTTAAAGCTGCCTCTAAACGAGCACATGAAGTTCGTACAGAAACTCGTGCGCCTGCATTTGCGCCCCATCGCGCTGGTGAAAGAAACCGTTACAGATTCTGCTATCCGCAGATTACTTTTTGAAACCGGTGATGATATTGATGCCTTAATGGCTTTATGCCGCGCTGATATTACCTCCAAAAACGACGCAAAAGTAAAACGCTATATCCAGAATTTCGATAAAGTTGAGAAACGCCTGGTTGAAGTAGAGGAAAGCGACAAACTACGCAACTTCCAGCCTGTTATTACCGGCGAGATCATCATGGAAACATTTGACCTGAAACCTTCTAAAACAGTAGGGGAGTTGAAGGAGGTGCTTACAGAAGCTATATTAGAAGGGAAAGTAAAAAATGAGTTTGAAGATGCCTATGCTTACTTATTGCAGATTGGAGAGCAGAAGGGGCTGGCGGTTGTGAATAAGAAAACCTTATAGTTAAAAGAAAAAAATCTGCTTAGGCTTCTCCCCTGATATTGAGAAGAAGCTTTAGCAGAATCATCAAACAACTAAACAAACAGGGTGATTGAATACTTAACGTATTACCTTATACTTTAAGTATAAAAGTTTTATTTTGTACTTAAGCAATTTTGGAGCGGGCTAAGTCGACTTATGTTGATTTAGCCCGCTTTTATTAAAAGCTTTGGAAGTAAAAGTCTACTGCCGCGATACCTTGCTTGCACCATCAGCGTCTATTTGAGTGCTGCGTGGGTTGCCTTTATAAGTAATACGACTTGCTCCAGATGCTTCTGCACGCAGACTTCCAGTAGCATATACGTCGGCCTTGGTGGCACCTAAAGCTTCTACAACCACATCGCTGGCACGTAATTGGTCTGCATCTATTTTGCAGGCTCCTGCTGCTTCCAGTTCAAACTTATCGGTGGTACCTGTAAACAGGGTATTAGATGCACCTGCAACATCAGCACGTAATGTTTTGGCTCTTACATTAATGGCTGCTTTTGTTGCCCCGGCTAATCCTAAGTAAAGTTCGTTGGCATTAATGCCCGTTACATCAGCTTTAATGGCACCACCCAGGTGCAGGCTCTCCAGTTCGGGTACAGTAATCTGTATTAATACCGGATCATGGTTTTCGAACAGGTTTATCACATTGTCTTCAGATTCTATAGTAAGTTCGCCGCTGTTCGTATCTACTTCCATGCGTCTGATCTCTCTTTCGGGGCCACGCACAGTTACTTTATGCGTTTTGCCTTCCTTGATCTGAACATGGTAAGGACCTGAAATACTGATACGCTCAAAATCAGATACCTGGAAAGCTTTGCTGTTAGAGCCATAATCCTGCATATCCAGTAGCACGCTTTCATTATTTCCGAAGTCTTCAAAGTCAGCATCTACATTAAAGTCAGTTTCTGTATCTTCGGTATCAAGTGTATCAGTTGCACAGGTTAAGCATTCCAGCATATCGCCTTTTACCTGCCAGGTATTTCTCTCAATTTTGTCATAACCATAATCCTGGTCGAATGTGGCGCTAGGAAGCAAGTATACAAATTCACGGGTCAGGCGGAACGGCTTGTTTTTCGGCAGTCTTAACACAATAGTCAGGTCCTGGTCACGGAAACGGGCACCTTCTTTAAATTCGTAGCTGTTATCGAAACGAAGGGTAGAATCCTGCTGTACTACACGGTAAGTTACCATACGTGCGTTCTGCTTGGCTTCTGCTTCAGTGCGACCTTTAGCTTCTATTTGCTGGATAACTTCAATGTTAGGACCTGCATGCTCTCTTACATCTATGTAAAGATTATTGTATTCTAGGTCCAGGTCATACGCATCCAGTACCCTTACACCAGCAGCAGGTATAGTTTTGGTTATTTCTATCTCACCACTTCTCTGGAAGTTGGCACTATACGATATTATAGAAGCAATCATGATTATAAGAGCTGCTATCCAAACACCGAACAACGACCAGCCTACAGTAGGCCGCATAAAGAAGCGTTTAGCAAGTAAGCCGATTGCAAGCATTATAAGGAACAAAAGGGGGATTAGGCCTACAACAAGACCTGCAACCAATCCGAATCTGGGAAATCCGCCCAGCCAGATAGAAGACGAAAATGGTCCCATCTGAATCATGTCTGTGTTGTCTAACCAGCCCATTGAGGCAAAGAAAGCGCTGAACAAGCCAACAGTTAACCCTACAGAAACCAGTAAAAGGAATATGCCGGCTGCTACGCGAATAAGTACAACCAGAAAAGCTAGTATAGGTCCTAGAGCTCTTCCCATCCAGGTAATGATCTGGGAAATAAGGCGTATAGGCAGCAAGATGACCTTAGCAAGTGTACTTTCCTGGCCATTCTGGTCTTTCATGTTCAGGTTTTCCTTAAGCGTATGTTCTATACCTGCCAGCGTAACAGGGCTTCCCTGCATTTGCATGCGCTCGGTTAGCGTTACCGCTTCCGGTACCGCTATCCAAAGCACAATGTATAAGATCAGACCAAAGCCACCCAAAAAGATGGATACCAGAAACAGGATGCGCACGACAGCTACATCTACACCAAAATACTTGGCTATACCGCTTGCCACACCACCCAGTTTTTTGTCTTCAGGGTCACGGAATAACTTCTTAACGGTTGTGTCCGGTAGCTCATGGCTTTCCGGCATGGCTATCCATAACACAATATAAAGTATAACGGCAGCTGCCGCAGATATGCCTGCAGATAAGATACCCAGTACCAGGAACAGTATAAAGAACAGACGTACCCATACCACATCCAGATTAAGGTAATTGGCTATACCTGCACAAACCCCACTTATTACTTTGCGGTTTACATCACGGTATAGTTTTTTAGTGCCAGGTGCGGCATAAGCGGCTGAGGCAGTAGCAGCGCCACCTGTGCCATAGTTAGGAATTTCTTCCTCAACAGGGTCCATTACCTCAAACTCCGTAACATTACCCATTCTGGCAATCAGGTACTGCACGTCTTCTTGTGTTATAACCTGTTTTGCCGGAGAAAGTCGTGCTGAAAAGATTTCAGCAATGCGCAACTCGATATCTGCTACTATTTCTTCGTGCCCCTCATAGTTTGAGAAGTACGAGCGCACAGAAGCCAAATATCTGCTCAGCTGCTCATAGCCATCCTCTTCTATATAAAAGATGATGCCTTGTAAGTTGATGCTTATATTCTTTTTCATGACTGTTGGGCTTTCTTGTTTTGGATAATGAAGTCTGTTGATTCTACCAGTTCCTGCCAGGTATCGCGAAGCTGCTCCAGAAAGGCACGGCCGGTTTCTGTTAAGGTGTAGTATTTGCGGGGAGGCCCCGAAGTGGATTCTACCCAGCTATAGTCGAGAAGTGACGCGTTTTTGAGGCGGGTTAATAACGGGTAAAGGGTTCCCTCCACAACGATCATCTTGGCTGCTGTCAGCTCTTCCAACATATCGGACGCATATACTTCACCACGAGAGATAATCTCCAGTATGCAGAATTCCAGAATTCCCTTCCGCATCTGCACTTGTGTGTTTTCTACTTTCATGATGATGAGGTTATAATGTTGAGACAAATATAATATAAGGTACTATGTAAAGCAAGGTACTGTGTAAAAATAATTACGTAACTTTTTTAGAAGGGTTTAAAAGGAGGGATTAATTATATTTTTATGTTGTATTTTTGAATTAAAAATATATTTCTCCAAAACACAACTTATTCAGGTAATGTGGTGTTAGAGGGAAAATCAGGTAATATTGCTTCCCATCCGGCTTTATCCGGCTGATCTGGTTAAGTTTGCAAACAATTTGTTTTGTCTATGCACAATTTTACTCTTAAGTGCCTGCTGGTAGTGTTGTTTCTTGCGTCCTGTTTTACCGTAGAGGCCCAGGTAACTGCTCCCAAGTATAGCAATGAGTTTCTTAATATAGGTGTAGGTGCACGTGCCCTGGGTATGGGTAATGTACAGTCTGCCATTACCACCGATGCTACTTCCGGCTACTGGAACCCTGCTGGTTTGCTGCGCCTGCCTGATAAGTATAACATAGCGCTGATGCACTCCGAATTATTTGCAGGTATAGCTAAAAACGATTTCGGAAGCTTTGCCATGCCTATTGATACAAACAGCGCACTGGCTGTTTCTATAATCAGGCTTGGCGTAGATGATATTGCAGATACCCGCCGCCTGCAGAATGAGTTCGGCCATATCCAGTACGATAGTATAAAGTTTTTCTCAGTAGCCGATTATGCCGTACTATTATCCTATGCGCGGCACAGCAATCTTATACAAGGACTACAGTTAGGAGCCAGTGCTAAGATTATTTACCGCAATGTTGGTGATTTTGCAAATGCTTGGGGGTTTGGCATAGATGCAGGCGCACAGTTACAGCGTGACGAATGGCAATTTGGTGTAATGGCGAAAGATATTACCACCACCTTTACTGCCTGGACCCACAACGTTGAAGAACTGGAAGATGCCTATGAGCAAACTGGGAACGACCTGCCTGAAAATACAGCTGAACTTACCTTGCCGCGTGTTATAGTTGGGGTCGGAAGAAATTTCCAGATCAATGATAAATTCTCTGCACTCCTTTCAACAGACATAGATTTTACTTTTGATGGTAAGCGTAATGTGCTGCTTAAGTCTGATGTTGTATCTGTGGATCCGCATGTAGGGGTGGAACTTGTTTATGCTAAATCTGTATTTGTGCGAGGCGGGTTAAGCAATTACCAGCAAACAACCCGTTTTGATGGCAGCACTGCAACACAGGTGCAACCGAATTTTGGCGTGGGCTTTTTATCAAATGGCTTCCACCTGGACCTGGCACTTTCGCGCATGAGCGACAGAGAGAAAAACTCCATCTCTAATGCCAACACTTCTTCTATTATAATATCGATGGGCTATTCTTTTAAATAAGGTATTGAACTATGCGTATCGCTACTATTATTAAACGCATCTGCTTCCTGTTCTTCCTTTTGATAGGAGTTGCCACTATTACGGTGCAGGCACAAAGTACCTACGGCAACGAATGGATTAATTATCAGCAGACATACCATAAATTAAAAGTAACAAATACAGGGTTGCACCGCCTGAGCTATGGTTACCTGGATAGCCTTGGGCTGGGAGCTATAAATCCGCAGAACCTGCAACTGTTCAGGAGAGGAAAAGAAGTAGCTGTTTATGTTGCCGGCCAGCAGGACGGGCGCCTTGATGCACAGGATTACCTGGAGTTTTTTGGCGAACGAAACGATGGCGCCCTTGACAAAGAGTTATACAAGAACCCAACACATCAGCCTCATCAACTATACAGCCTATATACCGATACAGCTTCTTATTTTCTGACTGTAGCGGCCACACCCGGAAAGCGCATGCGCCAGAATAATCCGGCAGTGGCTGGTAAAACACCGGAACCATACCATTTACAACAGGCATTATTCTTAAATACAGACCGGTATTACCTTGGTAAGGCATATGGCGAAAACAGAATGCCGTGGCTGGATGAAGGAGAAGGTTATTATTCTAATTCCTCCCGTTATCCAAAGTCCTATACTACCAGCGGTGCCGGCATTTTAACCAACGTTGTTAATACAGGCCCGAAACCACGTCTGGAGTACCTGGTGGGTACATCAAATCAGATCATGCACGATTTTGTTGTAAACCTATTGGTAGGTAGTACAGCAAAGCAGCTAAGTCGTTTCCAGGTTTTTGGAGATAATTTTGCGAAAGGCAATGCGACGCTGGAGTTTACGGATATTTCTTCCTCAGGCCAGATCACTATACAAACCGTACCTGACCTCCCGGATCCTAACTATACACAGAACCAGGTAAGTTTCGGGTATGCAAAAGTTATATACCCGCAACGTACCAGTTTTCCGGCCACACAAAATCAACTTATATTTTATACAGACTCTACCCGTGGCGCTGCTCCTTATTATGAGTTGGCAGGCGCACCGGCTGCAAGTATAGCCTATGATGTAACCGACCCTTATAATCCGATCAGGATTGAAGGAAGTGTTGCAGGCTCCGGTAAAGGCTTTGTAATAGATGGTAACGCAACTACCCGTAAAATTTTAGTAGCAAATGCTGCTAAGCCCTGGAAACCAACCCGACGCGAAAAGAACATCCGCTTCAGGCAAATAACACCTGAGGCACATAACTATATTATAGTTACAAACAGGCGACTGATGAAGAAGGTAGCAGGAACTGAATTTCGTGCACCGGAACAATTTGCTGCTTACAGGGCTTCTCAGGCGGGCGGCGGTTATGATACGTTGCTGGTACATATGGACCAGGTCATAGATCAGTTTCATTATGGCGAATACTCTGTGAATGGTATACGCCGAATGATGAAGTATATGAAGAAATCGGAGCGGCCGAAACACCTGTTTATAATAGGCAAAGGTGTAAAGTATGGCTCACCGGAGTATATCAACATCTATGGCGGTAAGTATAGCTACTATCATATAGGCGCGCGCTTTAACAAGGTTCATGAGGTTGATCTGGTACCTACTGGATTAGCTCCGGTTTCTGATGTGTTTTTTACAGCCGACTTCGAACAGAACTCCTATGTGCCTTCTATGTCGACGGGCAGGTTGGCTGCTACAAAACCAGAAGATATCATCAATTACCTTAATAAAGTAATTGCCTATGAAGCCTTGCCTGAAGGATTGCCATGGCGAAAAAATATACTTCAGTTAGGTGGTGGCAGTAACATTTCTGAAATCAACCAGATAGCCGGGTACCTGAGAAACTATAAACAGATAGCAGAAGGTCCGTTCTTAGGTGCAAATGTTATTGAAAAATACAGACAGAATGTAAGTGAAGTAGTAGAAAGTATAAATGTTGCCAACGAAGTAAATGCCGGCCTTTCGCTACTTACTTTCTTTGGCCATAGCTCTCCGGGTGTAACCGATTTGGATATAGGCTATGTATCCAGCGCAATTAACGGGTATAACAATAAAGACAAATATCCTGTGATTTTGATGAATGGCTGTAACTCCGGCGATTCATTTATACCCAACAACAGATCGTTTGGCGAAGACTGGATAAATACCCCGGATAAAGGTGCCATTGCTTTTATAGCCCATGCCGAGGCAGGTTATCCAGGTTTCCTTAATATTTATAGTTCCAACTTCTATCATACCGCCTTTCAGGACCCTGAATATTATGGTAAAACGATAGGCGAGGTACAGCAGAAAACAATAAAAAATGTACTGCAAACTTCGTCCAGCGACTTGGCGACCGCTATGGCGATGGAAATGGTGCTGCAGGGCGACCCGGCTATCAGAATTTACAATCCTTCCAAACCTGACTATGCTGCCATTGAGAGCGAATCTGATGTGGTAAGTGCAGTGCCGGGAAGTATAGTAACCGCTGATGTAGAAAGTTTTAATGTAACGCTGGGAGTCAACAACTTTGGTAAAGCCATTACAGACTCCGTTACGATTTCGGTAAAACGTACGCTGGCTGATAATACCGTACTTGATCCTGTAAAGCTAAAAGTAGCCCCAATCCTGAAGAAGGGTAGTATTACTATACCTTTAAGTAACAAAGATATCGCTGCTTTAGGTATGAATACCTTTGAGGTAATGCTGGATGGGGATCAGGCTGTGGATGAACTGGATGAGACGAATAACGTGGCCACTTTCCAGCATTACTTCCCTGCAAATGGTTTAACTGCCATTGCACCTGCTAACTTTAGTATAGTAAACAGTAAAAATGTAAAGGTGGTGGTGCAAACCACAAAGCTTGCTGAAAACAGGCAAGGTTTTTACTTGGAAGTAGATACAACGGATGCTTTTAACAGCAATCTTAAGAGGTCTTTTACAACTGCCAATTCTATATTACCTACCTGGGATGTAGATGTAGCAACCTTAGGCAACTTACCTGATAGTACAGTGTATTACTGGCGGGCACGTTTTCAGCACTACGAAGCCGGAGAGGATACCTTATATGCCACTAGCTCCTTCAGAGTAATAAACGGAACCAAATCAGGCTGGTCACAGAGCCACGCCGGGCAGTTTAAGGACATTACCGGCAATAAGGTATTGATCAATGAAAGCACCCCTCACTTTAAATTTATACCCGGTGTTGCCGATGTTTCTATTAAAACACGTGGTGGAGATCTTCGTTATACAAACCCGCCTTACGGTATATTCCTCAATGATAAGCACCTGCTGAGCGTATCCTGCGATTATCCTGAGAGCAGCACTTTATCGAGGTTGTACATGGTGGTGATCAATGATAAGACGCTGGAACTGGTGCGAGGCCTTAATTTTGCAACACCGTGTAATGGCTACGATTACCTGTACCAGTTCAGGGACATGAACAATGCCACTGTAAGGGCTAACGTTGAGGCCTTCCTCAACCAGGTACCTGAAGGGTATTATGTGGCGGTGGTAAGTATAAACAAAGTACCTTTCGAAAGTTTTACGGCTAGTCAGAAAGCGGCCTTTAAGAGTATAGGTGCCGGAATGATCGATAACCTGAAAAACGGTTACCCTTATGCTTTACTGGGTAAGAAAGGAGCCACGCCAGGCACCATGCATGAGGCAACTGCAACAACAGGTGGAATAGTACCTACCCAACAAGAGGTAGCATTACGGGTAACATTACGTTCTAACCAAGCCTCAGGCGAAATTACATCATCATTGATCGGACCGGCATTAAGCTGGGGAACCCTGCACCATAATATAGAGCGTTATAAAGCCGGAAACGACGATTATACTTTGCGCCTGATAGGAGTTAATACGGAAGGTGTTCCTGCTGTGCTCGCAGAAGATGTGACCTCCAAAAGCTTTGACCTGTCTCATATTGACGCTGCTGTTTATCCGCATTTACAGTTACAGGCTACGCTGTCAGATGCTACAGACCGCTCTGCACCACAACTGGATCAGTGGATGGTATTCTATGAGGCAGCTCCTGAAGGTGTGATCAGGCCGGACCTGGTACAGGTTAGCGAAGCTATACTTACTGAGCAGGCAAACAGAGGAAAGATTACGTTGCCAATGGCTTTCCAGAATATTACGCCGTTCGCCTTCCGCGATTCACTGGCAGTAGATGTAACAGTGACCGGCGATGGTATACAACCTATCCAGAAGCGACTAAAGCTGGCAGCACTTGCGGGCAATGCTACTGTTAACTTTAATTATGAGCTGAATACTACAGCACTGGATGGCAACTATAGAGTGAGTGTTTATGTAAACCCGCGTCTGCAGCCGGAGCAACACTATTTCAACAACATTTATGTTGTCCCTTTCAAAGTAAAAACTAAGTTACACCCGATAATGGATGTTGCATTTGATGGCGTGCATATTATGGATGGCGAACTGATCTCACCAAGCCCAATGATCAGTGTAACTGTTAAAGATGAAAACAAGCAGGCTTTCCTGGAAGATGCATCTGGTATGTCGGTGGTTTTACTTGACGAAAATGGAGGTGAGAAGGAAATTTCCCTTGAGAAGACATCTGCAGATATAGACCATTTAGAAATTTACCAGGCAACAGAGAAAAACGATTTCAGAGTTGAATTCAAGCCGAAACGTCTGGAAAATGGCCGGTATACAATGGAAGTTCGTGCGAAAGACGTAGCTGGAAAGCAGTCAGGTATTTCGCCTTACCGGATTGGGTTTGAAGTAGAAAATGAGGCAACTATAACTAACTTCTATCCATTCCCGAACCCGTTCTCAACCAAAACCAATTTTATATTTACGCTTACCGGTACTACCATTCCGGATCACATCAAGATCCAGATACTGACAGTAACCGGTAAAGTAGTAAAAGAGATCATGAAAGAAGAACTGGGGCCGCTGCGTATCGGAAACAATAAAACGGAATATGCCTGGGATGGTACGGATATGTATGGCGACAAGCTGGCTAATGGTGTATACCTATACCGTGTTGTGATTAGCCGCGGAGCAGAAGAGATGAAACACAAGCAGAAATTTGGTGATAAAGCCTTTAAGAACGGCTACGGTAAAATCTACATACTTCGCTAAGTATAGCCACTATAAAATATAAAGGAGCAGCTTTAAAGTTGCTCCTTTATATTTTATGCCTTTCGCTTTAGTGTAATAAAACTATAGCTACACTTGTTCTTCTCGTCAGGCTCATGCTTGTCCTCAGATGCTACTTCCCAATCACTTTCATTTATTTCCGGAAAAAAAGTATCACCGTCAAAAGTATGGTGCACGCGCGTCAGGTAAATAGTATCTGTTTTAGCTAAAGCTTGTTTGTAGATCTCGGCACCACCGATAATATAAATGTCCTGGTCCAGCTTATGAGCTTCGGCAATGGCCTCGTCAATGGAGTTTACAACTATACAGCCTGGTGCTTCAAAATCCTGCTGGCGTGTGATAATAACCGTCGTACGACCCGGCAGTGGCTTTCCAATAGACTCATAAGTTTTGCGACCCATTATAATCGGGTGGCCCATGGTCAGGTTCTTGAAAAACCGAAGGTCAGCGGGCAGGTACCAGATCAGCTGGTTATCTTTCCCAATCACATTATTTTCGGCAACGGCTACAACTATAGCAATCATATCTTACAGGTTAAAAGTATAGCCACGTAACAGGTCGGCCAGCGGCATGCGTTTTTTGCCTTCCATCTGCAGGTCAAGTATAGCTACGGCTGTGTCGGCAGTTTTTACGTGCACAAACGTCTTATTGTCTGTATAAACAGTGCCCGGGGCTCCATCATATCCTGCGTTTTCCAGTGCCTGTACTTTAAATATCTTGAAAGTTTTATCGCCTAATTTAGTCCAGGCGGTTGGGTAAGGGGAAAGGCCACGCACAAAATTACAAACCTGTTCTGCCGGTTGATTCCAGTTTATCTCGCAGGTTTCTTTAAATATCTTCGGTGCATGTTTCAACTCTCCGGATTCCGGCTGCGGCATCGGCTTTACATTGTCCTGCTCTATAGCCTGTACCGTTTGTAACGCCAGCTTTGCGCCTTCATACTTCAGCTTTTCATACATCGAACCAAAATCATCTTCCTCAAGTATAGGTACTCTTGTTTGCAGCAACAGGTCGCCGGTATCGATCTCATGTTTAAGGAAAAAAGAAGTAACACCGGTTTCCTTTTCGCCGTTGATGATCGCCCAGTTGATAGGGGCGGCGCCACGGTACTGCGGCAGCAACGACCCATGAATGTTGAAAGAGCCCAGCGGCGGCATATTCCAAACCACTTCTGGTAACATCCGGAAAGCAACTATAATCTGCAGATCAGCTTTGTAGCTGCGCAACTCTTCAAGGAAAACCTCAGACTTTAAGTTAGTTGGTTGTAACACCGGAATGTTCTGCGAAACAGCATATTCCTTTACCGGAGACTGCTGAATTTTCTGACCGCGGCCGGCTGGTTTATCGGGGGCGGTAACTACAGCAACTACCTTATAGTTGTGTTCAACTAATATCTGTAAAGTGGGTACCGCAAAATCGGGAGTACCCATAAAAATGATGCGTAAGTCTTTCGGCATAGTGTTATTCTGCGTCGGGGTAGAGCAGGTATTTTTTGCGTAAGGTTTTATAGTTCGATAAAGCAGGCTCCCAGCTGGCGCGTATCTCGGCTTCAGTTTTTCCGGCAATAATTTGCTTTCTTAGTTCAGAAGTACCAGCCAGCTTCTCGAAAAAGTTGTTGAAGAATTTATCCTGTTCAGTAGAATTTTTGTAAAAGTCGATCAGGTAAGACAGCGTAAATGGTTGTGCTGCAGCTGGGTCGGTTAAGTTTTTGCCATAGCACACCTGGTTTTTGTAAGGCGGTTCGGTAGCACCGGGCGTACTAACAGGCGTAAACGAAAAATCCTTAAAAGTATAGTTTGGGCTGCCAATAACCTGGAACGGTGTTGGCGTGCCACGTCCCACACTAACATTTGTGCCTTCGAACAAGCAAAGCGATGGGTAAAGTATAATGGCTTGTTGGTTTGGCAGGTTAGGTGATGGCTTAACCGGCAGGGTATAAGGTGTGCTGTGTGTATAGTTGGCAACAGGTATAACTGTAATTTTAGCCTGTCGCTGACCTTCCAGCCACTTTTCGCTGTTTATCATTTGTGCCAGTTCGCCAACTGTAAGTCCGTGAACG
The DNA here is from genome assembly GCF_023630255.1 of Pontibacter deserti. Taxonomy (NCBI): domain Bacteria; kingdom Pseudomonadati; phylum Bacteroidota; class Cytophagia; order Cytophagales; family Hymenobacteraceae; genus Pontibacter; species Pontibacter deserti. Next base: position 2,001,141 of record NZ_JALPRS010000001.1, on the reverse strand, counting down.
ATTGGAATTGGGTGCATACCTACAAAGGATCTATGCGCCGGCTCCAGTACCGGACCATCTACATAACTACCATTTGGGTTTGGTCTGTCAAGTATAAGTACTTCCTTGTTTTGCTCAGCGGCGACTTCCATTACGTAATGCATCGTGCTGATGTAAGTATAAAAGCGCGCGCCCACATCCTGGATATCAAAAACCAGCACATCTATACTTTGCAATTGCTCTGCAGACGGTTTTTTGTTTTTACCATACAGCGAAACAATAGGTAGACCAGTTTTGGTGTCTTTAGCATCTTTCACATAAGCACCTGCATCGGCTTCGCCACGGAAGCCATGCTCGGGTGCAAAGATGGTTGTGATCTTTACGCCTCGACTCAACAACGTATCAACCAAATGGGTTTTGCTAACTATAGATGTCTGATTTATCACCATGCCTACACGCTTGCCCTGCAGTTTAGGTAAGTATAAATCCAGTTGCTCGGCTCCGGTTTGTAATGGCTTTACTTCAGGGGTAGGTGGCATAGCATCAACTACAGCTGGCTGTTGCGGAGCTTCAGGAGCCTGCTTTGGGGCGCAGCTACTTAAAGCCAGCAACGAAGTAAAAAGTATAACAATTGGCTGTATCATCGTAATAGGGGAGAATTCAAATTTCATACCTATCTTTAAGGCAGTTTATCCTGTTTTAACGCGTGAACATATCCAAGTACATATCCGAGAAGATCTCAGAAGTTAAATCCGGTTCGTTTACGGCGTCGGTTACAAAAATAGCAATTATAAGTATAGCTGCCGGCATCGCCATCATGATTGTGTCGTTCGCAATACTGGAAGGCTTCCGTAACGAGATCCGTGACAAGATCTTCAGCTTTGGTGCGCACCTGCAAATTAACAAATACGATACCAACAATTCTTACGAAGGAGCTCCCATCAGCAATGCCATCGGCCTTACGGAAGCAGACTCTATACCAGGTATAAAACAAATACAGGCATTTGCCCGCAAAACGGCTATCGTAAAATCGGAAGAAGAGGTGCTGGGCGTTGTGCTGAAAGGAGTGGGCAAAGACTACGATCTGAGCGCGATGAAGCATAACCTTGATGATGGGCAGCTGCTGGCATACAACGATACCGCATCATCTAAAGAAGTAATGCTGAGTCGGCGTGTAGCCGAGAAGCTACGCTTAAAAGTAGGTGATGAAGCTATTTTCTATTTTATACAGAACCCACCGCGCGCGCGCAAACTAAAAATAGCCGGTATTTTTAATACAGGCCTGGAGGAGTTTGATGAAGTGTTTGTGATCGGTGATATAAAGCTGATCCGGGAGCTGAACAACTGGCCGGACTCTATTTCAGGTGGAATGGAGATCATGATCAATGATTTTGAGAAGATTGACCAGGTAGCAGACCGGGTGTTCGAGAAAATGAATTACGACCTGCAACTAGAAAAGATAACGGATCGCCACGCCCAGCTTTTCGACTGGCTGAAACTGCTCCGCAAGAACGTAGTCATTTTCCTGGTACTTATCATTTTTGTAGCCACCTTCAACATGGTTTCTACTGTATTTATCATGATCATCGAACGGATAAACATGATCGGAGTACTGAAAGCAGTGGGAGCAACCGACGCGCAGATACGTAAGGTTTTCTACTTCCGTGGACTGCATTTAACACTTCGCGGGATGCTTTGGGGAAATATAGTTGGACTCGGGTTTTGCGCGTTGCAGTACTACTTTAAGTTCATCCCGTTAGACCCGGAAAACTATTACATGGATACTGTGCCGATCAGCTGGAATTTTGGGATTATAGTTGTGCTAAATATCATTACCCTTGCCATGACGATGCTGGCTATACTTATACCTGCCGCCATGGTAGCCCGCATTAAACCGGTAAAAGCTATTAAGTTTGATTAAAGTATAACCAACTATAAAACAGAAAAGCCATACCGCAAGTATGGCTTTTCTGTTTTATAGTTTAAGACCTAGCAGCGTGCGCAGCTCCTGCTAGCGTCTGTGATTCTACATCGGCAGCAACGGGCACTGAAGTATAAGATTCGGATTCGGGCAGATTTGCTCAAAATGCGCTCTATCAGATGCTGCAGCTACACCCGGGAAATCTCCTGACCGGCCTTCCATAGTTGCCATTATTTGAAAGTGCAGGTGCGGTGGCCAGTCGCCGTTCTCCGGGTAGTTGCCAAGCCAGGCTATTCTGTCGCCTTTCTTAAGCGTCTTTCCAACTTCCAGGCCTTCCAGCGATTTGCGGCTCAGGTGGCCATACAAAGTATAAAAAGTAACGCCTTCCAGTTCGTGCTGCAGAATTATAGTTGGGCCGTAATCTCCGAAGTTATTGTTGTCCTGGAAACTATGCACTGTAGCATCCAACGGTGTATAAACCGGCGTTCCGGCTTCCATCCAGATATCAATGCCTAAGTGCAGGTTGCGACTTTCGGCAGCGGCATCGAAGTGTGAGCTGCGTCTGTAAATAGACCGGTCTTCAAAATAACCACCTACGCCAACTATAGCATTTTGCTCGGCTAGCATCTGGTTAACCGCTTCGTTAAAAGTCGCAGTATCAACTAAATCGGTTTGCTGCAGCAGCGTGTTTTCAGCCGTAAAATCAAGACGGCACACTACATTGCTTTGCAGGTCGGTGTCGATAACCGGGGCAAAGGCAGTAGTGTGCCGTCTCAGCAGTTCGCTAAGTTCTGTTGTTGTTTTCATTCACTCTATAGTGCAGCGGTTTTAGCTGCAGACGCAAGTATAAGAAGTTAATTTACTTCTTCCACAAACTTAGAGAGTGTTTTTAAACTTTTAGTTTTACCAAACAGCTCTTCCGATTTTCTGCTGTAGGCCATGGCGGCTTCCTGCAGAGTCTCGAAAGTACCAAGGTTGATACGCTGCTTGTTATGGTGGATGATGGCTCTGTACTTTTGGGCTTCTTTGTGCACACCACGTACGCCAAGTTTATTCTCGGTTTTGGTGGTGTTACGCACAATTTTGCAAAGCGGTGCCCACTCCAGGTTCTCGCGACGGCAGTCTAATTTGTTGCCGTTTTTGAAGTGCACGTACAGCTTAATGTTGCTTTCCTGCTTCTCCAGGAGCTGTTCGCCGATAAGTTTATGCAGGTAAATCGTTTCGTTGCGGTACTTGCCATTCTTTAGCGGCCAGTTCTTCTGGAAGAAGGCATAGCCGTTAGAGTGGATGCGCAGGTGCTTCAGGAATTCGATCTGCTGCAGATATGCATTTTTCTGAATGTACTCGTAAGTGTGGTCATCTACCACTACGGTTTTTTCACAGTTTTTGAGCGTGAGTTTATAAAGCATCACAGTTTTATTGTAGTAAGGTGTTAGAACGGTAATTGAGCTGGGGTCTTTTACCCATTTTGTTTCTGAAACAGCTCAACAGCACAAAGTTGCAGTTTTTTTTCCAATCTTTATACTGGCTGTTTTCAGATTTGCTCTTGTACGTATACTTTATAGAAAAGCGTTGTGTTTTAGTAAAAACTTTCTGACAACAACTAAGTTTATTGTAACTTTCCGCTTCCAAACAGGCTCAAAAGCATAAATCATCATCATAAACTATAAACTAAAATGAGTAACTCCTACCACACGCTGAAAATTGCGGACATCACCCGCGAAACTTCAGATGCTGTTACCCTTCATTTTGAACAACCTCAGAATCAAACTATAAACTATAAGCCCGGCCAGTTTCTTACCCTTATCATTCCTTTTGAAGGTAAAAAAGAACGCCGCTCTTACTCGCTTAGCAGCACCCCGCACGAGAATATCTTATCGGTAACTATAAAGCGTGTGCCGGGTGGTAAAGTGTCTAACTATCTGCTGGATAATGCAGCAGTGGGCCAGGAAATAGAAGTAATGGAGCCGCTTGGTAACTTCTGTATTACCTGTGATGCCTCTGAAACCCGCAATGTTATACTGCTAGGTGCCGGTAGTGGTATTACGCCGCTCATGTCTATACTTAAAGGGGTGCTGCGCGAAGAGCCAAACAGTAAAGTAACACTGCTCTACGGTAACCGCGATGAGAACTCTGTGATCTTTAAAGACCAGCTGGAGCAGCTTCGCGCCGAGAACCCGGACCGTTTACAGATCGCTTACATCTATAGTCAGCCGAAGGATAATTGCGAATACCGCGGCCGTATGAACCAGAGCCTGATCATCAAGATTCTGGAGCGACTGCAATTATCCAAGATCAGCAACGGGTTATACTTTATGTGCGGACCTGAAGGCATGATGGATGAAGTACGCAAGGCGCTGCATGTGTTGCATGTTCCGGCAGAGAGTATCTTCAGAGAAAGCTTTGTGAGCAATAAGCTGGTAGAACAGCATGATGCTGAAAAACATGGCGATGTAAGCGCTTCAGACGAAGACGAGATAACTACCCAGACGGTAACTATAATATACGAAGGCTCTGAGTACAGTGTAACCGTAAATCCGGACCAGACTATACTGGAAGCAGCACTGGAGCAGGATGTGGATCTGCCTTACTCTTGCCAGGCGGGTTTATGTACCGCATGCCGTGGTAAATGCCTGAGCGGTAAAGTGCATTTAGATGAGCGCGAAGGCTTGTCGGATGCGGAGCTTGACGAAGGATATGTGTTGAACTGTGTTGGCCATCCGCTAACGAGCGACGTAGTTATTGAGATCGGATAGCGTAAAGTCCCGTATAAATCATAGGCCATATCTTTTTAGATATGGCTTTTTTTGTACTTTCAACTGAAGTACTTATATTACACTTTTATGATATATGTTAGCACTATGACAGAACTATCAGCAAACTTAACTATACCTAAACGAAAGCCACGCACTTATATACCCGAAGATTTTAAGGTTGAAACGTGGGAAGCCTTACAGCCATACTTTGAAGAACTAAAAAGCAGGCACAATGAGAACGTACAGGAACTGGAGAAGTGGATGGCCGACCGCAGCGAACTCGAAAGTATGCTCTCAGAAGATATGGGCTGGCGCTATATCCGCATGACCTGCGACACACAAAATGAAGAAAGCACCAAAGCCTTCCAATATTTTGTATCGGAAATTGACCCCAAGATTGCGCCTTACGACCACGAGCTGAACCAGAAGCTGATGCACTCGCCTTATGTGAATGCGTTGGATAAGGACAAGTATAGAATTTACCTGCGGGGTGTGGAGCGTGCGTTGGAGATCTTCCGGGAAGAAAATATTCCACTTAACACCGAAATCAGTACAAAGCAGCAACAGTACGCCGCCATAACTGGTGCCATGACGGTAACGCTGGATGGCGAAGAAATGACGCTGCAGCGCGCTGCCGACCACATGAAGCAGAACGACCGCACTGTGCGCGAAACTGCCTGGAGAACCATACAGGAGCGCCGTGTTCAGGACAAAGACAAGCTTGATGAGTTATTCAACGAATTGCTGAAACTGCGCACACAAGTAGCTAAGAACGCTGACTTCGAAAACTTCCGCGACTACATGTTTGCAGCCATGGGTCGCTTTGATTATACCCCGCAGGATTGCTTCGATTTCCATACTTCGATAAAAGAAACTATAGTTCCGCTGCTTACTAAGATTGATGAAGAACGCAAGCAGAAACTGGGAGTAGATAAACTTAGACCCTGGGACCTGGATGTTGATCCGTCAGGCAGAAAGCCGTTAGAACCATTTACATCAGGCGAAGAGCTGCTGGAGAAAACCGTACAGGTATTCTATAAACTGGATACATACTTAGGTGATTGCCTTGCTACAATGCGCGCCATGGGCCACCTGGACCTGGAATCGAGAAAAGGAAAAGCGCCGGGCGGTTATAATTATCCACTGGATGAAATTGGTGTTCCGTTCATTTTTATGAATGCCACTTCCAGCCTGCGCGATGTAATTACTATGCTGCACGAAGGCGGTCACGCAGTGCACTCTTTCCTGACGCGCGAACTGACACTTAACTCTTTCAAACATCCACCTTCAGAAGTAGCAGAGCTAGCATCTATGTCCATGGAGCTGATCTCGATGGATTACTGGGATACGTTCTTTGATGATGAAGACGAGCTGCGCAGAGCCAAGAAAACGCACCTGGAAAGTGTGTTAGAGACCTTCCCTTGGGTGGCTACAGTCGATAAATTCCAGCATTGGATTTATGAGCATCCGGAGCAGACTACTGAAGACCGTAAACAGGAATGGGTTAACATTTTCGACCAGTTTAACCACCAGTTAGTAGACTGGACCGGTCTGGAGCAGTACAAACCATACATGTGGCAGAAACAGCTACATATTTTCGAAGTACCTTTCTATTATGTAGAGTATGCCATGGCACAGTTGGGCGCTATTGCTGTCTGGAAGAACTATAAAGAGAATCCTGCCGAAGGACTGGCTGCTTACAAACGTGCGCTAAGCCTGGGCTACACCGTTTCAATCGGTGAAGTATACGAAGCTGCAGGTATCAAATTCGATTTCAGTACAGCGTATATTAAAAGCCTGGTTGATTTCGTGCAGCACGAAATGGAGCAACTATAAACTATAAAATTTGCCTAATTTTGAGCCCTGCTATCCGTAGCAGGGCTTTTTAGTTTAAGTAGAAGATCAGCATTAATTCAAGGGCGTAAAGTATAAGTATGAGAAGTAGGTTTTGGGTGTTTCTGATGTTGGCGGCTATAGTTTCGGGATGCACTACAAGTGAGCTTTCGACGGAGCCTGTAGATGTGGAAGCGGGAGAGAGCAGGTTACCCGGCGGTGTGATAGGCGTCTGGGGCGGCGTTATACCATGTGCTGATTGTCCGGGCATAAACTATACTCTGAGCCTGAACGAAGACAATACTTTTGAGGAAACAATGGTCTACCAGGAGCGTGATGTAGAACCTTATACCCGGACTGGAACCTGGCAAATAGCGAATGGCATTCTTCAACTTCACGGCAATGATTCCACTTCAACTCAGTTTGACATGTCAATAGGTGGGGAGTTGCATATGCTTGACAAGCAAGGGAAAAGAATAAATACGAACCTGACTGATAAGTATAAATTAAGAAAAGGCACCAACTTAACAGAAGACAATCCTGAACTCTGGAATGAGAAACGAAAACTGGGAATAGACTTTATTGCAACCGGTAACGAACCTGGCTGGGCGCTGGAAATTGATCTTGAAAAAGGAATGTACTTTAAAACACTGCCTTCCGAAACTATAGCTTTAGAGACAGCAAAACCAGAGATTGTAACTAACGGTAAAACCATCACTTACAAAGCCACTTCCGAAACCAGTGATCTTATAGTTGAATTAACGGCCCAACCTTGCGAGGACACCATGTCGGGTAAAAGATCAACGCATACTGTTCGTGTTAAGGCAAAAGGAATAGAATTCAACGGTTGCGGAAAGTTTCTAAGCACGAAGACTGAAGAGAAGTAACCTATCCTATAAAACAGAAAGGCCAGCTATAGTTTAGCTGGCCTTTCTGTTTTATTTTGGTTTGCTTAAAGCGGCTTAAACTGCTCGAACATCTGCTTACAATTGTTGCAGTAGTGCATAGAGCGACAAAGTGTAGGGCCGAAAGGTGTTCTCAAATCCGTGTTATCGCTGTCGCAGTAAGGGCACTTTACATGTTCCAGAATATCCAGATCCAATATAAGATCATACTTGGGCGGTGGTGCCAAGCCAAACTCCTTTAAATGCTGACGACCTTTCTCTGAGAGTTTATTGCTATCCCAGGGCTTATCGAAGGTCATGTTAACTGTATACTTGCTGATGCCGTGTTTCTCCAGCGTACGTTCTACATCTTTTTTCATGTAGTCCATAGCAGGGCAACCGGCAAAAGTAGGGGTCATGTTTACCGTTACATGGCCATCTTCCAATACTTCTACACCTGTAATCACACCGAGGTCCACCAGCGACAATACTGGTATCTCAGGATCTTTTACCTCCTCCAGCAGGATTAATATGTTTTCCTTGGTTAATGGCATAATTACCACTCAGCAGTAGGATCAATCTTAAATACTTCAGACATTTCATCAAGCAGCGGTTGCAGATGCTCTGTGTGCTCGCCGTAGCGGCCACCGAACTTAGGTTCTATAGTTGCCAGGTCAGGTAGTTTCAAATCAGTTTTTTCGATAACTGATTGGATACGCTTCAGCCATTCCGCTTTTACAGACTCTTCGCCAGCATAAACACCAGCATCTATCAGCTCCTGCTCATACTTTGATTTTTCGAACATGCCGAGTGCATAAGGCAATGCCTCATTTAATGAAGACTGCAAGCGAAGTATAGCTTCTTCTGTAGAGGAGCCCAGATTCTTGATCCAGGTGTTGGCGTGCAGTACGTGGTATTTTACTTCGCCTTTCAGTTTGGTAGCAACCTTGGCAATCGGCTCGTAGCTCGACTGCGCCAGCATCTCGAAACGGATGATCTCGGCGTTGTCGTACAAAAAGTGGCGGATCAAGCTGAAGTCATACTCGCCGTTTGGCAGCTCTACCAACTGGCTGTTATGGAACTGGTTTGCGTTGCGCGTAAAGGCAACGGTGTCCGGCTCAGCTTCGCCAAGTTCTTGCAGCAACGTATAAAATGCCAGACTATGGCCAATTTTATCCTGCGCCATCGACGAGAAAGCAATGTCCTCTTCCAGTATCGGGCCGAAGCCGGTCCACTCAGAGTTGCGGTGGCCAAGTATAAGCTGGTCGTCGGCCAGTTTGTATAACAGGTCTTTTATCGCTTGCTCGTTCATTATTGGGAAGTTGTAGGTTTATTCTCTTCTTTATACTTCGTGATCTTGTCCATCACCTTGTAGGCAATGGCTTCGCGGTATTTCTTCTCCGGAATAGTAGTCCACATGTCCTTGTCTTCTTCCGCAGACTGCAGCATATCTTTCGATTTCACTACCCACACATTCACGATCGGGCCTTTGTCGCCGAACGCTGTTTTAGCTTCTTGTAGCGCATCCTGGTAAGATGTTGCCATCACGCGGCCAGCATGCACATGTGCTTTGCCGCGTTTTTTCAGGTGAAAGATTTCGTAAGGCTCCGGCTGTTCGCTGCGCTGGGTTGGCTCGTCAAACTGAATAGTGTCGTATACATTCTCGTTATCGTTGCCATAAGGCGTTACCTGTATGTTTTCGGTGCGTGCGATCCATAGGCCGGTGCAGGCAAAGCGGCGGCTGTATTGCTCTTTTGCAAACAGGAAAGCCACATCTTCGTTTGGCGCATGAACAGGGCCAACGTAAGTATAGGCAGTACCTTCTTTCTTCTGATGGAAGGCTTCATATGTTTCAAACTGATCCAGTTCCGGCTTTGGCTCCATGGCAGGAACTTCACCTTCCGGTAAGTTCAATCTAGTTACTCTCGGGTCAAGTGACTTTAAGCTCATAGTTCTATTATTAAGCTAATGGCTTCACGTATTTTGCTTTCGGGTTAAGTAGGGCTCTGCGTACCCAGGCACCGCGTTCTTCGGCGGTGCGGCGTACAGCAAGGCGCTCGGCGTTGCAAGGCCCATCACCGTTGATCACGCGCTTAAACTCATCCCAATCCGGCTCGGTATATTCCCACTGGCCGGTCTCCATGTTCTTCTTCAGTTTCGGATCCGGCACAGTCAGGCCAAGCTCCCAAATCTTAGGCACGTACATATCCAGGAACTGCTGACGGCACTCGTCGTTAGAAGCCATCTTCACTTTCCAGCGCATCAGCGTTTCGGTGTGCGTACTCATTTTATCAGATGGTCCGAAGAACGTCATGATCGGTGGCCACCAACGGTTAAGTGCAGCCTGAATCATTTCGCGCTGCTTTGGTGTGCCGGTTGCCATGTGCACCACGGCATCGTGACCATACTTTAAGTGGAAAGCCTCCTCAGCACAGATACGCTCCAGCGCACGTGAGTAAGGGCCGTAGCTACCTTTGGCGTTAGCCATCTGGTTCACAATAGCTCCCGCATCAATCAACCAGGAAATTATATTAGAATCTGCCCAAGTAAAGGCAGGGTAGTTGAATACGTTCGAGTATTTTGATTTACCGCTGATCAGGTCGGTCAGCATTTGCTCGCGCGATTTGCCAAGGGTTTCTGCAGCAGAGTATAGCAGTTGTGCGTGGCCTACTTCGTCCTGCACCTTTGCCATCTGCGCCATTTTACGACGGAAACCAGGAGCTCGGGTAATCCATGTGCCTTCAGGCAGGGCGCCAATAATTTCTGAATGCGCGTGCTGCTCGATCATGCGGATCAGCTGTTTGCGGTATAGTTCGGGCATCCAATCGGTTGGTTCGATCTTTTCGCCACGGGCAATGCGGGCTTCAAATTCGGCTAATTTTGCAGGATCTTCGGTCTGCACATCATCGAATTTAGTCGCTTCAAAAACGTTTCCTCCTCCGTACATATTATTTATAGTTTAAAGGTTCAGTAAAAGTGCCGGGCCGTAGGTAGCGGCCCGGCGATTAGTTAGTTTGTGTTTGGGCGTGTATTAAGTTTGTTTCAGTCCGTTTAGTAGCATAGTTGCCAAGTTAGCGGCAATTTCTTCAGCATTCATTTTTCCTTCGGGCTTAAACCAGGTGTGTATCCAGTTCAGCGCAGAAAGTATAGTTAAAACAGCAAATTTCTCATCAGGCACTTTAAACTCGCCGGCTTTAATTCCTTCCCGGATCATTTCTCTAAAGTGCTCTTCGTAGCGGTTACGTAGTGCCAGAAACTCAGCGTGATGCGGCTCGCTCAGGTGGCGCCACTCGTGCAGGAATACAGCTGATGCCTCCGTGTTTTTGGTCAGCACTTTTACGTGCGCTGTAATGGCAGTCTGTAGTCTCTCAGAAGCAGAAGCATGGCGTACATCAGCATTGTCTATAGCTTCGAAAAACTCATTGGCCATTCTAAAACAAACCCGCTGCAGAATCTCTTCCTTAGACTTTATATGGGAGTAAATGCTGGCAGCTTCGATACCCAGCTGGTTAGCCAGGTCGCGCATAGACGTAGCCGAAAAGCCCCTGTTTTTAAAGAGTGCAGTTGCGGTTTGTTCTATCTGTTCTTTTCTGCTCAAGGTTACTTCTATATATAGCTAACAAATGTAAACAACCTAACGTTCGTTAGCAAGTTTTAAACGAAGATTTTGAAAGGTAAGTTTTGTCTGAACCTTAGATTAAGTAGGATTTAGACCTCGTAGCGTGCGCAACTCCTATGAGCATCTAGCCACGGAGTAAAGGCTAATCCACAAGACGCACCGAGGTTTTACAAACGCTCGGAGGTCTGTTGAGAAACGGTTGTAGGTTATGTGAACGAACTAACACACCCCTGCCCCTCTCAAGAGGGGAATTGCTGCTTTAATTATAGCTGTAACTATAGTTCTATAGTTACAGACTAAGAACGGACAGGGCTTGACCTGTCCCTACGGAATTATATTGCTGAAAGGCTAAGAGCTTAGCAGTCTAAAGTATAAAAGCAGTTTCTATCAAAACGATCTCAGTCTTTGGGTGGAGCGCCTCGAGAGGTTCTGGTGCCGTTAAGGCATTGCGAGGCACGAGCAAAAGAGATTTGCACCGCGCGATGCCCTAAGACGGGGCCTCCCGGCCGTGAGGGCACCAAAGCCAACTAAAACAACAATGGGCAGGTAAAGCTCTTAGGTTTAGAAGTGGCTATGGAAGGATAGCTTGTACTAACAAGTATAGACTTCAACATAAACTTGTAATGGATTTCTCGCTAAGGCTCGAAATGACAATAGTGAACAGAAACCCAAGCACTCATAATTACTTTCTTCACAAACTCCCGAGCATTAGATAAACTCTTACGTATATTTGAACTCCAGCCTTTTTTACATTCCAAACTATAAATCTAATTAATATGAACGATACAGCAGCATCTGCTGAAAAACTGAAAATGGACTTCGTGCACTATGACGTGCTTGACAGAGTTGGTTACATCACGCTTGCCAGAGCAGAGAAAAGAAATGCCCTTAACTACGAAGTGGTATCGGAACTGAAGCGTGCTTTTGCTGCCGCGGAAGAAGATGAAGCCTGTAAAGTAGTGGTGTTACGTGCAGAAGGTAAAGTGTTTTGTGCCGGCGCTGACCTGGAATATATTCAGAAACTGCAGGATAACGATTACCAGGAAAATCTTGCCGATTCTACGCACCTGATGGAGCTTTTCCGCCTGATTTATACTTTAAAGAAAGTCGTGATTGCCCAGATACATGGCCATGCTATTGCTGGTGGCTGTGGTTTGGCTGCTATCTGTGATTTCGGGTTTACCGTACCGGAAGCGAAGTTTGGCTACACCGAAGTTAAGATCGGATTTATACCTGCTATAGTTAAAGTGTTCCTGCTGCGCAAAATAGGGGAGTCAAGGGCCAAGCAACTGTTGCTTACCGGCGACCTGGTGTCAGCAATTGAGGCAGAGCAATATGGTTTGGTAAACTACATAGTGCCGGCAGCAGAACTGGAGCAGCGTGTTTTTGCCTTTGCCCAGAAACTATGCATAGAGAATTCGCGACAGTCGATGGAAGTAACAAAGGAAATGATAGCACGCGTGCAGGAAATGAGCCTGGAAGAAGGGTTGCAATATGCTGCCGAAATGAATGCGGTAGCGCGTGGCTCCGAAGATTGCCAGCGTGGTATAGCTGCATTCCTGAATAAAGAGCCTATCAATTGGTAATTTCTGTTTAACTTTTAAAACTATTTCTTAAACTTGCTGTTTCTTGGGTATGCTGACAGGAATCGGAATCATGCTCTTAACTTTTGTGGCAATGGAAGTCGTGGCCTGGGCCATGCACAAGTACGTGCTGCACGGTTTTTTATGGTTCCTGCACAAATCGCATCACACCCGGCACCAGCACACATTTGAATGGAATGACCTGTTTTTTGCTTGGTATGGCACATTGGCAATGCTGTTCTTTATTTTCGGCAGCGAACCATTGGATTATAGGTTTTGGATCGGGGCAGGCATTACATTATATGGCATTGCCTATTTTCTGATCCATGATGTATTTATTCACAGACGGATAAAAGCGTTTGGTCGTACGTCTAATGTTTATCTAAAAGCATTAAACATGGCGCATAAGGTACATCATAAAGTAGCCGGAAAGTATGGGTCAGAGTCGTTTGGAATGTTGTGGGTGTCGCCAAGATATTTTAAGGCAGCAAGTGAAGTAGTAAGAAAACGAGAACAGGATAAACATGGCGCAGTACACCATTAAAGAACTGGAACATCTTTCGGGCATTAAAGCCCATACTATCCGGATTTGGGAACAGCGGTATAACATCCTGTGCCCCAAGCGTACGGAAACCAACATCAGGTACTACGATGACAAGGACCTGAAAACTCTCCTAAACGTATCATTGCTGAACGAGAAGGGTTACAAAATCTCTAAAATAGCCCAAATGCAGCCGGAGCAAATGATAGAGAAAGTACAGCAGCTTTGCGAAATTCCCGGCGAGTGCTCTCAGCACATCAATAACATGATGGCAGCAATGCTGGATCTGGATGAAGAGGCTTTTGATAAAGCGATCTCTACCGTATCGCTTCAACTAGGTTTTGCAGAAGCTATGAACAGGCTGATTTATCCTTTCCTGCACAAGATCGGGATACTTTGGCAAACCGGTAATATTACGCCTGCCCACGAACATTTTGTTAGTAACCTGATCCGCCAGAAGCTTATAGTTGCTATCGATGGTCAGGTAGTGCGCCGTCAGCCGGGGGCTTCGTCATACCTGTTATACTTACCGGAAGGTGAACTGCATGAACTGGCACTACTCTATATGAACTACGTGATCCGGATGCACAACCAGCACGTAATTTATATGGGACAAAACCTGCCATTCTCAGACCTGGAGCTTACGTATAGCTTATCAAAACCCGAATTTATCTGCACGGTACTTACATCGGCTCCCGAGCGTGACCAGGTACAGAATTACCTGTATAAACTGGCCCAGCGCTTCCCGGAAACCACAATTTACATTTATGGCTTATTGGTGCAGCAGGAGCAGCTTCAGTTCCCTGAAAATGTAAAACGTTTAGCCTGCATGAGAGAATTTACAAAACTGTTTAGTTAATTATTTACCTGTACCCAATCCGGAAGCCTGCCTGTATCGTTTGTGATTACAGGCAGGCTTTCTTTTTTATTTATTTAACCCCCTTATTTTTAGTCGCTTACCAAATAAAAAGGGCTTGCTGAGGTTTTGTTTAATATTTTGCTAAAATAAATTAAACAGAATTGTTTCCATTTTAAAATCTGTACGTATATTTGTTTATAGTTTTTGAGTAAAGTATAAACAAAGTTATGACAGCGATAGAATTTAGTAACCTGATACAGCGTGTAACGCAATCTCTTCGGCCTGTGGCTTTTAACCTCACCCGTGATGCAGATGATGCCAAGGACCTGGTACAAGAAACAATGCTGAAGGCCCTGATGAACCGTGAAAAGTTTAAGACTGGTACTAACCTGAAAGCATGGCTTTATACCATTATGCGCAACACGTTCATCAACAACTATAACAAGATCACTAAGCGCAGCAGCAATATCGACAGCTCAGAGTACCTTCAGTACCTGAACACTGATGAAAATTACATCACGCAAAACAAAGGCACGTCGACTTTCGTCATGAACGATATTAATAAAGCTATCGCCAGTCTCAGCGAAGAACATCGCACTCCTTTTATGATGTACTACATCGGTTATAAGTACACTGAAATTGCTGAGAAACTGCAGATCCCGATTGGTACAGTTAAAAACAGGATACACATTGCGCGCAAAGAACTGAAGCAATCTCTTAAAGTATACCGCCAGAACGCATAACACTAAGGCCAAATGCCTGAACTATGGAAGAAAAAAATGTAATAGTAATTGGAGCTGGTTTTTCCGGTTTGTCGGCGGCTACAAGCTTAGCTGACAAAGGCTATAAGGTGACTGTGCTGGAAAAGAACAGCACGCCCGGCGGCCGCGCCAGAAGTTATACTGCCCAAGGCTTTACATTTGATATGGGACCCAGCTGGTACTGGATGCCGGATGTGTTTGAATCTTATTTCCAAAAGTTTGGTAAAAGCACGACAGATTACTACAAGCTAACCCGCCTGGATCCGTCTTACACAGTTGTTTTTGGTAAAGATGATTTTGTAGATGTGCCGGCCTCGTTAGAAGAACTAAAAGCACTTTTTGAGAGATGGGAGCCAGGTAGTGCGCACCAACTTGACCGGTTCTTAAAACAGGCTGCCTATAAATATGAAGTAGGTATAAACCAGTTGGTATACAAACCCGGTCGCTCAGTTGCTGAGTTCATAAACCTGCGTTTACTGCTGGATGTGTTGCGGATGGATGTTTTCCAGTCTTTCCATAAGCATATCCGTAGTTTCTTCTCGCACCCCAAGATCATCAAGTTAATGGAGTTTCCTATACTTTTCCTGGGAGCTCTGCCTGAAAATACGCCTGCACTTTATAGTTTAATGAACTATGCTGACATCAGCCTGGGTACCTGGTACCCTATGGGAGGGATGCACAAGATAATTGAAGGCATGGTACAGCTGGCTCAGGAGAAAGGAGTGGAGTTTAAATATAACCAGGTTGTACAGGAAATCCAGGTATCGGCAGGTATAGCTACCCGTGTTATTACAGCCACTGATGTTTTTGAAACGGATGTTATAGTTGCCAGCGCCGATTACCACCATGTAGAGAAAAACCTGTTGCCGGAGCAATACCAAAGCTATACGGAAGCGTATTGGAACACTCGCGTAATGGCGCCATCCTCGCTGATCTTTTACCTGGGCATTAACAAACGCCTGAAAAACCTCCGCCACCATAACCTATTCTTCGACGAAGATTTCGGGCCACATGCCCGCGAAATCTATACTGATCCGAAGTGGCCGACCAAGCCCTTATTTTATGTGTCAGCACCATCTGTCACCGACCCTAGTGTAGCTCCCGAGGGTTGTGAGAACCTGTTTATACTTATACCGGTTGCCCCGGATCTGCAGGACACAGATGAAATGCGCGAGAAGTATTATAAGCTGGTAATGGACCGTTTGGAGAAGCTTACCAACCAGCAAATACGTCATAACGTAATATATAAGCGCAGTTATGCACACAACGATTTTATACAAGATTATAACGCCTTTAAAGGCAATGCCTATGGTTTAGCAAACACCCTTCTGCAAACCGCGCTGCTTAAGCCAAGCCTGAAAAGCAAAAAAATAAAGAACTTGTTTTATACCGGACAGTTAACAGTGCCCGGACCAGGTGTGCCACCATCCCTTATATCAGGGCAGGTGGTAGCAACGGAAGTGGCGAAGGAATTCAGGTCACCTGTAGTAATATAACCAGTACTAAACACCGCACCTATGGATTTATTTAAACAGACCTGCCTGAAGTGCAGCAAAGTAGTTACAGAAGCTTACAGTACTTCGTTTACGTTGGGTATCAAAACACTTGATGCTAAGTTTCATTTTCCGATCTATGCCATTTATGGTTTTGTGCGTTGCGCTGATGAGATTGTTGATACTTTTCATGAATATGACAAGCAGGCTTTGTTGCAGGAATTTAAAGAGCAGACCTATAAGGCCATAGAAACAGGTATAAGTCTGAACCCGGTGCTGCACGCCTTTCAGTGCGTTGTAAATGAGTATAAAATAGATCATGCCTATATCGAGGCTTTCCTGAGAAGTATGGAAATGGACCTGGAAGAGCAGCAATACGATCATCAGCTTTACGATGACTATATCTATGGCTCTGCCGAGGTGGTAGGATTAATGTGCCTGAAGGTTTTTTGTGAAGGCGACAACGAAATGTTTAAACGCCTGAAAAAGCCAGCGTGCAGTTTAGGCTCTGCCTTTCAGAAAGTGAACTTCCTGCGCGATATGCAAAGCGACTATCTGGAGCGGGGCCGTGTATATTTCCCTAAAGTAGAGTTCACACAATTTAATAACATCAGTAAAGCAGAAATAGAAGCAGATATCTGCCAGGATTTTGAAGATGCCTATAAAGGGATAATGGAATTGCCCCGAACAGCACGGCTGGGAGTGTACCTGGCCTACAAGTATTACATGAAGCTCTTCCGCAAAATACAGAACCTGCCTGCAACCCACATACTTAAACAACGCGTAAGAGTACCTGATAACACAAAGCTGGCCCTGTTGGTCAGTTCATATCTCAGGTATAGACTAAACGCAATTTAATGAGCAGGTTCTTATTGATCACCCTTCTGATGGTGTGCTTGCAAATGGCTCAGGCTGCAGGCATAACCAACTATAAATTACCCGAACTACGCGTAGAATATTTGGCAGCAAGCAAAGACGAAGAAGCAGCTAAAGACTTTTATGCTAAAATGGAAAAATACACAGGTAAAGATCCTGTAGTGTTGGGTTATAAAGCTGCATCCGAAGCAGTAATGGCAAAATACGCTTGGAACCCATACTTCAAGATGAAACACCTGAATACGGCAATGGACCTGTTTAATGAGGCTGTTGCCTTAGATAAAGACCATCCTGAAATACGGTTTCTGCGATTTGTAGTGGAATACCATGTGCCGCGCTACCTTAACATGAGTGAGCACCTGGAAGAAGATAAAGCCATAATTATAGAAAGCCTGGTGGAGCATCCTAAATCAGGAATAAATACGCAACTCGCCCGCACCATGCGTGATGTAATGCTGGAAAGAGACCGCTCTACTGAAGAAGAGAAAAAGCTTTTAAAAAGCCTGAAGATTTAAATTCATACTTATAAAAAGTGTACATCTACCTATACCTGAACATATTTACCATTCTGTTTCCGCTGCTGCTCTCATTCGACAGAAAAGTAGCTTTTTACAGAAACTGGCCGGCTTTACTACCTGCTATACTTGTAAATGCCGCAGTATTTATAGTTTGGGATGCACTTTTTACTAAAAATGGTATCTGGGGTTTTAATGAAGAATACCTGACTGGAATTTACCTGGTTGGCTTGCCCCTGGAAGAGATCCTGTTCTTTATAACAGTGCCATATGCGTGTGTCTTTATTTACGATGTATTGAATGCTTACATAAGCAAAGACCTGCTGCAACCTTACGCTAAAAGCATAGCACTGGTGTTGATACTTGCGCTGCCAGCGATAGCCGTTTTCAACATGGAGCGCTGGTATACTTCTATTACTTTTATGTTTCTGGCCATGCTGCACCTGGTACATCTGCGCTTCTTCCAAACAAAGTATTTAGGCCGCTTTTACCTGGCTTACCTGGTGCATTTGGTGCCGTTTCTGCTGGTAAATGGTGTGCTTACCTATTTGCCTGTAGTATGGTATAACGATGCCTATAACCTGGGTCTTCGCATCGTAACAATACCTGTAGAAGATACCATGTACTCTATGCTGATGCTGTTGTTAACTATCTCTGTTTATGAAGGTTTGCGACAGCGACGGACGGTAAAACAATATCAGCCTTTAACTGTATAATCAGTATGCAGCGCCTGAATGTCACCATCGATTCAAATTCCGGATTTTGCTTTGGGGTAGTATATGCTATCCAGATGGCAGAAGATATTCTGGATGAACAGGGCTATCTTTATTGCCTGGGTGACATTGTGCATAACGATGAAGAAATTGAGCGACTGCAGCAGCGCGGGCTACGCATTATTGATCATGAGCAGTTTAAAGAACTACAAAACGAAGCTGTACTGATCAGGGCGCATGGCGAACCCCCTGAAACGTATCAGACTGCACTTAACAACAACCTTACACTGATAGATGCCAGCTGCCCTGTAGTGCTTAAATTGCAGAATCGAATTAAAACCTCCTACGACAAAGACGATCAGATTTTTATCTACGGCAAACATGGCCACGCCGAAGTGCTTGGTTTGTTAGGACAGACCAATAACAAGGCCGTGGTTTTTGAAAGTATAGACGAACTGCTCCAGCACAAACTGCCTTCAAAAATTACGCTTTACAGCCAAACCACTAAAAGTACTGATAGCTTTTATAACATTAAAAGTCAGCTCGAAACCAAGGGGTTTGAAGTAGAAGCAAATGATACGATCTGCAGGCAGGTCTCAAACCGCGATAAAGAACTGCGAAAATTTGCTGCTCAGTTCGATAAGATTGTATTCGTCTCAGGTACCAAGTCATCAAATGGGCGGGTACTGTACCAGGTATGCAAAAACACAAACCCGAATACATACTTTATTTCAAAAGCCGACGAACTCAGACCCGAGTGGTTTAACGCCGGAGATACTGTAGGTATATGTGGAGCAACATCTACACCCATGTGGCTAATGGAGCAAGTGCGTGATGCTTTGCTGCAAGAATAACAGGAATGGCAACAATAAAGAAAGATAGCAGGGGAATTGCGATTGCGGCGACTATAATTGTTACCTGGTCAGCATTACTGGTTTACCTGCTGGCGTTTTTTAAAGTTGATTTAACATCTCCGCTTCCTTACCTTTTTATGCTGGTGCAGATGCACTTGTATACCGGCCTTTTCATTACTGCTCACGATGCCATGCATGGCGTAGCTGCCCCTGGCAGACGCAAATTAAATAAAGCTATCGGAACTATAACGGCCTTTCTGTTTGCCTATAACTGGTATCCCAGGTTATTGCCTCGCCACCACCAGCACCACAAACATGTAGCTACAGAGCAAGACCCGGACTATTATCATGGCTCATTCTGGCCCTGGTATTTCAGTTTTCTGAAGCAGTACATAACTTGGTGGCAATTACTAATGATGGCTGTTACGTTTAATCTGCTGAAGTTTTTTTTCCCGGTAGAGAATGTGGTGATGTTCTGGATGCTTCCAGCTATACTTGCTACATTCCAGTTATTTTATTTTGGAACCTACCTGCCGCACCGTGGAGAACATGCTCCGGATAATCTGCATAAATCCGGAACACAGCATAAAAATCATTTCTGGGCATTTATAAGTTGCTATTTTTTCGGTTATCATTACGAGCACCACGATAAACCTTACTTGCCATGGTGGCAGCTCTATAAGGTAAAGGGTTGAATTATAGCCGTATAATATTTGTAAATTTTTAATATTATTAAGGGTGTAACAGTAGGTAAGCGGCCTGCGTATGAGGACAAACTTACCCTCTAAAACCTACAAGCAATTTATACCCTTATACAGCACTTCTATGCGCCACCCAATACAACTTTGCCTTATATTTTTGTGCTTCTTTCTTTTATCCAGCTTTAATAGCTATGCAGATAGCTATAAACGCGCTACCAGTAAAGATCCTAATGCATTTAAGGCAGGTGTAAGCTTTGTATGGCTCTCAGACTTCGATAGTCAGGGGTTAATGTTCAGTAATAGGTTTAATCATTATTTAGGTGAGCGTGTAGCAGTAGGTCTAAACCTGGGTTTATTAACTGCTTCCCGGTATGACGAGGGCAAACAGCTCTACTCCATCAAAAACACTTTTTACATGGGAGGGATTGAAGCCAGCTTTGACCTGCTCAGCAACGAAACTGTTAACCTGCGTATAGGCGCAGGTGGATCGGCAAGACATCGTTCCGAAATTAATTCTGATCCTGAAGGAGAAGGTACTTTTGATGGTTCGGTAGCACATATAAGAACAGGAGATGTCGGGTTCAACGGTTTCCTTGAAAATGACTTTAACTTTGGTAGAAATGGAATTGCCGGTGGCCGTATAGAATATTTATATTACTCAAAAGGTACTCCTGTATTTGCAATAGGTTTGCATGTCGGCTTTAAGTTCTAAAATAGAAGACTTAGATATATAAAATAAAAGGGAGCCATTCGGCTCCCTTTTATTTTATACTTAACTGAATCACTAGTGTGCTCCTTTTTTGCAGCAATCGTCCAGTTTGTTATAGGCGCGCTCCTGGGCAGGTAGCTCATCTGCATCATAACCAACCTCTGTTACTGCTTTCTTTAACTTGTTTGCATCGGTTTTGCGGGTATCAAAAACAACAGTTAGCAATTTAGAATCTACATCCAGTGAAGAAGATTTTACTCCTTTTTCGTAGGCCATAGCTTTCTCAATAGTG
Organism: Pontibacter deserti; assembly: GCF_023630255.1. NCBI lineage: Bacteria > Pseudomonadati > Bacteroidota > Cytophagia > Cytophagales > Hymenobacteraceae > Pontibacter > Pontibacter deserti. The sequence goes on along the minus strand of NZ_JALPRS010000001.1, from coordinate 1,980,252 downwards.
CTTTTACACATGTCGCAAACAGCTGATGTTTTGATCGTGATAGTTTTTTGATTAGCGTCCTGAGTTTGCGCTTGCGTGGCAAAGCTTACCAATGCCAGTACCATCGAAAGTAATAATACTTTTAGCTTATTCATGGTTCTTGATTTGAATGGAGTATTTAGTTATTTAATTTATTTTGAATCTGAGTCCGGCGTAAACTACTCTTCCTGCAATTGGCCCCCAAACCATGCTGGCATCAAAATCAGGGCCAAACGGATCAGAAGCGCCAACTATAGGCGAAGGCTGCCGGTAATTTAGTAAATTCTCAACGCCAGTGTATAGTTCCCAACGCTTAAATGCGCGCGAAACTTGCCCGTTCAGCACAACAAACTGCTCAGAGGCGCGGGGCATCTCAGCACCATTTTGCTTCTCCGAATAAGCCAGCGGCATTACACCAAAGTATTGTGTAGTCAGGTCGGCGCGCCATTTATCGAACGGGGTAGCAAAACCTAAATTTACAAAAAAGCGATGTTCCGGTACCATGGGTTTCTGGCGCAGTTCTCCGTTATAAGTTGCTTTTACATCGTAGTACTTATAAGCTGCTTTCACATCAAAGCCTTTCAGCACTTCATATTGCAACTCTGCCTGAAAACTCTTAGCAAACGACTTTCCATCCAGGTTTGAGAACCGCACCTGCCCGTGGGTGGTGTACATATCGGCCACTACCTGATTTGTGAAATTGGTGTAATAATAATCTGTGATGAAGGCGCCCGGTCTGCCGGCAAGTTCAAAGTACTGGGTGAAAGAACCGCCAATATTCCACGCTTCTTCTGGTTTTAAGTTATTTTCGAAAACAAAGGCACGACTGCTAACCAGACTGGCTGTGTTTTCGGCTATTGGGTTGGCTACCCTGAAGCCTTTGCCTGCCGCTATCCTGAAAATGGTGTTCCTGGTGGCATCAAACTTTACGTTCAGGCGTGGCGAGAAAACAGTGCCATACAGATTGTGGAAATCCACACGGCTGCCGGCAACTATAGTTAGATTGTTAGAATTGTTAAAGATATACTCAGCAAAAGCGCCCGGTACATGTTCCGTTCTTTTAAATCTGGTAAGGTCCAGTTTTTCCTCTGTGTTATCATAGGTATAGCTTAGTCCAGTTTTATAAGTATGCCCTGTGTGTCCGATAATTGACTGGAAAATCAAACGCACATTCGAGTTTTGCTGGTTGCCATCATAAATCCGGTTGCCATACTTTGAGTCGAACACGTGGTTTGAAGCTGAGCTGATCAGGCCTATACTTTGGTAAGGTTTGCCATCGAAGGTATAAGATGTTTTATTGTAAGCCGATACGCGCTCTGTTTCGGAAGTGGTACCATAGTATACTTCAGAGCCTTTTTCAAAATCCATCTGGCCACCTATACGGTCTTCGCGCAAGGCATTTACCCCAAACTCCGATATAAAATTGCCATTGTTATACTTCCACTTGTTGTACACATTGTACTGGCTGTTCAGGGGCAGGTCCATAAAACCATCGTTGTTGCGGTCGGAGCGGTGATGCAGTTGTGCCGTATGCAGCATCAGCGCCGTAGACCATACTTTGTTTACCTGTACGCCTACATTTACATTCGCATCAAACTTGCCCTGCGTGTTGCCATACAGGTTCAGGTATAGCCGTTCTGTTTTCTCCGGATCTTTCAGTTTCACGTTCACCTGCCCCGAAATCGATTCATACCCATTCAGTACAGATCCCATTCCTTTTATGATGTCAATGGATTCGATAAAAGTACCGGATAGGTAATTAAGTCTGTAAGGTGTGGCCAGTCCTTGCAGTGCCGGCACATTGTCTGTTGTCAGTAAAGTATAAGCGCCATCTAAACCCAGCATCTGTATCTGCTTCGCTCCTGAAACGGCATCGGTGGTCGACACTTCAACTGATGCACTGGTCTCGAAGCTTTCAGCCAGGTTACAGCACGCTGATTTCTCGAGGTCGCGGTTCGTGATAATCTGGGAGTTAGTTGGCGATATGGAAGAAAACCGTTCCTGTTGGCCTTCTATCACTACTTCTTTCAGGGTGCTGTTTGGGCTCAGGCTAACTATAACCGATTGCTTGCCAGTTACATTTATGGTCTGCGAAGTATAGCCAACATAGTTAACTATAATCTCTGAAATAATGGAATCAGAAAAGGTAAGTGTAAAGTCGCCGGTGGCGTTGGTAGTGGTGGCATGGGTGGTGCCTTTCCAGGCCACGCTGGCACCTATAATGGGTTGCCCGGGGTTGGCTGCATCTGTAACCTTGCCGGTAAGTTGTTGTGCTGCCACAGGTATAGTTATAAGTATAACCAGTAAAGCCGGCAGCAGATGTAAAGTATATTTCTTAATAGGGGATTTCATGTAAGTATAAACTTGATGAAGTAAACAAAAAGGGAATAACAGTTACCGTTATGGCAACTTTAGTGTTTACAAATCAGGTTTATACCAATAGGGTGCGCTTTAAGAGCAGTATTTTACGCCCGGAGAGCGGGGGAGAACTATCAGAAAAAGTAAGTACAGCTTGTATAATTGCCGGAACTGGTAACTCATAAGCAGGCTGTGGAATTATAGCCGTGTAGGCCAGGTATACTTTCTTTAAAACGTCAACCATAGCTGTCGATACCAGGTCAAGCTTTTTGTAGGTTACCTCTAAGGTGCAACAATCATCTTCCGAGTCCGAACTTTCTGATTCAGAGCAGCAACCAGCCATTTCCTTTTCAGGTACTTCGTGGCTGCCAACCATTACCATCTGGCACAACTGCTGACCTATGGCAACGCCCACTGAGCCCAGTGCTATACTTAGCGTAAGTAGTAAAAGGACGCTATGCCTGATCAGGTTAATCATCGTTGCAAAGTTAGGTAATATCTTCCACTTTCTTCCACAATCCCCACTTTGTTCCACTTTTGCTGTGGAAATGCCTTCCACTTTAACCTCTTATGTACTGATGGTTTATAAGGTACTGGTAATCAATTTGTTAATATTTAAATGCCTCGTATAATAGTAGATAACATTCAAATATTCAAATATAGTTATACCCAAAGTGGGTTGAAACGTATGTGGATAATGTGGATAAGTGGTGTGGATTACCATAATTTATCCACAAAGTGGTAAAAAGTGGGAGATTGTGGTTGTGGTGTTTTGTTGAATCGCTACATTTGTATACTCCGAAAACTATACGGACGAACCTATAGAAAAACATGAACTTCCTGTCAGGCGAATTTGAATGCAAGATAGACCCTAAGGGAAGGTTGGTTTTACCTGCAAAGATAAAAGCCAACCTGCCGGAGGCGTCTGGCAATCATGTGGTGCTGATGCGTGGTTTTGAGCCCTGCCTGGTGTTATACCCAAAGGCAGAGTGGAAAGTGATCTATGATAAGGTAGCCGGCCTGAATGAGTTTAATGAAGAGTATCGCCACTTTCAGCGTAACTTCTTTAGAGGAAACACTGAGATTGAGCTGGATGGTACAGGTCGTTTTATACTTCCGCGTACGATGGCGCGCTTTGCCGAGCTGGATAAGGAAGTGATTATAGTTGGATTAGGTAACCGCGTAGAGATCTGGAATCCGGATAAGTATGAAGAGTTCCTGATCAAGGATCAGCAGAACTTCTCGCAGCTGGCCCAGAAGTTTTTAGGTGATAAACAGGAAACCGAACCGTTGCAGTAATGGAATACCATCGTCCCGTAATGTTGGAAGAGTCGGTTGAAGCGTTGGCGATAAAACCGGATGGTGTGTATGTGGATGTGACCTTTGGTGGTGGCGGACACTCGGCACTTATAGTTAGTAAGCTTACGACCGGTAAGCTTTATAGTTTTGATCAGGACCGTGACGCAGAAGAACAGTCTAAAAAGCTGGAAGGACCAAACTTTCAGTTTGTAAGGGCCAACTTCCGCGACCTGAAAAAGTACCTGCGGCTGTACCGTGTAAAAGAGGTGGATGGCATACTGGCTGACTTAGGCGTTTCATCGCATCAGTTCGATGAAGCAAGCCGTGGTTTTTCTACCCGCTTTGATGGCCCTTTGGATATGCGCATGAACTATGAGCATGGTGATTCGGCTAAGGATGTAGTGGAGAATTACTCGGAAGAGCAGCTGCACCGCATTTTCGGTATCTACGGTGAAGTTAAAAATGCCAAAACGCTGGCCAGAACTATAGTTGAGCAAAGGGCTAGAAAGCCAATTGAGACAATAGGGGATTTTAAACAGGCCATACGCTCCTGTACGCCGAAAGGGAAGGAGAATAAATACCTGGCGCAGGTTTTCCAGGCGCTCCGGATTGAGGTAAACGACGAGATGAAGGCGCTGGAAGAAATGCTGGTACAAGCGGCAGAAGTGCTGAAACCCGGCGGAAGGTTAGCAGTGATCTCCTATCACTCACTTGAAGACCGGTTAGTAAAGAACTTTATCGCAAAAGGTAAGTTCTTCGGGGAGGTAGAGAAGGATCTGTTTGGGAATGAGATAAAACCCCTGGATGCTGTAAGCCGGAAACCGGTAGTGCCTACAGAAGAAGAACTACTTATAAACAGTCGCTCCAGAAGCGCTAAGCTAAGAATAGCAGAGAAAAGACATTTAGATGATTAAACACCTGGCCTGAAAGGCTGTAATTTTTAAAGAGTAACTATGGCTTCTAACCTTATGACTAAGAAAGCAAGCGCACCAAGAGCAAACACGGTGCGTCTGAAGCCAGAAGAGAAGGCTCCAAAGCCTAAAAAGCGCAAAGGCTTCAGTATCTTTGGTTTACTGGAGAAATATGCCAACGTAGATGCTCTTTTTGAAGAAGGTGTTCCCCTTAAGTACCTGCCAAGAATTTTATTTCTAACACTGCTTACCCTTTTCTATATCGGTAATACCCATTATGCCGAAAAAACCATACGCAGAATAGACAAGGTTAAAGTAGAAACCGAAGACCTGCGCGCTGACTATACTACTTTGAAGTCAGACTACATGGAAGCCAGCAAGCAATCAGAAGTTGCCCGTAATGTGGCGCCGCTGGGCCTCGAAGAAAGTTCATCTCCACCTTATCAAGTTATAGTGCCGGCAGATGAATATTAAGAAATCCATAGTTATACGTATACGGTTAGCCTTTTTGGTTATCTGCCTTTTTGCGTGCGCCATAGTTTACAAAATTGGAGTGATCCAGTTTAAGGATGGCGAAAAGTGGAAAGCGATATCCAAAGAGCGCCGCATCCATTACCAGCCGGTGTTTGCTACCCGCGGAAACATCTACTCTGATAATGAAAGTATACTGGCTACATCGCTGCCATTTTACCGTGTGGCCTTTGATCCTACTATAGCTGAGGCCAGAACTTTTAATGCCGGAATCGATTCGCTGGCTTTATTACTGTCGCGCTTTTACGGAGACAGGTCAGAAGATTATTACCGTCGCAAGATCAAAAATGCACGCCTTTCCGGACGCAAGTATATCCGTCTGAATAGTCGTCAGATTAATTACCAGGATAAGAAGATGATGGCGAAATGGCCGATCTTCCGGTCTGGTAAAAATAAAGGTGGAGTGATCTTTGAAAAAGTAGAGAAGCGTTTTAAGCCTTTTGGTATGCTGGCTGAGCGCACCATTGGTTTTATAAACGAAGATAAAAACGGAGCAGGACTTGAGTTCAGCTTCAACAACGATTTATCAGGTACGGATGGCGAAGCGCTTTTTGAACGTATTGCCGGAGGTAGCAAGCCAATTTACGATGGTACCGAAGTAAAGCCGCAGCATGGTTACGATATCAAAACAACAATTGATATTAACCTGCAGGACGTAGCAGAGAATGCGCTGTACAAAGCTCTGGAGAAAACAGATGCTGAATATGGTACAGTGATTATGATGGAGGTGAAGACAGGGGAAATTAAGGCATTAGCTAATCTGGGGAAGACCAAGGGCGGTTATATAGAAGATTATAACTATGCTGTAGGGGATCAGGGACGTACTGAGCCAGGCTCCACTTTTAAGCTTGCTTCTATGATGGCCTTGTTCGAATATGCTCCGGGAGTAAAGCTGACAGATTCTATTGATACAGGTAACGGGAAATACCGCATCAAAAATACGTACATGACCGATGCTAAGACAGGTGGTTATGGAAAAATAACTGTGCAGGAAGTATTCGAGAAATCATCCAATATTGGGGTAGCCAAGCTGATGGAGAAGCACTTCAGTGCCAACCAGCAAGCTTATGTAGATTACCTGGATAAGTTTGGTTTAGGCAATACACTAGGTTTCCAGATGGATGGGGAAGCTCGTCCGTTTATTAAGCATCCGCAGGACAGAACCTGGTATGGCACTACCCTTACCTCTATGGCAATTGGCTATGAAACAAAGCTTTCGCCATTGCAAACACTGGCTTTTTACAATGCAGTTGCTAACAACGGCACAAAGATTCAGCCTATTATTGTAAAGGAAATCCGCAAATCGGATAAAGTAATTCAGACTTTTAAAACAAGAGTGCTGGTTGATAAGGTATGCTCGGATGAGACGTTGAAAAAAATCAAATTGATGCTGGAAGGGGTTGTGGAGAACGGTACAGCCAAAAACATAAAAAGCGCCGATTATAAAGTTGCAGGCAAAACAGGTACAGCCCGAAAAGTAAAAGACGGGAAGTATGTAATGGAATACTCTACTTCATTTGCTGGTTATTTCCCTGCTGATAATCCGAAGTATAGCTGCATTGTGATCATCGATAGCCCTAAAGGGGTGAATGTGTATGGCTCTGATGTAGCAGCACCGGTATTTAAAGAGCTGGCAGATAAAGCCTACGCCCGTGACCTGGGAATGCACAAACCGCTTCGTGCTCGAGTAGTACCAAATAAAGACAGCCTGCCACAGGTAAAAGCAGGTAGCTTGGATGACCTCTCCACGATCTGTAACCGCCTTGGTATCAGCAGCCATCCTAAAAATTCAGATGAAGAATGGGTTAAAGTAAATCCAAATCTGCGTTCACTTGATTTTGTGCCTAATCCTGTGCTAGATGGAAAAGTACCGGATGTAGTAGGTTTAACCTTGCGTGATGCCTTGTTTATACTTGGTAACCAGCGCCTGAAAGTGAATGTGCAGGGAGTAGGCAAGCGTGTAGAAAAACAGTCGTTAGAGGCTGGTACGCCAATAAATAAAGTAAAACAGATAACAATAGTTTTAAGCTAATGCAGTTGCTGCAAACATTATTACACAAAGTACAGGTACTTAACACAATTGGCTCCCTTGACGTGCCTGTTGAAAGTATAACTTTTGACTCGCGTAAGGTGCAGGCGGGTGTGTTGTTTGTAGCAGTGCGCGGTGTGCAGGCAGATGGTCATGCTTATATGGCAAAGGCGGCTGAGGCAAATGCAGTAGCTATAGTTTGCGAAGAGTTACCGGAAGAGAAAAATGCGGCTGTTACCTATGTAGTAGTCAAAGATTCGGCAGAAGCTTTAGGCCAGATGGCATCCAACTTCTACGATAATCCTTCTGCTAAACTGCAATTGGTAGGCGTTACCGGTACAAACGGTAAAACTACTTCGGTAACGCTGTTGCACAAGTTGTTCCGTGAGCTGGGCTACCATGTAGGTTTGCTTTCTACGGTGCAAAACCAGATAGATGAGGAGGTTATACCTGCCACGCATACGACACCTGATGCTGTAACACTAAATGAACTGCTGGCTAAAATGGTGAAAGCTGGTTGTACGCATTGCTTTATGGAGGTGAGTTCGCATGCTATGGTGCAGCACCGTGTGGCTGGGTTAACTTTTGCAGGTGGTGTTTTTACCAATATCACCCACGACCACCTGGACTACCACGGTAGCTTCGACGAGTATATCAAAGCAAAGAAATCATTCTTCGATATGTTACCGAAAGGTGCTTTTGCACTGGTAAATGCTGACGATAAGCGTGGCTCTGTAATGGTGCAGAATACAAAGGCAAGTATACACGAGTTTTCCCTCCGCAAAGCCACAGAGTTTAAAGCGCGAATTATCGATAATACCATTCAGGGACTACACCTTGAGATTGATGGGAATGAGATCTGGTGCAAACTGATCGGTACTTTTAACGCGTACAACCTGCTGGGTGCTTATGGCGTGGCTGTATTGTTAGGTGAAGATCCGACAGAAACCTTAACTATACTTTCTGCCCTGGATTCAGCTGCCGGCCGTTTTGATTATATCGTTTCTGATACACAGATAACAGGTATAATTGACTATGCACATACGCCTGATGCCTTGGAGAATGTACTGAATACAGTGCAACAGATCCGTACGCCGTTGCAGAAAGTAATAACCATAGTTGGTTGTGGTGGTAACCGCGATGCAGCCAAACGCCCGGTTATGGCGGATATTGCCTGCCGCCTGAGCGACAAGGTTATACTTACTTCTGATAATCCGCGCTTTGAGGAGCCGCAAACCATACTTGCTGACATGCAGAAAGGCGTGAAACCGCTGGATTATAAAAAGACGCTGTCGGTGCTGGATAGAAAGGAAGCGATTAAAACAGCCTGTATGCTGGCCGAACCAAACGATATTATACTTGTGGCTGGCAAAGGCCACGAAACTTACCAGGAAATTCAAGGGGTGAAATATCCTTTTGATGACAAGCAGGTGCTGCAGGAAACTTTTCAGCAACTGGGGAAATAAAACTTATTACATCTTTTAGCCAAGAGTAACGAATAAATTTAAATGCTATACTACCTTTTTACTTACCTGGATCGGGAATATGATTTGTTTGGAGCCGGCGTGTTCCAGTACATTTCCTTCCGTGCTGGTATGGCCGTACTGGTGTCGCTGCTGATCGCGATGATTTTTGGCGGTAAACTAATCAGAGTATTACAGCGCAAGCAGGTGGGTGAAAGTATCCGCGATCTGGGCCTGGAGGGACAGATGGAGAAAAAGGGTACACCAACAATGGGTGGCCTTATCATTCTGTTAGCTATACTTGTACCTACACTCCTATTTGCAAGACTGGACAATATCTATATCATCCTGATGCTGGTATCTACAGTTTGGTTAGGTATCATAGGTTTCCTCGATGATTATATCAAGGTATTCAGAAAGAACAAGGAGGGGCTGGCAGGTCGCTTCAAAATTCTGGGACAGATCGGGCTTGGGCTTATAGTTGGCCTTACCTTATACTTTAACGATGACGTGGTAGTGCGTCAGTATATCTTTTCAGATGGTGGAACTTCAGCTGTAAACGCATCTAAAAAGTACATGGATGTGCACAGCATGATCACGACCATCCCGTTCCGCAAAAATAACGAATTAGACTACTGTAACCTGTTCTCATTTGCTGGTCCGTTGTTCCAGGGCTGGTCTTGCTACCTGTACATTCCCTTCGTTATCCTGGTGATAACAGCTGTATCAAATGGCGCTAATATAACCGATGGTATTGATGGTCTGGCAGCTGGTACTTCGGCAATTATTGGTCTGACGCTGGCTATTTTTGCATGGGTTTCCGGTAACACCATTTTTGCTGATTACCTGGATATCATGTTCATTCCGAACTCAGGTGAGCTTACTATTTTCTGTCTGGCTTTTGTAGGGGCATGTGTTGGTTTCCTGTGGTATAATACCTATCCGGCGCAGGTTTTTATGGGCGATACAGGTAGCTTATCTATTGGTGGTATCATTGCAGTGCTGGCCCTTATCGTTAGAAAAGAACTACTTATACCTATACTTTGCGGCATTTTCCTGATCGAAAATTTATCGGTGATGCTGCAGGTAAGTTACTTTAAGTACACAAAAAAGAAGTATGGCGAAGGACGCCGCATTTTTAAAATGTCACCATTGCACCACCACTATCAGAAGCTGGGTTACCATGAGTCTAAGATCGTTGGCCGTTTCTGGATTGTAGGTATCATGCTGGCCATTTTAACACTGGCAACTCTTAAACTTCGCTAAGACAACAAAACAATGAAGATAGCTATACTTGGAGCGGGAGAAAGTGGCGTTGGAGCCGCATTACTGGCACAGGCCAAAGGGCTTGATGTTTTTGTGTCGGACATGGGGCAGATCAAAGATCAGTATAAAGCCAAGCTGGCGACAGCTGCTATCCCATTCGAAGAAGGAACACACACCCTTGATAGAATTTTAGATGCTAACGAAATCATTAAAAGTCCTGGCATTCCTGATAAAGCTGCAATTATACAAGAAGCAGCCAAAAGACAGATACCGGTAATTTCAGAAATAGAGTTTGCCGGCAGGTATACTGATGCCAAGTTTATCTGCATAACAGGTACTAACGGCAAAACCACTACAACCTTGCTTACTTATCACCTGCTGAAGAGTGCTGGCTTGAATGTAGGCCTGGCAGGCAACATAGGCGAGAGCCTGGCAGAAAAAGTGATCGACGATAAGCACGATTACTATGTGCTGGAGCTGAGTAGTTTCCAACTGGATAACATGTACCAGTTCAAAGCCAACATTGCGGTTTTACTGAATATTACACCAGATCACCTGGACCGCTACGGTTATAGCATGGAAAAATACGCAGCGTCAAAATTACGTGTAGCCCAGAACATGACCGGCAGCGACTACTTCATTTACAATGCAGATGACCAGAATATCCGGAAGGCTTTTGATGCAGCAGCTTTTGCAGGGACAACAATTCCTTTCTCGCTGGAGGGTGCGGAAGGTGCCAAAATAAAATACGACGGCTCAACTATAAAGCTGGGTATTAATACTTCTGAAGCAAGTATAGATGCCTCCAAATCCAGTCTTATTGGAAAGCACAACCAATACAATACCATGGCCGCTGTGGCGGTAGCAAAATTGCTGCAGGTGTCCGAAGAAAGTATAGCCAGATCGCTGGAGACATTCCAGAACGCAGATCACAGATTGCAACTGGTAGGTGTGGCCAAAGATGTAAGCTACATCAACGACTCGAAAGCAACCAACGTGGAAGCAGTGTGGTATGCACTGGAAGGTATAAAACAACCGATCATCTGGATTGCGGGTGGGGTAGATAAAGGTAATGACTATACCACGCTGGAGCCGTTGGCTCGCGAAAAAGTGAAAGTGCTGATCTGCCTGGGCAAGGATAACAAAAAACTGGAGCGATCATTTAACAAGGTTGTGCCAATTATTGCCGAAACAGATTCGATTGAATATGCGGTGCGCATGGCAAAATTACTGGCGGTGCCTGGTGATGTAGTGCTGTTGTCACCGGCCTGTGCAAGTTTCGACCTGTTCAACAACTACGAGCACCGTGGAGAACGCTTTAAAGAAGCAGTAGAGAAAATAGTTTTAAAGAGATAGGCATAACAATTTTTAGCCAAAGGTTATGGTAAAGCAGTGGTTACAGAAAAACCTGCAGGGAGATCCCGTGTTGTGGGGAATTGTCCTGATGTTCTCGCTGATAAGCGTGGCAGTGGTATATTCTGCCACAGGTACGCTTGCTTACAAATCTCATGAAGGCAATACGGAGTACTTCCTGCTAAAGCATTCATCCCTGATCTTAGTAGGTCTGGCATTTATGTGGGCTGCACATAAAATCAATTATCGCTATTACTCCAGATTATCCTTGGTTGCGCTGGTGCTTTCGGTGCCGTTGCTTCTGTTTGCTTTTTTCTGGGGATCTAATATTAACGATGCCTCCCGTTGGATCACTATCCCAGTTATTAACCAGACTTTTCAGCCTTCAGATTTAGCTAAGCTGGCCCTGATCTCTTACCTGGCAAGTATGCTGGCAAAAGTACAGCTGCAGGTAAAAGACTGGCGAAAAACCTTGGTGCCGATGCTGCTCTGGACAGTGGCTATCTGCGGTCTGATTGCACTTACCAATACTTCCACGGCGGTGTTGTTATTTGCTACCTGTATGTTGCTCATGTTTATTGGGCGTGTACCTTTCAGATACCTGATGACCGTTTTTGTAATTGTATTGGTAGTGGGTAGTGGGGCACTGGCAGCTGGTCAGCGACTTGGTACAGCTGTTAGTCGTGTTGAAGCTTTTTTGGATGAATCAGAAACTCCTTTCCAGTTAGAGCAGTCTTACATTGCCATAGCAACAGGTGGCGTGGTAGGCAAAGGGCCGGGTAATAGCGACCAACGTGATATACTGCCGCACCCGTACTCAGATTTTATTTTTGCCATTATTATTGAAGAATATGGTTTATGGGGAGGTGCCGCTGTTTTATTCTTATACCTGGCTTTGCTTTACAGAGGGATGGTTACGGTTGTGAACAGTACGGGTGCCTTTGGCGGACTTCTTTCTGCGGGGTTAAGTTTTAGCCTTGTGATACAGGGTATGATAAACATGGGGGTAGCAGTCGGGCTAGGCCCGATCACAGGTTTGCCCTTACCGCTTTTAAGTATGGGTGGTACCTCTCTGATCTTTACAGGTATATCGTTGGGTATTATACTTAGTGTAAGCCGCACCGATAGTGAAGTGACCCGCGCAGCAGTTGGAGCGAAAGATATAAATGCTAAAATTCCTGTAAATGCCTAATATACAAAGACCATATCGCATCATCATCAGCGGAGGTGGCACAGGTGGGCATATTTACCCGGCGGTAGCTATTGCCAACCAGATTAAAGCTATTAACCCTGAGTCGGAGATCCTGTTTGTGGGAGCCCAGGGCCGTATGGAGATGACACGCGTGCCGGAAGCAGGTTACAAAATTATAGGGCTCTGGATCAGCGGGTTACAGCGTAGGCTTACAATGGATAACCTCTCATTTCCGCTGAAAGTGTTATCAAGTATACGCAAGTCGCACAAGATCATAAAAGACTTTAAACCCGATGCTGTAGTTGGCGTGGGTGGTTATGCCAGTGGTCCGTTGCTGTATGCAGCTACTGCACAAGGTATTCCTTCGCTTATACAGGAGCAAAACTCTTATGCCGGTATCACCAATAAGCTACTGGCAAAGCGTGTGAACAAGGTGTGCGTGGCTTACGAAAACATGGGTAGTTTCTTCCCGGCAGATAAACTTGTACTTACTGGTAACCCGGTTCGCCAGGATATCCTGGATGTATCAGCCAAAAGAAAGGAAGCACTGTTGCATTTCGGGCTAACTTCAGAGAAGAAAACCATACTGGTGATAGGTGGTAGCCTGGGAGCCAGAACTATAAATCAAAGTATAGCAGCAGGTTTAAAACAAATCACAGATGCTGGCTACCAGCTCATCTGGCAGACGGGTAAAGGCTTTTATGCTGAAGCAAAAGGGCTTGAGAAAAACTATACAGATCAGGGGGTACGCGTGTTTGACTTCATCAAGCGCATGGACCTGGCTTATGCAGCAGCAGATATAGTGGTGTCAAGAGCTGGTGCGCTATCAATCTCGGAACTGTGCCTGGCTGCCAAACCAGCTATACTTGTGCCATCGCCAAATGTAGCAGAAGACCATCAAACAAAAAATGCAATGGCTCTGGTGCAGCAGCATGCAGCTATACTTGTACGGGATGCAGAAGCGTCGCAAAAGTTAGTGCAGGCAACCTTACAACTGGCACAAAACGAGCAGGAGCAAAAACAACTCTCTGAAAACATAAAAACAATGGCGCGCCCTAACGCGGCAGCCGATATTGTAAACGAACTTGTAAAACTGATAAAGTGAGACTGGAAGACTACAAGTATATCTACTTTTTAGGCATTGGTGGTATTGGTATGAGCGCCATTGCCAGATGGTTTCATGCCAAAGGTTTTCCGGTGTGGGGTTATGATAAAACCAGTACTCCGCTCACCCAGGCGCTGGAGCAGGAAGGTATAAAAGTGCATTACGATGATGATGTAGCAAATCTTCCGCAGGAAATTATTCGGGATAAAGAAAATACGCTGGTGATACTTACTCCGGCCATACCTGCCGAGCACACTGAATGGGCTTACCTGAAAGAACAGGGTTATACTATAAAGAAACGTTCTGAAGTGTTGGGCATCATTACAGCCAATGCGTTTACAATTGCAGTGGCTGGTACGCATGGTAAAACAACTACTTCGTCTATGGTCACACATTTGCTGCACCATGCCGGGGTAGATGCTTCCGCTTTTTTAGGTGGTATCGCTACTAACATTAATTCTAACCTGCTCATCAGTAAAGGGGAGTGCGAAAAGGAGATGGTAGTGGTAGAAGCTGATGAATATGACCGTTCTTTCCTGACCCTGTTTCCGGATATTGCAATCGTAACTTCCGCAGACCCAGACCATTTAGATATTTATGGTGACAGCGAGGAACTGATACGCACCTTTCAGAGGTTCATAAGCCAGATAAAACCAAGAGGCTTTTTGTTACTGAATAAGAATACAGATCCACGTTTAACAGCCCAGATTCAGCCTGGTGTTCGCATCATAAACTATAGTTTAGATGCCGGAGATGCTCATATTCAGGGGCTTACTATAGATGGTCGCTGGTTTAAATTTGATGTTGAAAGTACATTTGGTAACATAGGCTCACTTAGCCTTGGAGTACCTGGTTTTCATAATGCCGAGAACGTACTGGCAGCTATACTTGTAGCGCAAATTCTGCAAGTGCCTGAAGAGCAGATTCGTGGCGGAGTGGAAACTTATAATGGAGTAAAACGACGTTTCGAATTTGTATATGAAGGCAAAGGTGTAGTATACATCGACGACTATGCACACCATCCGAAAGAGATTGATGCTTTCATGTCTTCGGTGCGTGCCCTGTACCCAAACAAGCGAATTAAAGTGATATTTCAGCCGCACCTTTATACCCGCACCCGCGACTTCGCAAATGAGTTTGCAGAGAGCCTAAGCAAGGCGGATGAAGTAGTGTTGCTGGACATATACCCGGCCCGCGAAAAACCTATACCTGGAGTAACTTCTGAGATGCTTCTGGAGCGGATAACCTGCCCTGTAAAATCGTTGATAACAAAGGCCGAAATTGTGGATAAATTAGCTCTAAACATTGATTTTGAAGTGTTGGCAACTATAGGAGCAGGGGATATTGATACATTGGTAAAGCCTATCAAAAATATTTTAGAAAAAGTGTAGCATGGGCTTGAATAGTAAAATAAAATCTTTAATTTTTGCAGGTTGTAGTATCATTACAATTGGCACACTTGCAGGTTTTGCCGCATCTAAGCAAAATGAAAAAACTTGTAAAAAAGTGTCAATAAATATTGATAATGAATACAATAATTACTTTATTGGGGATAAAGAAATAAAAGACCTGCTAACCCGAGATGGCGAGCGAAAATTAGAAGGCATTTCCAATAAAAACATTGACCTGAAGAACCTTGAAAAACGCATTGAAGCACATAAATTTGTGGAAGATGCAGAAGTATACCGGGGACTCGATGGCAATATCAAAGTAAATGTTAAACAAAACAGGCCTATAGCAAGAATTATACGACCAGATCAAGATGTATACATCGATGTAGAAGGGCACATCCTGCCCCTTTCAGACCGATACACCGCTCGTGTAATCCCTATTACAAAGTCGGCTCTTTTAAAACCCCTGAACCAGGAGTTTTTTCAGGATTCGACCGGCCAAGCTTACCTTTCATTACTACAGTTCATTGAGAACGACGAGTTCTGGAAGGCCCAATTAGCCCAAATGCATATAGATGGCAAGGGTAAAGTTTCTTTTCTGCCGCAGGTTGGCGACCATACCATAGAGTTTGGAAAGCCATTTAACCCGGAGCAGAAATTTAAGAAGCTGATGATCTTTTATAAGGAAGTGCTGCCTGTAATGGGTTGGGACAAATATAAAAGAGTGAATGTAGAGTACGAAGATCAGATAATTTGCGAATAAGATATACAGATATGCAGAACGACAAAATAGTAGTAGGCTTGGACATCGGAACAACCAAAGTTTGCGCACTGGTAGGTCGGAGAAACGAGTATGGTAAGCTGGAGATCCTGGGTATGGGAAAAGCAGCTTCTGAGGGAGTGGTACGTGGTATGGTCAGCAACATCGACAAGACGGTAGAAGCTATTAGAAAAGCTGTAAGTCAGGCCGAAGCGCAGGCAGATATCAACATTGGTGTAGTGAATGTGGGGATTGCCGGTCAGCATATCAAGAGTTTGCAACACAATGGCAGCATTACCCGTGCCGTTACGGATAATGAGATTACAGTGGAAGATGTAAACCGCTTAACCAACGATATGTACCGTTTGGTTACACCTCCGGGCAGCGAGATCATCCATGTAATGCCACAGGAATACAAAGTTGATTACGAAGAAGGTATTGTAGATCCGGTAGGAATGTCTGGGGTGCGTCTGGAAGGTAACTTCCATATCATAACCGCTCAGTCAAATGCTATCAGCAACATAAACAAATGTATTGCCCGTGCTGGCCTCGAGATCGATCAGCTTATACTTGAGCCATTGGCATCTTGCATGTCGGTGCTGAGTGAAGAAGAGAAAGAAGCTGGTG
Organism: Pontibacter deserti; assembly: GCF_023630255.1. NCBI lineage: Bacteria > Pseudomonadati > Bacteroidota > Cytophagia > Cytophagales > Hymenobacteraceae > Pontibacter > Pontibacter deserti. The sequence goes on along the minus strand of NZ_JALPRS010000001.1, from coordinate 1,963,949 downwards.
TAGCCTTGGTTGATATTGGTGGCGGTACAACAGATGTTGCTATCTTTAAAGACAATATTATACGTCATACAGCAGTTCTACCTTTCGGCGGTAACATCATCACCTCTGATATTAAGCAGGGCTGCATGGTAATGCAGAACCAGGCTGAGCAGCTGAAAGTTAAATTTGGTAAAGCTATTGCAGACGAAGCGTCTGAAAATGAGATTGTTTCGATACCAGGTTTAAGAGACCGTACACCTAAAGAGATATCTTTGAAAAATCTTGCTTATATTATCGAGGCAAGAATGGAAGAGATCGTGGAGCTGGTATATGCAGAGATCGTTCGTAGTGGCTACGCAAACAGCCTGGCAGCAGGTATTGTAATTACAGGTGGCGGTGCTCAGCTTCAGAATCTGGTGCAGTTAGTAGAGTATATCTCTGGTATGGATACCCGAATTGGTTACCCGAACGAGCACTTAGGTAAATCTAAAGTAGATGCTGTTAAGAGCCCGATGTATGCTACAAGCGTAGGCCTTGTGCTTGCAGGTTACCAGTCACTGGATCAGCGTGGAGCAGAAAAGATCACTGAAGTACCAGAAAGAAAAGAATATCAAAAGCCAGCACAGAAATCTGGCAATAAAGAAGGCGGTATCATTAGCATGATCAAAGGCTTCTTATCAGATGACATAGACAACAACAAACAAAGTTATTAACCCATAACCGAGCAGGAGAAATTAGCATGAGCATGTACACTTTCGACTTACCGTCAAGCAGTAAGTCTATCATTAAGGTGATTGGTGTCGGGGGCGGTGGAAGCAACGCTGTGAACCATATGTATAACCAGGGCATTAAAGATGTTGAGTTTATCATATGTAATACCGATGCGCAGGCCCTTAAAAGCAGCAGCGTTCCTACAAGACTAGCCATTGGCCAAAACCTGACGGAAGGTCTGGGTGCTGGTGCCAACCCTGAGAAAGGCCGCCAAGCCGCTCTGGAAAGTAAAGAAGAGATCCGTGAAATGCTGAGCAATGATACCAAAATGGTATTTATTACAGCTGGTATGGGTGGTGGTACCGGTACTGGCGCTGCCCCGGTTATCGCAAAAGTTGCCAAAGAGCTTGGTATACTTACTGTAGGTATAGTTACAGCCCCATTTGGCTTCGAAGGCCGTAAGAAAAAGCAGGCTGCTGAAGACGGTGTTAAAGAACTAAGCGAGAATTGCGACACGATCCTGGTTATCTTGAACGACAAGTTGCGCGAGATGTTCGGTAACCTGACCATTCGTGAAGCATTTGCAAAAGCTGATAACGTGTTAACTACAGCTGCTAAATCTATAGCTGAGATTATTACAGTAACAGCTGAAGTAAACGTGGACTTTGAAGACGTTAAAACGGTAATGAAAGATTCTGGTGCCGCAGTGATGGGTTCTGCGATAACAGAAGGCGAAGGCCGTGCGTTACGTGCAGCTGAAGAAGCTCTTTCATCTCCGTTATTGAATAACACTGATATCCACGGTGCTCAGAAAATCCTTCTATCTATCATGTCTGGTGAGCAGGCAGAACTTGAAATGGACGAACTGACTGAGATCACAGAATATATCCAGGATAAAGCTGGCCAGGAGGCTGAGGTAATCTTTGGTCATGGTATCGATGCTGACCTGGGTCAGAGCATCCGTGTTACTGTAATTGCAACAGGCTTTGCCAGCAGTTCAGATAACCTGATGGAGCCAAAGAAGACAGTATTTGACCTGGAAAGCCAAAAAAAAATTGAAGTTGTAGAGCCGGCTAAGCCAGAGGTAGTAGAAGTTACTACTTTTGTACCCAAGCAGGTTGTTGCGCCAGCTCCTGTAGCTCAGGCACCAGCACCAGCTCCAATCCCTGCACCTGCTCCAGCACCACAGTATGAGGCAGCTCGTAAACCTGTTGAGCAACCACAGCCAAACCGTATAGTGTTTGATCTGGGTTCTTCAAACGTAGCGGATTCCTTCTATGCTCCACAGGTTGATACCCGTGCTGCACGTGAACTGGAAGAGCGTGAATTAATGCAGCGCAGGCAGGAAGAGCGCCGTGAGCGCCTTCGCAGGCTAAGCTCTGAGATTACTTCTGAAGCGATCAAAGAAAAGTTAGAGGTTCCTGCTTACTTGCGTCGTAATGTAGCATTGGAGTCTGTTGCACACTCTTCTGAGCGTAACATTTCCCGCTTCAACCTGAACGATGATAACGAAATACTTGGCGATAACCGTTTTCTACACGATAACGTTGACTAAGTGATCTACCATAAAACAGAAAAGGCTACCGATTTCGGTAGCCTTTTCTGTTTTATGGTAGACGTATCTTATTCGTATCTGGTGCTATACTTAAAATTTCAGAAACTGCTCTACGTGCTGCTCCAATAACTCCTGGTATAATTGGTTAGTCAATTGCGTGCCATCGAAGTTCTTTTCAATATGAGCTAATTTAAGGCGCATAGCCATTATATGCATTCCAAGGTAGTTCAGCACATCAGATAAGTGGCTAAGTGCTAGCCCACTGCCCTGCATGCCCGAAGATAAGCCTATTAAAGCTCCCTTTTTATTCTTAAACGTGTTAGGATAGGAGAGACCATCAATAAAGGCTTTTAGCACGCCCGGGTAGGATGAGTTATACTCTGGTACTACAAAAACAAACTTATCTGAATTAGAAATCATGTCTGCCAGTTTGTTGAACTGCTCATTCTTTCCTGTATTATCGTAAAGGGCCGTAGAAATAAAATCAGAAGGAAGTTCAGCTAAGTCTAATATCTGATAAGGTATATCATGCTTCTGCAGGAGCTTAGCATACATTTTTACAATGGCTATACTATTAGATTCAGGTCTGTTTGTTCCTGAAATAAGTGTGATCATACGGTGGTGTTTTTACTTATTTAACCCCCAAATAAGAGTAAAGTTATACTTAAGTGATTGGAGTGGCAATAATAAGCAGTAAAGCCCTTAAAACAAAAGAGGCGAAAACATTGCTGTTTCGCCTCTTTTGTGATTTAGTTTAATATTAAGCTAAGTTTTCTGAAGTAGCCTTAGCTGAAATATATTCTCTTCTCAACATGGCAATGTTCTCCAGTGAGATACCTACTGGGCATTCTGCAGCGCAAGATCCGATGTTTGTACATGCTCCAAATCCTTCTACATCCATCTGAGCCACCATGTTCTCAACACGAGTTTTACGCTCTGCCTGACCTTGTGGTAACAAAGCAAGCTGAGATACCTTTGCACTAACAAATAGCATTGCTGATGCATTTTTACAGGCCGCTACACAAGCACCGCATTGGATACAGGTTGCAGCATCAAATGCTTTATCAGCTATGGTTTTTGGAATAGGAATAGAATTGGCATCAGGTACACCACCTGTGTTAACCGATACATAACCTCCAGCCTGCTGAATACGGTCAAAAGCTGAACGGTCTACAACAAGGTCTTTGTGTACCGGGAACGCAGCTGCTCTCCATGGTTCAATGGTAATAGTGTCGCCATCTTTAAAGTGGCGCATGTGCAGCTGGCACGTAGTTGTCCCACGCTCAGGACCATGCGCACGACCGTTAATGAACAAGCTACACATACCACAAATACCTTCGCGACAGTCGTGGTCGAAAGCAATAGGATCATCACCACGGCGCAACAGGTCCTCATTAAGTACATCCAGCATCTCCAGGAATGACATGTCCGGGGAAATACCTTTAACAGGGTATGTTACCATAGCACCTGCCGCATCTTTATTTTTTTGGCGCCAAACCTTTAGTGTCAGGTCCATTGGTTTAGCATTTGGATTACTTCCAGCCATTTTATTTCAATTATGAATTACGAATTAAGAATTACGAATGAGTTTATAGTTATTGATCATTCATAATTATTCATTATCAATTATTTATAGCTACGCTGTGTTAGCTTCACGTTCTCGAACTTGAGGTCTTCCTTATGCAGCACCGGCTCATTGCCAACACCTGTAAACTCCCAGGCAGCTACATAAGCATAGTTCTCATCGTCGCGTAGAGCTTCGTTCTCAGGTGTCTGGTATTCTTCACGGAAGTGACCACCACAAGATTCGTTTCTTTGCAACGCGTCTTCTACCATCAGTTCACCAAGTTCCAGGAAGTCGGCAACACGGTTAGCTTTCTCAAGCGTAATGTTCAGCTCCTCGTTTACACCAGTTACTTTAACATCTCTCCAGAACTCATCGCGCAGCTTACGGATCTCCTGTTTAGCAAACTTCAGGCCTTCTGCGTTACGGGCCATACCGCAGTAATCCCACATCAGTAAACCAAGTGCTTTGTGGAAGTCATCTACAGTACGGGTACCGTTTATAGAAAGCAATTGCTGATTTTTAGCAATTACTGCCTGCTCCGCCTCTTTAAAGGCAGGGTGATCTGTGCTTACTCTGTCATAAGGAGTTTGTGCCAGGTAATCACCGATAGTGTAAGGTATAACGAAGTAACCATCAGCCAGACCTTGCATCAGCGCAGATGCACCTAGACGGTTAGCACCGTGATCAGAGAAGTTACATTCACCAGTTGCATATAAACCAGGGATGTTGGTCATCAGGTTATAGTCTACCCAAAGGCCACCCATAGTATAGTGCACAGCCGGGTAAATACGCATCGGGCTTTCGTATGGGTTCTCATCTGTGATCTTCGCATACATCTCAAACAAGTTACCATACTTGGCAGCAATGGCAGGCTGTCCGTCACGCTTGATAGCATCAGCAAAATCGAGGAATACTGCAAGGCCAGAGGCACCCACACCACGTCCTTCGTCGCACATCAATTTGGCGTTACGTGATGCCACGTCACGTGGTACAAGGTTACCGAAAGCAGGGTATTTACGCTCCAGGTAGTAGTCACGATCCTGTTCAGCAATATCAGATACCCGGATTTCACCTCTTCTTAATTTCTGGGCAATTTCTACAGTTTTAGGTACCCATACGCGGCCATCGTTACGAAGCGACTCAGACATCAGCGTCAGCTTAGACTGGTAATCGCCTGAAACCGGAATACAGGTAGGGTGGATCTGCGTGAAGCAAGGGTTAGCGAACAACGCGCCTTTTTTGTGTGCTCTCCAGGCTGCCGTAGCATTTGAGCCCATTGCGTTAGTAGAAAGGAAGAATACGTTACCGTAACCACCTGTTGCTAATACTACTGCATGTGCACTGTGCGATTCGATCTTACCTGTGATCAGGTTACGTACCACAATACCACGTGCTTTGCCATCTACCATTACCAGGTCAAGCATTTCAGTTCTAGGGAACATCTTTACTTTACCATAAGCAATCTGGCGGTTAAGGGCTGAGTAAGCACCTAAAAGAAGCTGCTGACCAGTTTGACCGCGGGCATAGAACGTACGGGAAACCTGTGCACCACCAAAGGAGCGGTTTGCAAGCAAGCCACCATATTCACGGGCAAAAGGAACACCCTGTGCCACGCATTGGTCAATGATATCTACAGATACCTGAGCCAAACGGTAAACGTTAGCTTCACGGGCACGGTAATCACCACCTTTTATAGTATCGTAGAACAGACGGAAAACTGAGTCACCATCGTTCTGATAGTTTTTAGCAGCATTGATACCACCCTGTGCCGCAATAGAGTGTGCACGGCGTGGAGAATCCTGGAAGCAGAATGCTTTAACGTTATAGCCAAGCTCGCCCAGGGTTGCAGCAGCAGAAGCACCGGCAAGACCAGTACCTACTACAATAACATCATATTTACGCTTGTTAGCCGGGTTCACCAGCTTTACATTGAATTTATGCTTTTCCCACTTATCGGCCAACGGCCCTTCAGGGATTTTAGAATCTAATATCATATCAACTATAGAATCTTGTTATTATTCGAAGAAAAAGAAATATAGCGGCATAGCAGCAAAACCAAGGCACACGATGATAGAGAACGCGTAACCAAACTGCTGAATGAACGGTGTATACTTCTTGTGGGTAAGGCCCAATGACTGGAAAGCACTCTGGAAACCATGAATTAAGTGGTATGCAAGCGCAATCATAGATATTACGTATAAGGCAACATACCACCACTGCTGAAATGATTCCTTTACTACAATATACAGATCTGGTACACCTGCGCTGTCAAGGGCAAGTTCGCCGAAGCGGGCACGCCAGAAGAAGTTGTAAAGGTGAATGATCAGGAACACCAGGATCACGGTGCCCAGAAGACCCATGTTACGGGATGACCAGGTACTGTTTTCTTCAGGATGATTGTTTGCGTAACCTACAGGGCGCGCACTTTTGTTGCGGCGGGTAAGCACCAAAGCATCGTAAATGTGGAACAAAAAGCCCAGTAGCAGCACGATTTCCATAGTGCGGATTACCGGGTTGTGCCCCATAAACTCTGAATAAACATTAAAGGCAAGGCCTCCATCGTCTTTAAAGAGCTGCAGGTTACCGATCAGGTGAACCACCAGGAAAGAGCAGAGGAAAAGACCCGTGATCGACATGATGATCTTGCGTCCGACTGTACTGGAAAACGTTTTAGTAAACCAATTCATCTGTATTCGTTAAAGGTTAAGTTTATAAGCTTTTTAATTCTCAAAGGTACTAGCGCGTGTTATATAAAACAATTTTAATATCGTATTTTGAATCAATCTAAATTGCAATGCGTAGGACAAAGAATCTTACCTTAATAACCTGCTATACCTGCATTTGTTAGCAATAAAAAATGAAATTTTAAGTTAAAGTTATACCTTTGTTTACCGCCTAACCCTACCTATATGCCAAAAAGTCTACGCTTAAGGTACCTGTTGCCGGGTAGTTTGTTGTGGGTGTTGATACTGCTGTTGGGTTCACTTACTGAGGCACAGGCTACGCATATTAGAGCTGGAGACATCACAGCCAAACGTGATACTACTGCCAACCCTAATCCCCGCCGGTTTTTCTTTACCATGATCATGTACACGGATCAGGCTTCGCAGGCTGATGACCCGCAGGTGCAGATCTCGATGGGGGATGGTAACACCATTACAGTACCACGAAAATCAGTTACTCCAATTGGTAACGAAACAGATAAAGAAGTATTTACCTGGGAGTATACCTACGGAGCAGATGGTACCTATACTATTTCCTGGAACGGTGTGAACCGAAATGGCGGTATCCTAAACATGACACCTCCAACTGATCAATATTCCTTTCTTATATCTACCACCATCAATATTAACTCGCTACGCGGGTTTAACAGTACGCCGGTACTAACGGTAGCACCTATAGATCTGGCCGCAGTAGGAGAGAAGTTTGTGCATAACCCGGGTGCCTTCGACCGCGATGGTGATAGCCTTGCCTTTAAATTAAGAGTCCCTCTTCGTACAGATGCCGCTGGCAATATTGTACCAGTACCAGGCTATGCTTTACCTAACCGTATATTTGGTTGTAACACTTCTACGGGCAGTGGGGCGGCAATATTTACACTAGACCTGGAAGACGGTCAGTTAGTCTGGGATGCTCCCTGCAGACAAGGCGAATACAACGTAGCTTTTGTAGTAGAAGAATGGCGCGTAGCACCTAACGGGGGCGCTGTAAAATTAGGCGAAGTAGTGCGTGATATGCAGATACTGGTAAAGGAAACCCCAAACCGTCCTCCTGTATTGGAACCGCTTGATACCTGTGTAATAGCGGGAACAACTTTAACAGGGGTAATACGGGCAACTGACCCTGACCAAGACCTGATAACACTTACTGCAACAAGTGGAATTATCCCTCCTGCAACTTTTAGTCAGCTTACGAATACACCTGGCCTTGCCACCGGCCGTTTTACCTGGGGTACAGAATGCCTGGATGTGCGTGAACGACCTTACCAGGTTATATTTAAAGCTGAAGACGTAAAGCAAACGGGTGCAATCAAGTTAGCTGACCTGCAACCATGGAACATCAGGGTGGTTGGGCCACCTCCTCAAAATCTGCGTGCTGAAAGTGGGGATAAAGCCGTAGTGCTGAACTGGGACAGGTATGTTTGCCAGAATGCGGAGGTAATGTATATTTACCGCCGCGAGGGGCCATCTAACTTTGTGCCTGACGATTGCGAAACCGGTGTGCCATCCAGTACAGGTTATGTGCGGATAGGTGAAGTGCGTAAAGCTGCCAATGGTACATGGGCTACAACTTTTACAGATAATCAGAACTTAAAGGCAGGTGTTCAATACTGTTATATCATTTATGCTGAGTTCCCATCGCCGGGCAGAGGTAAAAGTATAGCGAGCCGTGAAGTATGTATCATGGTTGATCAGGATATACCTTACCTGACAAATGTGGATGTAACAAGTACCAGCACTACAGCCGGCCAGATATTCGTAGCCTGGACACAACCCCGCGAGATAGATGACCTGACCGGACCTTTCCAATATCGCTTATACCGTAAAGAAGGTCAGCAGCCAGGTGGTGCCTATACTTTAATAACTACCTTCAACAGGCTTATTGATACGACCTTTACTGACAAAAACCTGAATACGTTAGAGAAATCTTACAGGTATAAACTGGAGTTCTATGAGTCTGCTACATCAGCGGGGCCTCCAAATATTCTGCACGATAGTACCTCGGCTTCAAGTGTTTTCCTGACGGTGACACCATCTGATAATGAAACTAAAAACATCGTATTAAACTGGACTTATAATGTGCCGTGGCGAAATGAAGTGCTGCAACATGAAATTTTCAGACGCGAAGGTACCAGCGGCGGTTTCGTTAAAATAGCAGATGTAATGGCTTCAACGAGCGGTGGTACCTTTACGGATGTGGGTACGGAGGCTGCCCCTTTGGAACGAGGTAAAACCTACTGCTATTATGTTCGTGCAAACGGTACCTACCAGTTATCAGAAATAAAAGAACCGTTGCAAAACAGAAGCCAGCAAATTTGTGCACTGCTGCCAAAACTGGTATGTCCTCCTGAGCTAAGTATAGATCAACTGAATTGCGATGAATTTTTGGCAAATCCGACGGATCCGCCTTATCAGAACGTGCTGACGTGGGTACCGCAATTAACCGGCGACTGTACTCCTGATATCGCGTTCTATACCATTTACTTTAGAGGACCCGGACAAACAGAATACGCAGCGTTGGCACAAGTACCGGCACCTCAGACTACGTTCACGCACACCGGTCTGGAATCTTTTGCTGGTTGCTACAAGGTAACTGCCACGGATGTAAATGGTACTGAGAGCGATTTCAGCAACGAACAATGTAAAGACAACTGCTTCTTCTTTATGCTTCCAAATATCATTACTCCGAATGGTGATGATAAAAATGAAGTGTTCAGACCTGATGAAAAAGCTCGCTTTATCAAGACAATCAAGTTTACGGTGTTTAACCGTTGGGGCGTAAGAGTGTATGAAGGCAACGATAAAAGTATAAACTGGGCTGGTACTGACACTGACGGCAAGCGCTTAAGTGATGGTATTTATTACTACGAAGCACAGGTAGAATTCTTCTCAATAGATCCGGCTAATACCTTTAAGAAGTATAAAGGCTGGGTAGAGATTGTACGTTAATGGTAACTGACCGGGAAAAGCTGCAGGATAAATCCATCGTGTTTTATGATGGCTCCTGTGGCTTTTGCCAGGTCAGCGTACAATTGGTTTTAAAGTATAACAAGCATCAGGATTTATACTTCTCATCGCTGCAAAGTGGAGTATTAGAGCAGATAGTGCCGCTAAATCAAGTACCTGATCCTTTGCCCGATGCAGTTTTGTTTTATGAACATGGTAAACTATACGCAGCCTCCGATGCAGCCCTCCAAATTGCCCGTCATCTTAACTTTCCGCTTTCTATACTTTCCTATTTCAGGTTTATTCCAGTATCTTTCCGCGATAAAGTGTATAGCTTTGTAGCTAAGCACCGCTATAAAATTGCCGGCCGGCAGGATTCCTGTATACTTCCGGCACCTGAGCAGCGGGCACGGTTTATAGGTTAAAAAGGAAAATAGACAAAAGATAATAGACTTCTGATTTTAAGCTTAACAAGGTCATCTGATTTAATTTAAGCTTTGTCTGGTGGTCTGTGTCTTAAATCTTGTGTCTATACTAACATCTAACAGCCAATTATCAATTAACAATAAGAATGAAGAAAGCATACGTTTTCCCGGGACAGGGTTCTCAATTTGTAGGTATGGGCAAGGACCTGTACGAGCAGCACGAAGAAGCAAAGAGACTGTTTGATAAGGCAAATGAGATACTGGGATTCAATATCACCGAGATCATGTTTAACGGTACCGACGAAGAGCTGAAGCAAACTAAAGTAACACAACCAGCTATTTTCCTTCACTCGGTAGCGCAGGCGGCAGTTGCCAAAGATTTTGCTCCGGATATGGTAGCCGGTCACTCGCTGGGTGAGTTCTCTGCACTGGTGGCGAGTAAGGTTCTGAGCTTTGAAGATGGCCTTAGACTAGTTTCTAAAAGAGCGTTGGCCATGCAGGCTGCCTGCGAAGCAAACCCATCAACTATGGCAGCTATACTTGGCCTGGAAGATGAGAAAGTAGAAGAGGTTTGTGCATCTATAGAAGGCGAAGTAGTGGTTGCAGCCAATTATAACTGCCCGGGCCAATTGGTAATTTCAGGATCAAACAAAGGTATCGAGATTGCCTGCGAAAAGATGAAAGAAGCCGGTGCCAAGCGTGCCTTGCCATTACCGGTAGGTGGCGCTTTCCATTCGCCGCTGATGAAGCCGGCTGAAGAAGAACTGGCAAAAGCTATCAACGAAACTACATTTAGCAAAGGTATATGCCCGGTTTACCAGAACGTGGATGCCAAACTACATACCGACCCGGCAGAGATCAAAGAAAACCTGATAAAGCAATTAACAGCGCCGGTTCGCTGGACACAGTCGGTGCAGCAGATGGTGGCCGATGGTGCTACGCACTTTATCGAGTGTGGTCCGGGCAAAGTGTTACAAGGCTTGGTTAAGAAGATCGAACGTACAGCTGAAGTTAGCTCAGTAGAGTAAGGCTTAAGCTGAACATACAAAGTATAAACGCCCTCTCTGGCTAAACCAGAGAGGGCGTTGCTTTTGATAACTTATGCTTTCCTATGATCAGCCAAAATAGTTAATCGTGTTCCTTAGCTTCTTTGTATGTCTTGTGTATCGTGCCTGCCGGGTGCTGTGCAGGAGCATAGATGGTGTATAATTTGAGCTCCTCCTTGCCTATGTTCTTTATATGATGCCAATGGCCGGAGGGGATAAGTATTGCCCAGTTCTCAGACACCTTTTTGTCAAAGCTAAGTTTATCTTTTGACTTTCCCATGCGTACCTGCGCCTGGCCTTGCTCAATCCGTAGAAACTGGTCCACATCTCCATGTAACTCCAGATCTATTTCCTCACCTGGCTTAAGCGACATAAGCACCATTTGCAAGTGTTCGCCTGTCCACTGTACCTGGCGGTAGTTCGGGTTGTTTAACGTTGCCTGTTCTATGTCAATCACCCAGGGCTTTTTCCCCATATCTCCACCTTGCTGCGTTGCTGTTGGAGTAGCTTGCTTTGTTTGGGCGATGTTTGCTTCCATAGTTGCCCCGCTTGTCCTGGCCTCATCGCAACCAAACAGCAACATTAAAATTAGTAAGCCAGCCGCACAAATTATATTTCCCCTTTCCATAGACAGATATTTTATACATAGAAAGAATCTATATAAATAATAACGAAAGCTTATAGATTATGTTGAAAAAGTTATAGTATTTTGCAGGTCTCCGATACCTCATGTAAGACTATGAAAAATAAGATTGTCCTTATATTTTGGATATCCGGGTTCATACTTCTGAACCTATACGCCAACTTGGTCCCGAAACTGTTTCAACTGAGTCCGTTGCCCTGGCTGGGCTGGGCGGTCGGTTTCTTTGTAGTGGCTTTTCTGCTGGGCAGGTATGTACTCCGGCTTAAAGGGCTGCAATCGCTTGGGATGCAGTTGCACCAAGGCTGGGGCAGGAATCTGCTGATCGGTTTTATACTTGGCTTTGGCATCTGGAGCCTTAAAAACCTGGTGTTTTATAGTATGGGTAAGTTTGAAGTAACAGGTATGATGAAGGCCAGCTACATTTACCCAATGCTTGCGCAGGCACTGCTCGGGATGTTCTTTGCCTCTGCTATTAATGACCTGATGATCCGGGGATACAGCTTTGCTTTCTGTAAAAAAGAGAACCTATTGCGCTGGTACCTACTACTTGCCACAGTGCTTTATGCTTTAGACGACTCCTGGAACGAAGGAATAGATGTGATGAACCTGGTTTTTTCAGCTGTGTTGGGCATTTCGCTGGCTTATACGGTGCTGAAGACCGGCTCTATCTGGATGACGATTGGCATACACTGGGGTAGTAACGTGATGTATCGCATGATGTCTGGTTTTGACGGGCAGGGGATATGGAAGGTAGAGAACGTAACCGAGGGAGTGCAATATGAATACATCAGCCTGCTGGTTACAGCGCACCTGTTCCCGGTTTTATACTTGCTGCTCCGAAACAGGAAGACCAACGCAACTATACCTGAAAATCAGCCTATAGCTACATCACAATTTGCTTAATCGTGTAAACTATGAACCAGGAAAACAGAAGAGAAATATTGAAACTGGTGGATACCGCCCACGCCAAAGTAGAATCATTTTACCCGGAAGAAGCTGTTTACAAAGACACACCGCAGTGGGCCGAAAAGCGCAGGCTTTTATTAGCTGACCTGGCGCTACATTTGGCACAGGACGCGCTGAAAGGTGACACGATAAGAGAGACTTCGCTGAAGAACCACCTGTTTGCCATACTTAAAATTAGTGCAGAGTTTTTCCCTGATGGAAATTACGCCGGAGCAGCAGCTCTCGTAGATGAAAGTATTACTTCTCTGAAATAACCTGTAAATTTTATTTAGGACAACTATCAACCACCAGTGGCTATCGGGCGGTCACTTCTCGACCATTCGCTCCAGGAGCCTACGTATAATTTAGGTATTCCCAAGCCGGCATAATCCATGGCTAATAAGGTATGGCAGGCAGTAACACCGGAGCCGCAATGCACAATAATGTTTTCAGGGTTTCGGTTACCAAGTGCTGAAGTATACTTTGCTTTTAGTTCTTCGGGAGTAAGTAAGGCACCAGAACCAGTAAGGTTTGTACTAAACGGAATGTTTACCGCACCCGGTATGTGCCCGGCAACCAGATCGATAGGTTCTGTTTCGCCTTTAAAACGTGCCGCTTCCCGTACATCAATCACTAAATAGTCTGGATTCTGCGCTAATTGCTCCACTTCAGTGATAGTTGCAGTTGGCAGCAGCCATTTGCTGTGTGGGTAAGCCGAAAGTATAGCTGGTTTTTCTGAACCTGAACTGGTAGGAATGTCAGCCTGAATTGCTGCATTGTAGCCTCCATCCAGTACCTGCACCCGTTCATGTCCTATAGCCCGTAACATCCACCAAAAACGCGCAGCTGCGTTTGCCCCGTTCTTATCGTCGTAAACCACTACATGGCTCTCCGGAGTAATGCCCAACTTGCCGAGTAGCGTCGCAAAATCTGCAATAGGAGGTAAAGGGTGCCTGCCACCTTCTGCTGGGTCTGCTGTTTTCTGAGCTAAATCTGTTTCAAGGTCGACATATAGTGCGCCAGCCAGGTGTTCAGCTTTATACTTTGCCAAAGCATCTTTTCCGGTTCGAGCATCTATCAATACCAGGTTTTTGTCCGGGTAAATGGCAGTTAGCTCCTGCGGTTTAATGATTGGGACCATTGGCTATAGTTTTATTGTGGTGAATTAAGAATGTTGAGTAAACGCTTGATTATAGTACATTTATGCACTATAGTTTTTGTTGGTGGCAGTTGTTAATTATTTTCTTTAGCTGATCATAATTATCAACGTCTGTACCTAAGACTGTTGCCTTTTGGACTGACACACATGCCTCAGATATAAGCCCTTGATCATTTTGTGCCAGTGCGAGATTAGCATAATATGTGCCTTCCGTTGAATCTAAAGCAATAGCGGCTTTATAGTCCCTGATAGCTAATTTGTTCTGGTAGAGTTGGTAATGCAACAATCCTCTGTTGTTGTAAAAAGGTGCGAAAGCGCTATCTAACTTGATGGCCGTGTTTAGCATAGATACAGCTTTCCCCAACTGGTTAGTGTAGGCGTAGCACGTAGACAGATCAAAATACAATCTTGGGTTCTTTGGCTCTATCTGTAAAGCATGTTTGTAAACAAGAATTGCTTCTTCATACTTCTCCTGCTTTCTGAGTTCGAATCCCTGTACGCTCAGATTCTCAGCCTCAGCATATTCAAAACTATAGGGCAATTCCACAGCACTTGATTCGCCTACCTGGTAACGCTGATACCACCAACTGGGGACGTGATCGCCTAACGCCCCTCCATAGATAAGGAGAAATAAAGGGACCATGAACAACATGTAAACTGATGTTACCGCTTTGAGTTTGACAGGCTCATCTTTCTTCCTTATAAAGTAGATAAAGAAAATGATAAAGGAAGGTATTATCAGAAAAGAAGGGTAGTCCCAGAAAGTTCTTCCGAAGTACTTTGCAAAAAGCGTGATAGTTGATAGGAGCAGTAAAGTATAAATCGAAACATTGCTGATACTAACTTTCCTATGAATGATCTCTTTAGCAGCCTGTACTGCGAAGTATATGAACAAGACACTCAATAGTAACAAGAGGAGCAAATTACTGCCACTTATGTCCTGCGCTCTTAGAACTTGTACTATGGGCAACAAAATCAGGCAAGAGTAGAATGCTATGTTTTTCAATATATTCATTTCAATACCACCAACTACTGGATAACAGTAAGAATACCTTTCTTTACCCTTTGAACAAAGTTTATTTATTTTCTACTGCAATCTTTAACACCACTTTTCTTACCACGTGCTCACCGGTTACCATAGCTGCATGTGCATCATCTGGGTAAAAAATAGTGAAAGAGCCTGCCGGCACATCAAACCAGTTATCAGTTCTGTCCGGGAAGAAAGCGGCTTCGCGTTCCTCGTTGTAAGGGTCGTTGGGTTCATCGCAAAGTGCCAGGTCTTTCCAGCCCATGTGGTCGGTACCTGAAATCACGTACTGAATATCAATATACTTGCGGTGCACTTCCAGTTTATAGTTGTCTTTGGTTACGCCGGCCGCTTCCGAAACTATGGCGAAAAGCTTTCTGCCTTCAATCTCCAAAACACCGGTTTCTATAGTTGCCAGATCAGTTTCCTGTAAAAATTTAAAAGCCTGTGCAAAAAGCGGGTGCATACAAACGTATCGGTCGGCATTGGTGAGTTTATCGAGAACCATATTTGTAATTAAGAGTGTAGGAATTTAAGAGTTAACGAGTTAAAAGTTCTGAGTTCTGAGTCTCGAGTTATGTGTGCGAAAAAACTCGTAACTCATAACTCGAGACTCAGAACTAAACCACAGGTTTTACTTGTTATAAAATGCTAAATTTGCCTTAAATTAAGAGATAACAATTGATCTATCCAGAAAATTTTGAAATAAAGATTGGGTTTGCACAAGTGCGCGAAATGCTGGCTGAGCTTTGCTTAAGTCCGCTGGGCCGCCAGTTCGTAAACCGCATGCAGTTTCTGAACCGCCACGACCTGGTACAGCGACTGTTACAACAAACAAACGAATTTAAACAACTGCTGGAATCCGAAGCCGAGATTCCGCTGAGCCATTACTTCGACGTAACTGCCTACCTTGACCGGGCTGCCATTCCTGGTACATTCCTGGATGTGAGTCAGTTCTTCGAGATCAAGATGTCGTTGCGTACCATCCGCGATTCGCAACGCTTTATTTCGGGTACAGAAGAAGGGAAATTTGAAGCCTTGAAAGCTCTGGGTGCCGACGTAACGGTAGAACGCTCACTGATTGCTGCGTTAGATAAAGTGGTAGACGATGCCGGAGCCGTGCGCGACGATGCCACGCCGGAACTACAGCGTCTGAAACGCGACCTGATCGCACAGCAGGCTATACTTCGCAAAACGATCAGCTCCATTATCCGCCACGCCAAAAACGAAGGCTGGACGCCCGGCGATGTGGAGCCAACGATACGTGGCGGCCGTTTGGTTATACCTGTTATTGCCGAGCACAAACGCCGTATCAAAGGTCTGATACATGATGAGTCGAATACAGGGCAAACGGTTTACATTGAGCCGGAATCTATCTTTGAACTTAACAACGATATCAAGGATCTGGAGAATGCGTATCACCGTGAGCTCATTCGTATTTTAACTGGCCTTACCAATACGTTGCGTCACCACATACCGGAGTTGCGCAAGGCATACCAGTACCTGGGTCTGCTGGACTTTATCCGTGCCAAGGCGGCATTTGCGCGTAGGGTAGAGGCCACAATGCCACAACTGCACAAGTTCCCGCACATCAGTTGGAAACAAGCCATTCATCCGTTGCTATACTTGTCGCACCGCCAGCTGGGTAAGCCAACTGTGCCAATGGACCTGGAACTCACCCGTGACCAGCGTATCCTGTTGATCTCTGGTCCGAACGCAGGTGGTAAATCGGTGAGCTTAAAAACAGTAGGCCTGGTGCAGTATATGCTGCAAACGGGTATGCTGATACCTGTAGAAGAAGGCTCTGAGGCTGGTATCTTCCACGACATCTTTATCGACATCGGGGATGAGCAGTCTATTGAAAACGACCTGAGTACTTATAGTTCGCACCTCACCAACATGAAGAAATTTGTGACGGTGGCGGATAACAAGAGTTTAGTGCTGATCGACGAATTTGGTACAGGTACAGAGCCAGTGCTGGGTGGTGCCATTGCCGAAGCTGTGTTACAAACGCTTAATAACAGTAAAGTATACGGTGTGATAACCACGCACTATACTAACCTGAAAAACTTTGCCGAGAAAACGCCGGGTATTGTGAACGGTGCCATGCGCTACGACCATAAGCACCTGCAGCCGCTTTACCAACTGGAGATTGGTAAGCCAGGTTCGTCTTTTGCTATCGAAATTGCTCGTAAAATTGGTTTGCCAAAAGCTATAGTTGACAAAGCCAGTAGCTTGGTAGGTAAAGACAAGATCCGATACGACCGCCTGCTGGAAGAACTGGAAACTGAAAAGCAGGAACTGGAGAAGAAACTTGCCGAAGCTACCAAACTGGAGCAGAAGTTGAAGCGCAATGTAAAAGAGTATAACGACCTGAAGAACTTCCTGGAGGAGAGCAAGCAGGACGTGATGCGTGAAGCCAAGGGCAAAGCGAAGCTGTTGCTGAAGGATGCCAACCAGAAAATAGAAGCAACTATACAGCAGATAAAGCAGAGCCAGGCCGAAAAGGAAAAGACCAAGGAAGCACGCCGCGACCTCGAAACATTTGCCAACGAGCAGGTGCGCAAAGAAGAGCCGCGCCCGGCACATAAACGCCTTACAACGGGTGGCCCATTAAAAGAAGGAGACAATGTAGCCTTAGTGGGCCAGGATTCGGTAGGGCAGATCGTAAGTGTAAAAGGTAAGACTGCCGAGGTAATGTTTGGTGGCTTGAAGACTATAGTTAAGATTGATAACCTGGAGCGTGTAGATGCGCAGGCCGCGAAGCAGAAGAAAGCAGCTGCCAAAGCCGAAGAAGGCTATACCCGCGGCATGAACATTACCCAACGCATGGCTGATTTTGGAAGTACCTTGGATATTCGTGGAGAGTATGCAGAAGATGCGCTTAATAAAGTGATGAACTTTACCGACGAGGCGATAATGCTGGGCATTCCGGAAATCAAGATCATACATGGCCGTGGCAACGGTATACTGCGTCAGGTAGTGCGTGATTACCTTTACTCGGTGCCGGAAGTAGCCAGCCTGGGCAGCGAAGCTGAAGAACGAGGCGGCGATGGTGCTACACTGGCAGTATTGAAGTAAGTATAAAATATAGATAAAAAAAGGCTCCCGGTAAGGGAGCCTTTTTTACGGTTTTGTCAGTAGGATTACCTTACAAATCTGTATTCTACACCATCCTGAACATAAAAGAGTTCATCGTCATCTAACTTCGCGATAACAACATAATATTCTCTACTAGTCCCTTCGTCAAACACGATTATTCTATCATTATTTTGGTATTCCCAATCTCCTTCTGCTACTGTTCTACCCTGATAACTTTCATTATAAGTGCCAGCTCTTTCAAATTGAGATGTATACTGCCTGAAATCAAAAGGCTCTTCTTCTTCTAATAACTCATCTGTAATATCTTCCCCGTCAACTATTATGGCGTCCCCTGTCCATTCTCCAGCAGTTAGCTGTGCTATATTTGGTGAAACATCATCGTCATCATCGTCTCCACAACTTACCAGAAATAGCGGAAACAGAATGGCTAACAGAAAGTAACGTAATTGATATCTGTTCATAAAATATAATTTAAGTATAACAAAGCAGAATATTATGGCAATGGGGTATAGCTATGTGTTAATAATGGTATGTACTTAAAAATACGCAATTTTGATTTGCTAAACCTTATGTTTATAGTTTATAGCATTAAAAAAGGCTCCTTTAACAGGAGCCTTTTTTATAAACGTTATGTGTTAGCGTACAAATCGAATCTCAACATCCTGACCCATATCAGCTAAGTCGCCCTCGGCCCAAAATTCGGAGCTAGTGAGTCTGTTAACTTCCACGGTTGTCTCGTCATCTGTTCCTTCATCTAAAATAATCTGGGTTTCATCTTCTGAGAATTCCCAGGTTCCCTCATCTGAACCAAAGTCACTATCTGCTGTATATGTACCATCTGCACTAAAACTAATGGTTGAATTCTTTACATCAAAATCAAAAAGTTCAGCAAAATCGTCAGTTGCGTCAACTCCCTGAACATAAATTTTATCCCCAGTCCATTCCCCAGCAGTTAAAAGGGACTCTTTATCTGGAGTTGTATCATCATCGTCTTCATCGCAGCTAACTGTAGTAACCATTAGCAGTGCAGCAAATAGGTAAGTAAGGAACTGTAGTTTTTTCATGTTCTATTTTATTTAAGTTTTAAATGAAGATAGTCCGTGTTAGTTTCGGATTGGAGTTATACGAAAGCTACAGGAAGCAGTTAACCGATTGCTTAACCTGAGCTTAAATTAAACAAGGTAAATGTTTTTACTAACCTAATAAAGAATGGGCTAGAAAGTTTTAAGTTAAGAAGAATACCAGAAAGAAACCTAAATGTCTTTCAAGTATAGTAAAAAACTGATCTACCTTTTAGAGAAGATTACATGATATTTACTTCAGGATTCAGATGTATTCCGAATTTTTCTTCTACTGAGTGTATGATGTCGTAGGCCAGTTGACGTACTTTTTCGCCGGAGGCACCGCCATAGTTTACAAGCACCAGCGCCTGGTTTTTATGCACGCCATAGTTTTCAATTACTTTCCCTTTCCAGCCGCACTGTTCAATCAGCCAGCCTGCAGGTACTTTCACGGTTAGTTCCGACACCGGGTAAGCAGGCATATCCGGGTAGTGCTCTTTCAGGATATCGAAAAGTATAATCGGTATTTCAGGGTTTTTGAAGAAGCTTCCAGCGTTTCCGATCTGTTTGGGATCAGGTAACTTGCTCTGGCGAATGTAGCAAACGGCTGCGCTAACATCCTGTATAGTTGGCTGCGTAACCTGCATTTCTTCCAGGGTGGTTTTAATGGCGCCGTAGCTGGTATTTACTTTATGGTTTTTGTGCAGCCTGAACGTAACCGAAGTAACTATAAACTGGCCTTTCAGCTCGTTCTTAAATACACTTTCGCGGTAGCCAAACTTGCAATCTTCGTTGCTGAAAGTATGCATCTGGCCAGTCTCCAGGTGCAGGGCTTCCAGTTCATAAAATACATCTTTCAGCTCCACGCCATAGGCGCCAATATTTTGCAACGGTGCTGCACCTACCGTGCCCGGTATCAGCGACAGGTTCTCTACGCCGCCTAAATTATGCTCTAAAGTATAAAGTACAAACTCATGCCATACTTCGCCGCCACCGGCTTTTACATAAGTATAGTTCTCATCTTCGTGTACAACCTCAATACCTTTTATACCATTCTGCAGCACTACGCCATCAAAGTCTTTTGTAAAGAGCAAGTTGCTTCCGCCCCCTAGTATAAGTTTCTGTTCCTGCTTTAGTTCAGGCATCTGCAGCAATTCCTGCAACTCCTGCACACTATCGAAGCGGGCAAAAAGCTTTGCTTTTACATCTATACCAAACGTATTATAAGGCTTAAGTGGGAAATCAGACTGCAGTTTCATAGGCACGTATTTACTGCAAAGATAAGTCATTGAAATTAGAAAGTCAGAAAGTTTGGAAGTTAGAAAGGTAGTTAGACAATAGACAAAAGTAGCCCTGCGCAAAGCAGTGATGCAACATATCAAATATTTGTTAAAAAGCGCTAACACTCGTTTTAAAGTATAATTGTAACTATAAAACCCTTTCTAGCTTTATAACTTCCCAACTTTCTGGCTGCAATGCCTATCTTTGCAAGATTATACTTACATGCCATGCATAAACCTAAGCCAAAACAGAAGCAGAAACCAACGGAGAACTTTAATATAATTGCCACTACGCTGGCCGGGCTGGAAGAGGTATTGGCTGAAGAGCTGCGCGCTCTGGAAATGGAATATGTAAAGGTCGGGAACCGCGTAGTAACCTGCTCTGGTAACCTGCGCCAACTATACGAGGCTAACCTGTGGTGCCGCACTGCTATTCGTATACTTAAACCCATCCGTAATTTTAAGGCCCGCAACGAAGACGACCTGTACGAACAGGTGCAGAAAACAAACTGGTCTGAGTTTTTTGGCCTTGACCAAACCTTTGCCATTGATGCGGTGGTGAGCCATTCTACTTTTGAACACTCGCTGTTTGTGGCCCAGCTTACTAAAGATGCTATAGTTGACCAGTTCCGTAAGAAAACCGGTGAGCGCCCCTCTGTAGATAAGATAAGGCCGGATGTGCGCCTGAACCTGCACATGCACGAAAACATGGTTACGCTCTCGCTGGATTCGTCCGGAGACTCGCTGCACCGCCGTGGTTACCGCTTGCAAACTAACGTGGCACCGCTAAACGAAGTGTTGGCTGCGGGCATTATTTCGCTTTCCGGTTGGGATAAGAAAGCTACGTTCATAGACCCGATGGCTGGTTCTGGTACGTTCCTGATTGAAGCTGCGATGATGGCTCAGAACATAGCGCCTGGTCTTTTCCGCCGCGACCCATTTGGCTTCGAGAAGTGGAATGACTACAACGAAGAACTGTTTGAAATGGTGTGGCGCACCGCCGAAGCCAAAGAAAAGCGTGAGCCGCAAGCCAAAATTATTGGTTATGATATTGATGAAGATTACGTGGAAGCTGCCCGTACCAACATTGCCAATGCTGGCCTGGAGCAAGTAATTAAAGTAGAACAGGCTGACTTCTTCAAGACGAATGCTCCTGCTGACCATGGTGTATTGGTGATGAACCCGCCATATAACGAGCGTATACTTTCAGATGACATTAACCTGCTGTATAAAAACATCGGTGATACGTTGAAGAATAACTACCAGGGCTTCGATGCTTTCGTGTTTACCGGTAATCTGGATGCAGCTAAAAGTATAGGCCTACGCGCATCACGCCGCACGCCGCTCTACAATGGCGCTATAGATTGCCGTTTGCTGAAGTATGAACTATATGGCGGCAGCAAAAGGGGAGAAGAGCAGAAGAAGGTAGTATAATTTATAGTTTGAAGTATAGTAAATGACGCGAGCGAAGACGCTCACGCTATAAATACAAGTATGATTCTATAAAACAAAAGCCTGCTACAGTTAAGTAGCAGGCTTTTATAGTATAAATCCCCTCCTCGGAGGGGCAGGGGTGGGTTAAGAAATCCACGGAATGTTCTTAAAATCTGGCTTACGCTTCTCCAAAAAGGCATTTCTACCTTCTTTGGCTTCTTCGGTCATGTAAGCTAGGCGGGTAGCTTCGCCGGCAAAAACCTGCTGACCTACCATGCCATCGTCGGTCAGGTTAAAGGCAAACTTCAGCATTTTGATTGATGTAGGTGATTTAGCCAATATTTCCTGAGCCCACTCGTAGGCAGTATCTTCCAGTTCGTCGTGCGGAATAACAGCATTTACCATGCCCATGTCGTAAGCTTCCTGGGCAGAGTAGTTGCGGCCTAAGAAGAAGATTTCGCGAGCACGTTTCTGACCTACCATTTTAGCCAGGTAAGCCGAACCATAACCACCATCAAAACTGGTCACGTCGGCATCGGTTTGTTTAAAGATTGCGTGCTCTTTGCTGGCAAGTGTGAGGTCGCAGACTACGTGCAAACTATGGCCGCCACCAACTGCCCAACCCGGAACAACAGCAATAACTACTTTCGGCATAAAACGGATCAGGCGCTGTACTTCCAGTATGTTCAGGCGCGGAATACCACCTTCATCCACATATCCCTGGAAACCACGGGCATTCTGGTCGCCGCCGCTGCAGAAACTATAAACACCATCTTTTGTAGACGGGCCTTCTGCAGAAAGCAACACCACGCCTATACTTGTGTCCTCACGCGCATCCAGAAACGCATCGAAAAGCTCGAACACCGTTTTAGGGCGAAACGCATTGCGCACGTTCGGTCGGTTAAAGGCTATGCGGGCTACGCCGCCTAACTTTTTATAGGTTATATCTTCGTATTCCTTAGCGGTTATCCAATTTGCTTTGCTCATATCTCAATTATTTACCTCAAAGGTAAGGTATTCTATAGTTTAGCTCAAATGGTTTTCAGCTTCTTGTATAAGAAGCAAAACTATCGTTATAACATAATGGCGCGAGCGTCCTCGCTCGTGTTTAGTATAGGGTGGCCTCTGGCCACAACCCACAATTCAATAAGTATAGTTCTACTGAATTGTAATTCCACTGGGCCAGAGGCCCAACTATAGTTCGTCACGAGCGAGGACACTCGCGCCATAGCAATTTTATATTTTGAAAAGTTAATTGCTCTCCAGAAGTTGTAAGGTCTTTGTATCCTTCTGGCCGTTAAAATATTTTTCCAACACTTTACGAAACACAGAGTTTTCATCGCTGATAGCAGCAAATAGCGTCATGCTAGATTTTAGTTTGGCATCATCGGGGCTGCCGAAGATCTGGTTTGCTGATTTGCCTTCTATAGTTAGCAATGCTTCTGTAATCTCTAACAAGCGCTTCCCTAAAACAGGGTGGTGTAAATAGGCAGTGGCTTCGTCTATACTTTTGATGGCGTAGAACTGAGATGTTTCAGTAAAACCCAAACCAGCCAACTGCGGAAATATAAACCACATCCAATGGCTACGCTTTCTCCCATTTCTGATTTCTGCCAATGCTGCCTGGTAGGTACTTTCTTGGGCTTCTAAAAAACGGTTAAGGTTATAGTTGTCGGGCATAGTGAATAGTTTTTTAACGGCTAGTGTAAGCGGCGGCGGAGGCCGTCGGCCGAAGCTGACGTTTACACCTTGTTAGCATTAGTATTTCTCTTTATGCTTTTGCCAACTCTAAGTATTCTTTTGCTTGTGATAGTGTATCTATCTCATTGATTCTAGTTTTGGCCAACTTTTTACTGATTAAATATTTTAGTTTTCTGGAGGTCTTGTTTACTTCCTCCCAATTTACCTCACTTACTTTTCCAATATCGGGATTAGTCGATTCCCATGTAGTTGCTCGCTTTTCCGTGTTGTGGGAAATTGAGCAAGTTTCTAGCCGCTCTCCCGTTAGTCCGCTTATTTGAAAATGAATCAATCCCCATCCGTCAATTCTGTATCTGAAGGTATGACCGTTGCAGTATTTTGGGTTCAGGTCAATTTTGTTGATTCGATAATCAAAGCCGAAAGATTTTTTCCAAAGCGCAAGTTGAATTTGATTTTGTCCAGTTTCTAGTTCTGTTAAAAGTTGTTCGGCAGTTCCGTATTCCTGCAAAGGCTTTTCAGGCTGTGAATAGCTTTGGAATACAGAAAGACCTAATTCTCCGTAAATGAACCTTACGATTTCTTCAAAGTCTTCCCTAAAAGCATAGAACTTATATGTCATATATTAATGCTAACTATAGTATAAACGAAAACATACGCTTATCTGCACTATGTACGTAACTTCCAAAGCCTGCCGGAATTACTATTGTTAAATGAACCAACGTATATGTTTTAGCTAATATAACAACTACAAACTATAATCTCACCACAAAAAAGAGCACCCATTTCCAGGTGCTCTTTTTTTGTATAAGTATAAATCTATACTTTATATCCTTCTTATCTGCGCGCCAATGGCATTTAGGCGGCCATCAATGTTCTGGTAACCACGGTCGATCTGCTCTACGTTGTCGATGATGCTGGTACCTTCTGCGGAAAGCGCTGCAATAAGCAGGGCCACGCCGGCACGAATATCCGGGGAGGTCATGCGGATGCCGCGTAACGGAATGTTGTTGTTATGGCCGATAACCGTAGCTCTGTGCGGGTCGCAAAGTATGATCTGAGCACCCATGTCTATCAGTTTGTCAACAAAGAACAGGCGGCTCTCAAACATTTTCTGATGGATAAGCGCCGTACCTTTTGCCTGCGTTGCTACTACCAGCGCCACACTCAGCAGGTCAGGAGTTAAGCCCGGCCAGGTATGATCTGATATGTTCAGGATGCTGCCGTCAATATAAGTATCAATCTCATAATGGTCCTGCGCCGGAATATGAATATCATCACCACGGAACTCCATTTTTATACCTAAGCGTCGGAATGTGTCTGGAATCAAACCAAGTTCCGGTATCTGGCAATCTTTTATAGTTATCTCTGAACCCGTCATGGCAGCAAGGCCAATAAACGAGCCGATCTCGATCATGTCAGGCAGCATGCGGTGTTCAGTACCACCTAATCTCTCCACACCCTCAATTACCAGCAGGTTAGAGCCGATGCCACTAATCTTAGCGCCCATGCGGTTAAGCATACGGCAAAGCTGCTGCACGTAAGGCTCGCAGGCAGCATTGTATATGGTTGTTGTACCTTCAGCCAGTACAGCAGCCATTAATATGTTAGCTGTACCAGTTACCGACGCCTCATCCAGCAGCATGTAAGCACCTTTCAATTTATCAGCAGTTGCGATAAAGAAATTATCAGCAGCGTTATAAGTAAACTTAGCACCTAATTTCTCAAAACCTTCAAAGTGGGTATCCAGTCGGCGACGGCCAATTTTATCGCCACCCGGCTTAGGCATTTTAGACTTACCAAAGCGGGCCAGCATTGGGCCTACAATCATTACCGAGCCACGTATAGCACGACCTTGCGCTACAAATGCATCTGTTTCCAGGTAATCCAGATCTACATTATCAGCTCGGAAAGTATAGGTATCAGGTGCTATTCTTTCAACAGCTACTCCTAAACCCTGCAGCAATTCGATAAGCTTATTTACATCCCGTATGTCAGGAATGTTGGAAATGGTAACTGTTTCGGAAGTCAGGAGTACTGCACACAGAATCTGCAGTGCTTCGTTTTTTGCTCCCTGCGGTATAATCTCGCCTTTTAACTTGTTACCACCAATTACTTCAAATGAAGCCATTTACTATTTATTTCTTTGATTGGAAGATCTTGTATTCTTGTTGCGGTTGCGGTCGCCGCCGCCGCGGTTTTGTTGCTGGCTACGCTGCTGGTTATCCTGCCTGTTGCTGCCACCTACATTAGACTCGAACAGGTTATTGCTCTCAATATAAGCCAGGTCCATGTTCAGTTTACCTTTCGATAACTGGCGGATGTCGCTCAGGATCACATCGTCTGTTATGCTGTCTTTGTTGTAAGAGCGGTACAGCGTTTTCATCAGTTTACCGATGGAGATGATGGCTGATTCGCGCTCTTTTTCATCTTCCAGCTCGGTTGCACGCTGTATCAGCAGTTCCACGTTCTGGCCGTAGTGCTTGTACTT
Source organism: Pontibacter deserti (assembly GCF_023630255.1). NCBI lineage: Bacteria > Pseudomonadati > Bacteroidota > Cytophagia > Cytophagales > Hymenobacteraceae > Pontibacter > Pontibacter deserti. Next base: position 1,938,160 of record NZ_JALPRS010000001.1, on the reverse strand, counting down.
TGGCGTTTCGAGTGGGTAGCGCATGCGCTGAGGCTTATCGTTAAGGTACTCCATCGCGCTAAGCGGGTAAGGAGAGTCCACGTCCAGTTGCGAGCCCGACATTACAAACAGGTGGTTCCAGAGTTTTTGCTGGTAATCCTGTGTGTCGCGGAGCTGCGGGTTAAGTTTGGCCATCAGGTTTATCAGCAACTGCGAAAGGCGTGTACGTTCGGCCCTATCTTGTATGGTCAGTATATGGTTTACAAGATCCTGCACGTTGCGGCCATATTCGCGCAACAACAGTTCTTGTTTAAAGGAGGTACTTGCTTCCATTCTATTAATTAAGAATTATGAATTACGAATTACGAATTAAAAAATCAGATTTACGAATAATAGGTATAAATGAATGTTCGAAGAGAGTAAAACTACCTTTATAGTTTCGCCAACGGCTAAACCACTATTCTAAATTCTTAATTCGTAATTTCTAATTCTTAATTCCTAATTACTCATGTATGCGTAGCTTGGCGAAGCTCAGGAGCAGGGTTTTTTCGCCTACTTCGTCGAAGTTTATAGTTGCTTTTGTACTGTTGCCCTGAGTATCTACAAGTGTTACTACGCCAAATCCGAATTTAGGGTGTTCTACCTTCATGCCGACAGCCAGGTTGCTTGTATCGCTTGGCTTAAAATCGGCTGGGGCAGTGTAAGCTGTAGCTGCCTGTTTACGGGCAGGTTGTTGTACCAAACTACTGACACTACTCTTACGCTGCAATACTCTCTCGAATACGCTGTTGGTGGCTACGTTGCCTGTATCGCCATACTTAAAGTTCAGGTACTTCGGATCGATCTCATCCAGGAAACGGCTCTTTTCGCAGGCGCGTAGGTTACCCCACTGGTAGCGGCTGGTAGCGTACGTTAAGTATAATTTCTTTTCGGCACGGGTAATGGCCACATAAAACAGGCGGCGTTCTTCTTCCAAATCGGCGCGGGAGTTCAGCATCATCTGGCTCGGGAAAAGGTTCTCTTCCATACCAACTATAAATACGTTCTTAAACTCCAGACCTTTGGCCGAGTGAATGGTCATAAGCGTTACATGCTCACCAATATCGTCTGCTTTGGTATCAGCGTCGGTAATAAGGGCAATGTCCTGCAGGAACGCGGATAGACTTTTATCTTCCTTCTCCGGGTCATCTACATATTCCTTAATACCGTTCAGCAATTCCTGGATGTTCTCGTATCGGGCAAGGCCTTCCACGGTCTTGTCCTGGTACAGATCATCTACTATACCTGAGCGCTTGGCTACGTGCTTAGCAACTTCAAAGGCATCGTTCTGCTCGGCCATAATCGCAAATTCGCGAATCATGAGTGAGAAGTTCTCGATGGCAGTACCTACACGGTTACCTAAGAACTCTGTTGCATTTTGTACCACTTCCCAAACGCTATGGTTTATTTCGTCAGCCGTCACAAAAAGCTTCGACTCCGTAGTTTCACCAATACCACGTTTCGGGTAGTTTATAACGCGACGTAGCGCCTGTTCATCGTTCGGGTTAACCGTCAGGCGCAGGTAGGCAATCAGGTCTTTAATTTCCTTACGCTGATAGAACGACAAGCCACCCACGATTTTATACTTGATGTTCATGCGACGCAACGCTTCTTCCATGGCCCTGGACTGCGCATTGGTACGGTAAAGTATAGCAAAATCGTCGTAGGAGAGGTGGTTGTTCATCTTCTCTTCGAAAATGGTTGTAGCCACCAGTTTGCCTTCTTCGTTATCAGAGTTGGCCTTTATTACTTCAATCAGCGGGCCCTGCTCGTTATCAGTGAAAACATCTTTGCGTAGCTGTGCCGTGTTATTTTTAATAACTGAGTTGGCCGCATGCACAATGTTTTTGGTTGATCTATAGTTCTGCTCCAGCTTAAATACTTCCAGTTCCGGGTAGTCGCGCTCAAAGTTTAATATGTTCTGGATATCGGCGCCACGGAACGCATAAATAGACTGGGCATCATCACCCACCACCACAATATTTCTGTTTTGGGCAGCCAGTTTTCGCGTGATCAGGTACTGCGAGTAGTTTGTATCCTGGTACTCATCCACCATCACAAACTTAAAGATGTTCTGGTATTTGTTCAGCGCATCGGGGTGGTCGCGGAAAAGCACGTTGGTCTGGAACAGCAGGTCGTCGAAGTCCATGGCACCAGCCTTAAAGCAACGGTTCTGGTACTGCTCGTATATCTTACCGATTTTAGGACGCATAGCAGCTTCGTCGTCGGCTTGTATCACCGGGTCGCTCATGTACTGCTTATGCGAAATCAATTTGTTTTTGGCAGACGAGATACGGCCCAGCACCACGTTCGGCTTGTATAGTTTGTCGTCCAGGTTCATCTCTTTCACAATATTGCGAATGAGCGTTTTGGAGTCATCGGTATCGTAAATGGTAAAGCTTTTCGGGTAGCCAATTTTGTCGGCCTCAGCGCGAAGTATACGAGAGAAAACCGAGTGAAATGTACCCATCCAGATGTTCTTGGCTTCGTTGCCAATCACTTTCTCGATACGGTGACGCATTTCTTTGGCCGCCTTGTTGGTAAAGGTAAGCGCTAGTATATTAAAGGGATCGATACCTAAACTTATAAGGTGAGCAATCCGATAGGTAAGTACTCTTGTTTTGCCTGAGCCGGCACCCGCAATGATCATGGCCGGGCCTTCGGTGTGAAGTACCGCCTTGCGTTGCGACTCGTTCAATAAACTGATATAATCCATTTCTTCTCTTCAGCGTGCGTCTTTAAAAACTATGCAATTTACGAATACAAATCCGTTTTCTGAATTGCCTTTGCAAATTGGTGCTGCTATACCTGCAACTGTTACCATATGAACAATAGCAACCTCAAAAGCGTTTTATAACAGGCCAATTAAACAGGCCCGGAAATTGCAATCAGAACACAGGCTATACTTGCCCGTTTGAATTAGAAGCAGGTTATGGCTACTTTTGCTTCATAACAAGCTTCTGCAAAAGAAGAATTTTTACTGATGATCTATCAAAAATACCGCCCTACGATATCTGCCATGAAAAAACTATTGCTGCTTGCCCTGTTCGTTTTTAGCGCGCAGTTAAGCCCTGCACAAAGTAAATCGACACAAAAGAGTGGCAAAGCACCTGTAAAGAAAACAGCCACTACCAAATCGGCAACAACTAAAAAGAAAACAACTACAACCAAAACAGCACCTGTAACTGCTAAACCTGTAGAGAAGGCTCCTGAGAAATTAATCTGGCGCACTCCGGCAATGCAGGAAGCGATGGCATTTTATACTTCGCTGAAGTATAAGGAGGCACATGCAAAGTTTAAGGAAGCAGCAGCACAAGGCGAACCGGAGGCTTTATACTTTCTGGGCCGCATGCACCAGTACCGTGAGCTGAAGTATGACACGGTGCAGATAGATACGCTGGCAGAATTACAGAACCGTACCAAGTTCTTTTCTGCCAACACCGATTCAGCTAGCTACTACTACGAACGTGCCATAGAAGAAAACAGTCCGCTGGGCCAGTTAGGTATGGCTGAGCTGATGATCCTTAAATCTGAAGAAGACAAGCAGAACTTTTTGCAGAAGATGCGCACGGCAGCTGTGGTTATCCGGGAGAAAGCTGTAGAAGGCGATGCGTTCAGTAACCGTATGCTAGGCAGTATGTACTATACCGGCTACGGCGAGATGAAGGATCTTGGTTATGCTTTTAACTACCTGAACCGTGCTGCCAATAAAGGCGATGTTGTAGCTTATACTTACCTGGCAAACTTATACCTGGATGGGGAAGGAGTGGAGAAGAACAATGAGAAAGCGCTTTTCTGGCTCAAAAAAGGGGTTGCTGCCGGCGACCGCGAAGCACTTTATACTTTGGGTTTACTATACGAAGAAGGAACTATAGGAGAGCCTAACCTGGGCGAAGCCCGCAAACTGTACCGACAGGCTATCTCAAAAGGTAGTGTAAGTGCCTACGAGCAGCTACGTTACATGAACCAGACTCCTGATCAGAAACTGGTGATCGCATCTATTACCCGTAACCCGGAAATGTTGGAGCGTGCACTTAAAAACAAGGCAGATGCAAATACACTGGCTGTACCTGATGATTATGAGGCAGAAGAATTGGGCAAGCGTACACCTTTAATGCATACGTTATATATCCCGCTTTTACTGGAAGAGTTCGGTGTGATCTACGAACCGGAAGTACGTCCGGCCATGATTGGCAAACTCCTGAAAAATGGTGCTGATGTGAATGCACAGGACGCAGACGGCAGAACAGCTTTGCACTATACCGTTGCAGGTGCCCGGATTAGTAATTCGCAGTTATTTGAACAGGAGCAGGTACAGTTATTAGATACCTTGTTAAAGTATAAAGCAGATCTTAACCTGAAGGATAAAGAAGGCAACACAGCACTTACCGCAGCTCTGCAATCTACCAACGGGCAGCATATTGGTATTATGGAGCTGGAAAAATTACTGGCTTCCGGAGCTAACCCAAACCTGCAGAACAATGAGGGTAAAACACCATTAATGCTGGCCTGCGAACTGAACGCTAATTTTGAAATTATACTTGCGCTGGTACAAGCTGGCGCAGATCCTAAATTGCTTGATCAATCCGGTAAAGCTGCCATTGATTATACCAAGCAGGAGAATGTAACGAACATCCTAATGGCAGCTGGCTCACCGCAGAGGAAGAATTAGCAAGTATAAAAGTTAGATCCTTAATTTTGAAGGAGTATGTGTTGAAACATGTACTCCTTTTTTAACGGCTATACTTCATAAACCTATTGAGAAGTATAACATAAACACCTTCTAAACTATTTTCTCATTACCTTTGTCTCTCTTAAACAGGCAGTAACTATAACTTTTACACTGCTATACTTGCATTTAGATTACTATGATAGTCCTTCAGAAAACCGTCATCAGCGACGACATCCGCGATAATTTTTTTGTTTGTAACCTTGAGAAATGTAAAGGTGCCTGCTGTGTTGAAGGTGACCTTGGCGCCCCATTAGAGGAAAGTGAACTGGCTATACTTGCTGAAAATTACGAGCACATTAAACCTTACATGACCGGTGCCGGCAAGCTGGCTGTGGAAGAACAAGGCTTATATATTACCGATTTTGAAGGCGATTTTTCTACCCCAACTATAGAAAACCGGGAGTGTGCTTATGCCCTTTACGATGAAAAAGGAATACTAAAATGTGCCATTGAGCAGGCTTACTATGATGGCAAGATCAGCTGGAAAAAACCAATCTCCTGTCATTTATACCCGATTCGGATTACCAAGTACGATGATTTTGAAGCCCTGAATTATGATCGCTGGAGCATTTGCGCTGCCGCCTGTAATTTTGGTCAGGACTTAGGTGTAAAAGTTTACCAATTCCTGAAAGAGCCGCTAATCAGAAAGTATGGGGAAGGCTGGTATAATGAGTTAACACAGCTGATGGAAGAGGAACCGGAGAAGGTATAAACTATAAAAGTATTAAAATAAAGAGGGAAGCAAACTTATACTTGCTTCCCTTTTTTATGCTTTACGATTAGGCTAACATTACTCCTGAGGTACCAAATCCAAATAAATATTGGCTTCATAAACAGCTCCTTCTGCGCCTGCAAAACGGGAGATCCAGCTTACTTTTAACGAGTTTGCTTTTAACTCATGTATAGGAAAATATGATTTACTCCAGGATGCTTGGTCAAACATTATTTTCTTTTTATCAGCGGACAATTCCCAAGTACCTTTGCCACCATTTACTTCATAAGTGCCATCTTCATTAAAAGTGATTTTATAATCATCGTGCAACATTAAGTAACCATCAAAGAATTCTAGTGCTTCTTTGCTGTCACTCTCTGCTCTGATATTTCCTTTAACCCAAGTATGGGCAGTCAGTAATTTTTCATAGTCAGGAGTTGGCTCATCTTTGCTACAGGAAGTAAGACTAAGGAATACAATAAGTATAAGGGCAAATTGGAGTAGAAGGTTTTTCATTTGTTTAAGTATAGCTTGGAAATATAATCTCAAATATAGCATAAACTATATTTAGTTAATGTAGAAAAGGGAAAACTATAAACCGGAACAAGTAATTTTTGAAGTTTGCTAATTATGTTAAATAAACTTTCGTCTAACAAAAAAGCCGGTACTGATGCACCGGCTTTTTAAGTATAAGTTCTTTTAACTTAGTCGATTTTACTGAAGTCGAAGCTTTCCAGGTAAGCAGTTGTAAAGTTACCTGCTTTAAAACCTTCGTCATCCATTAGCTTCAGGTGGAAAGGTACTGTTGTTTTAATACCTTCAATCACGAATTCGCTCAGGGCACGCTTCATTTTAACAAGGGCTTCTTCACGGGTCTGAGCACTTACGATCAATTTAGCGATCATAGAGTCGTAGTTAGCCGGGATAGAGTAACCTGAGTATACGTGAGAGTCTACGCGAACACCGTGGCCACCTGGTACGTGCAGGTTGGTAATTCTACCCGGGCTCGGACGGAAACCGTTCTTTGGATCCTCAGCATTAATACGGCACTCAATAGCATGCATTTTAGGATAGTAGTTCTTACCTGTGATCTTCTCACCGGCAGCAACCTTAATCTGCTCCTTAATCAGGTCGTAATCAATAACTTCCTCTGTAATCGGGTGCTCCACCTGTATACGTGTGTTCATCTCCATGAAATAGAAATCGCGGTTCTTGTCTACCAGGAATTCTATTGTTCCAACACCTTCGTAGTTAATGGCTTTGGCACCGGCAATAGCAGCCTGGCCCATTTCTTCGCGAAGTTTGTCAGTGATAAACGGAGAAGGGGTTTCTTCCACCAGTTTCTGGTGACGACGCTGGATAGAGCAGTCACGCTCTGAAAGGTGAGCTACATTACCATGCTGGTCACCTATCAGCTGAATCTCGATGTGGCGCGGCTCTTCAATGAACTTCTCCAGGTAAATGCCATCGTTACCAAAAGCTGCAGCAGCTTCTGTACGGGCATCATTCCACATTTTCTCGAATTCAGATTCTTCTTTGATGATACGCATACCACGACCACCACCACCAGCTGTAGCTTTGATGATAACCGGATATTTGATCTTTTTGGCAAGCTTTATACCTTCTTCTACATTCTTTAATAAACCATCAGAACCAGGTATAGTAGGTACACCAGCCTTTTTCATGGTGTCTTTTGCAGAGGCTTTATCACCCATCTGGTTGATCATCTCTGGCGAAGCACCTATAAACTTGATATTGTTTTCAGCACAAATACGGGAGAATTCAGCATTCTCAGACAGGAAACCATAACCCGGGTGTATGGCATCTGCGTTCGTAATTTCGGCAGCTGCAATAATGTGCGGTATGTTCAGGTAAGATTGTGAGCTTGGAGCCGGACCGATACAAACAGCTTCGTCAGCAAAGCGCACGTGCAGGCTTTCCTTGTCAGCGGTTGAGTATACGGCCACCGTTTTAATACCCATCTCTTTGCACGTACGGATGATACGCAGCGCAATCTCGCCACGGTTGGCAATTAATATTTTCTTAAACATAATGTCAGATTAGAAGATTTGAAGATTTGTAGATTTGAAAATTATGAACAATGAAAATGGAGACGTTTTTCACACCATCTCCATCTCCAAATTTTCTCATTTCCAAATTTTCAAATTTGAACTATTAGCTAGGATCTACCAGGAACAGCGGCTGATCGTACTCAACAGGAGTGGCGTTATCTACCAGCACCTTCACGATCTTACCTGATACTTCAGACTCGATCTCGTTGAACAGCTTCATGGCTTCGATAATACAGATCACCTGTCCTTTTTTCACTTCGTCGCCAACGTTAACAAAAATCGGAGCTTCCGGGCTTGATGCACGGTAGAATGTACCGATCATCGGCGCTTTGATAGCTACATACTTGCTTTCTTCTGAAGCTGGTGCAGCAGCAGGAGCAGCAGGTGCCGATGGAGCAGGAGCAGCCTGTGGAGCAGCCATCTGAGCTGGTGCAGCAGCAGGAGCAGCATGGTGTGCCGGCTCGCTAACATACTTTACCTTCTGGTTTGGCTCGCGCTGTACCGATATCTTGAATTCTTCTGTCTCGATGTTGACTTTGTTCAGGCCGGATTTGGCGATGAAGTCGATAAGGTCCTGGATTTCTTTAGCTTTCATGTGTTATTTTACTCTTTCTGCGTAAGAATAAGTACGAGTGTCTACTTTTATTTTTTCGTCCTGACCAATGAAAAGAGGCACCTGTATAGTTGCACCTGTCTCTACAATGGCTGGTTTTGATGCATTTGTTGCTGTATCGCCTTTAATGCCTGGCTCAGTATACGTAATAGTAAGCTCTACAAAAGGAGGGATCTCGCAGGTAAGCGGCGTTTCCGTTTCAGCGTGGAAAAGTATAGTTACTTCCTGTCCTTCTTTCATCAGGTCGGCAAATGGAACCATGGCTTCGTTCAGGGTTACCTGCTCAAAAGTGTTCATGTCCATAAAGTTGTAGCCCATGTCATCTTTGTAAATGAACTGGTGCGGGCGCTGCTCTACACGGGCAGTTGTAATTTTATGACCAGCTGAGAACGTGTTATCCACCACTTTGCCCGATCTTACATTGCGTAGTTTTGTTCTTACGAATGCAGGGCCTTTGCCTGGCTTTACGTGCTGGAAATCTATTACCTGGTAAAGGTCGTTGTTGTACTCGATCACAACGCCATTTTTTATATCAGCTGTAGTTGCCATATAGTATTCTGAATCGTGTTGTACTTAAATGAAACGATAAAAGTATAGCGGAAAACTATGTTCTGCAAACAAAGTTAGTTATTCTACCTGATTTGTCCTGAAAAAAGGTATGATTTTAAGTTGTGCTTTATGCTTTTATTTAATATGTTATGCATGCGCAACATATTTTAGGGCCGCTGTTCCCGGTTATAGTTACAGTTTAAACAAGACTAATTAGGCCGTAAAGCTATAGTTGTAATACTACCTGTAGCAGGTCCGGGAATGATGTGGAGCAACTATAAAGGAAGAGTTTACGGCAGTGCCTTCAATACCTGGTGCACGAGTGCGTCGCAACGTTTATTTCCAAATTCAAATACCTGCTTATCCTGTGTAAGTTTATACAGATTGTCTTTTAACAAAGCTTTGGCACGGTGCAGGCGAATCTTTACATTGCTTTCAGAGAGCTCCAGGCAATTCATTACTTCCTGCACACTCAAGTCTTCCAACTCCCGGAGCGTATATACAATTCTATACTTTTCTGGTATGGCATCTATGGCTTTCTCCAGTAATAGTTTTGCTTCGTTTCTGATGATTATATTTTCAGGGTCCATAGGTAAGGTTTCTGAAGAGGGGAGTACATCGTAGTCAATCAGGTCGGAGGGAGCTTCGGCTAATTGTTTATACTTCCGTAATTTGCCCAGTGCCGCATTTATACCTATCCGAATCAACCATGTCGAGAACTGGGAGTCCTGCCTGAACTGGTAAAGTTTTTCGTAAGCTTTTAGGTAAGTATCCTGCATGGCATCTTCCACTTCCCGTTCATTTTTCAGGTAGCTCCTGATCACACGATAAAGCTTCTGGTTGTGCCGGCGCATCAGGAGTTCATACAACTCTTTCTCTCCCGCCAATACTTTTGTTATCACTTCTGCATCCGGTAGCTGCCTATCTAATGGTATACTATAATGTAGTGCTTGCATGGCTTTTTTATAATTGGATGAGTTTCTTATCAGAGGGTTACACTTTTTGTAACGGATTTTTGAGTGAAGCATCTAACTACAAAAATCATTAATTAAAATGGAGGATAAAGCCATGAATACAGCAACAAGTATTTCAACTGACCGCCTGCATACAGTATGGTCGCTTTTAAAGTATACTTACGCTATAGTGCCTATAGTGGCAGGTATAGATAAGTTCACACATTTACTTACCGACTGGGACAAATACCTGAGCCCAATAGTTGCAGACATCATTCCGTTTAGCCCGCACACGTTTATGCTTATAGTTGGAGTTATCGAGATAATAGCCGGGGTTATTGTGCTGCTGCGGCCACGCATTGGTGGTTACATTGTAGCACTATGGCTGGTAGGTATAGCTATAAACCTGATCACTACAGGAGAGTATTTTGATATTGCGGTTCGGGATCTGGTAATGGCTGTCGGAGCTTTCTGCCTGGCACAACTCTCTGAGGCAGATAAACCTGAAGGGGGAGTGGCATCAAGATATGGTACCGAGCAAATGCTTGGCTAAAGTATAAATTATTGTAATATCAGGTAGGAGGGATTTACAGAAACAAAAAAAGCGGCTGAAAGGCCGCTTTTCTGTTATAGTTGATATCGTTATTTCGGATCGTAAGCCCACTTCAGGTAGATAGCTCCCCAGGTGAAACCACCGCCAAATGCTGCTAATACCAGATTATCTCCTTTTTTAAGTTGACTTTCATACTCCCATAAGCAAAGTGGAATAGTGCCGCTGGTGGTATTGCCATACTTCTGGATATTCAGCATTACTTTTTCGTTGCTCAGGCCCATGCGGTTAGCAGTAGCTTCAATAATACGCTTGTTTGCCTGGTGCGGTACAAGCCATGCCACATCTTCTCCTGTCAGGTGGTTGCGTTCCATCACTTCCGCCGATACATCTGCCATGCCTTTTACAGCAAATTTAAATACCTGCTGACCTTCCTGGTAAGCGAAGTGCTCTCTTGCCAGAACAGTATCTACAGTGGCCGGCTTGCGGCTACCACCAGCTTTCATGTGCAGGAACTGGGCGCCAGTACCATCCGATTTCAGAACAGAGTCAAGTATACCATAGCCTTCAGTGTTAGGCTCCAGCATTACTGCGCCACCGCCATCACCAAAAATGATACACGTTGCTCTGTCATTATAATCTATAATAGAAGACATTTTATCAGCGCCTACTACGATCACTTTTTTATACTGGCCAGATTCTATGAATTTAGAAGCAGTTACCAATGCGAAAAGAAAGCCTGAGCAGGCCGCCTGAAGGTCGTAACCAAAAGCGTTAATTGCACCTACCTCAGCCGTAATGAGGTTAGCTGTTGCCGGAAACACCATATCCGGAGTGGTAGTGGCACAAATCAGTAACTCTATTTCTTCTGGTTTTGTATTTGTTTTTTTGAGTAGGTCCAGTACTGCAGGCACTGCAATATGTGAGGTACCTTTCCCTTCACCTTTTAAAATACGCCTTTCTTTAATGCCGGTACGGGAGGTTATCCATTCATCATTGGTCTCCACCATTGTTTCAAGCTCCTTGTTGGTTAGCACGTAATCGGGTACGTAGCCTGCTACACCTGTTATCGCGGCAGTAATCTTACTCATTTTAAAAGGTATTAGGTTTATTGGTTAAGGCGGGCAAGATACAAAAAAACTTGGCACATGCTCTCAGTTCTATAAAAAGATAACTGAAACAGCGTGTGCCAAGTTAAAGGTGTGGCAATAAGTAGCCACTGATATTATTCGCTATAGTTCCTTCTGAAGCGCTCTGATAAGTTAGTTGCTACCATTTTCTGAGCCTGCAGCACCATATTGCATATAGCCTTTGGAGTAGAGACCCCATGACCAATTACAGCATTGCCGTTGATACCCAGAATAGGACTACCACCTTCGGCTTCATAGTTAAACTTATCGAAGAACGGATCGTGCATGTTCTTCTCGTTTAAGATGTCGTAAATCGACTCCGCCATTTTCAGGATAATGTTACCGGTATAACCGTCGCAAACAATAACGTCTGCCTTATCATTGAAAACGTCGCGGCCTTCTATGTTGCCGATAAAGTTGATTGTCTGGTTTACCTTTAAGCGTTGGTGAGCAGCCTGCGTGTTCACAGTACCTTTGCCTTCCTCTTCGCCCAGGTTCATCAAACCAACTTTTGGGTTCTCGATATTGAGCACATACTTGGCATAGATCGAGCCAAGTTCGGCAAACTGCTCCAGTACTTCCGGTTTGCAGTCTGCGTTTGCGCCAACATCCAGCATAATGCCATAGGCACCATTTAGCTTCGGAACAAGCCCGGCTATAGATGGCCTAAGTATACCGTCTATAGCTTTAACGCTAAACATTGCTCCCACAAGCATGGCTCCGGTATTTCCTGCGCTACAGAAAGCATCTGCTTTTCCAGCTTTCAGGAGTCCGTAACCAACAGCTATGCTGGAGTCAGGTTTCTGGGTAAGGGCTTTTGTGGGGTGTTCCCCCATTTCAATAACCTGGGTAGCATTAACCACTTTAATGCCTGTACCAGTATACCCATATTCTTGTAACAGCGACTTTACAACATCTTCTTTGCCTATCAGCAAAATCTCATATTGTTCGTCAAGCTGCTTTTCGGCAAGTATAGCACCTTTAACAATTGCTTCCGGTGCATAATCGCCGCCCATTGCATCTAAGGCGATCCTCATGTAGTGGTTGATGTTAAACTATACAGAACTAAAACTAAAAGCAGCTAATGCTTACTGGGCGTTAGTTGTATAATTTTTGATTGCCAGTTTGCCTTTGTGGTACAGGTCACCTTCTACAACATAAGCGTGGTGGAACAGGTGCGGAGTATCTGTAGTAGGGCAGATCGCAATGGCTTTCTCAGAAAGTTTATAATGAGTTCTTCTCTTATCTCTTCTGGTCTTCGAAATCTTACGTTTAGGATGTGCCATTTTTTAGTTAAATAATTTATTTACTGTGTTTATAATTCGTTAAGCTATTACTAGTTCAGGTTCTTCAGAGCGTCCCAGCGCGGGTCAATGTCATCATCGTCATCATCATCGCTGCCGCTGTCTGTGTCACCGGTATTCTTTGAGGAGTAGATCAGGATATCTTCATCACTGTCTTCATCCATCTCAGCCAGGAACCGAGGGTGCAGCTTCTTCATCGGCAGCGACAAACCTATATAATCGTACAGGTGCTGTGCTACATTGATCTGCTGCGTATCGCTTGCTATCTGCCACAGGTCTTCGTCCAGCTCTTTATCTTCCGGACCAAACTTCATGCGGAATGTTTCCTGCACATCTACCGGCTGATCAAACTCTTCCAAGCTTCTGTCGCAGGTTAAGCGTACGGTTCCTTTAATATCAAAATGCAGTGTCAGCAGCGTTTCGGTCTTCTCAAGCTCTACATCAGCATGCAGTTTGCCGCCATGAATGATCTCTCCGCTGAAAAGGTCAAAGAAAGAATCATCCATATCAAACTCGTACTGGTGCGTTTTATTGCTGAGTTTGGCAATGTTGATTTCGTATTCTTTTAGCTTCTTCACTACCTTTTTTTATTGCAAGTTGCAAAATTAGAACATTATTCTGACAAATAAAATACCTGTGTATTAAACAACCGGCATTTGTTCGGCAGTTCTCTTTTTTATTACGTCGCAGGCCAAGAACAATGCTTCCCGGAAAGACGTTTCACTGGCGATGTGTTTGCCTGCAATATCGTATGCTGTGCCGTGGTCAGGAGAGGTGCGCACTACCGGCAAACCTGCTGTAAAGTTAACGCCGCTCTCAAAAGCCAGTGTTTTAAATGGTATAAGCCCCTGGTCGTGGTACATAGATACTACGGCATCCACTTGCTTGTACTGCTGCATACCAAAAAAGCCATCGGCAGGAAAAGGCCCAAATACCAGATGTCCTTTTTCTTTAAGGTGCATGATGGCAGGGCGTATAATTTCCACTTCTTCAGTACCAAGTAAACCGTTTTCACCGGCATGCGGATTCAGGCCAAGTATAGCTATGCGTGGTTTTAAAATTCCGAAATCTTTCTTCAGCGATTCTAAAAGTATAGTCACCTTCCGGATGATCAGGTCGAATGTGATCTTATCAGATACATCTTTAACAGCCATGTGGCCAGTTACAGTAGCTACACGCAGATCACCGCTTACCAGTAGCATCAGGCTTTCAGGTGCATCAAAATAAGATGTCAGAAATTCTGTATGGCCCGGGAAACGGAATTCTTCTGTCTGTATATTCTCCTTATCGATAGGCGCTGTAACGATACCATCCAGCAAACCTGCTTTCAGGTCACGGCATGCAGCCATTAATGAGTCCAGAGAAGCTTTACCAGATTCCGGTGTCGGGTTACCCAGGTTCACTTCCAGGGTCTCGTCCAGGCAGCTGATCAGGTTTACCTTGCGTGGTATCAGGGCATTAGCCTGCACCTGCTGGTAATGGAAATGTTCTGCACTCAGGGCTTTGCGTACTCTGTTGAGCACATTGGCAGATGCATAAATAACCGGCGTACAGAAGTTAAGTATACGCTGGTCTGATAATGTTTTGATGATCACTTCCGGGCCAATGCCATTGGTGTCGCCTATAGTTAAGCCCAGTCTGGCTTTAAATCTGTTGTCCATGTTTTAGTTAGCCTTCTCGCTAAGGAAGTTATACACTAAGCGTACACCTGTGCCGGTAGCCAGTTTTCCGCGGTAAGAATCTTCGGCGTGCAGGTAAGCTGTGCCGGCAATATCAAAATGTACCCAAGGGTAAGATGTAAACGCCTCCAGGAACTTGCCTGCTGTAATATGGCCTGCATCAGCACCACCAATGTTTTTCAGGTCAGCGATATCAGACTCCAGCTGCTTTTTATACTCATCGTACAACGGGAAATCCACTATACGCTCGTGTACTTTATTACCAATCCTTTTCAGGTCAGCCATCACCTCATCGCCGGCAGTTCCCATGGCAGCAAGGGCTTCTTTACCTAAGGCACGCATAGCAGAACCTGTTAAAGTAGCCAGGTCAATTACCAATTCGGGGTTATACTTTTTAGCAAAGCTTAGGGCATCGGCAAGTATAAGTCGGCCTTCGGCATCGGTGTTCAGTACTTCCACAGTTAGGCCACTGTGCATGGTAATTACGTCTCCTGGAGCTACTGCCTGTCCGCCCGGACGGTTATCTGTTGCCGGAATAAGACCTATGATATGAAGCGGCAGCTTGTTTTTGGCAGCAGCATACAATACACCGGTTACAGCCGCCGCGCCCGCCATGTCAGACTTCATATAGTCCATCGACATTGGGGTTGGCTTTATACTTAAACCACCGGTATCGTAAACTACGCCTTTACCTACCAGCACATAAGGTTTACTGTTCTTGGCCTTCTCAGGCTTCCACTCTAATATATTAAAGGTAGCAGGCTCCTCACTGCCTTGGTTTACGGCCAGCAGACCACCCATTTTCAGCGACTGAATTCTTAGCTCATCCAGAATCTCAATATCGAAACCAGCTTCGTTGGCCAATTCTTCCAGTTGCTCGCTAAACTGCGGCGCCGACTGATGGCTGTGTGGCTCGTTAATTAAGTTACGTACTTTATACACTGCTTCCAGTACATTAGCCAGTTCCTGCACCTGCTGCGCATCTATAGTTTCGTCAGCTATAGTTATTGTTTTAAGCGTGGTTTCCTTGGTGTCTTTGGTTTTATGCTTAAAGTATTGATAGTTGCTTAGGTATAAGCCTTCGGCCAAGTATAAACTGGCATTGCTGCCGGATTTATCAAGTATAGTTATACTTTCAGACTTATCTGTTTTTAGTTGTTTTAGCAGCGCATGCCCAGCCTGTCGAAGTGCTTCGTTCTTCAGGTCTTCGGTTTTAGCTTCTGGTGTAACCACCACATACACGCGGTGCGAATAGCGGTTCAGGTAAATGAACTTGGCTTCCTGCGCTACTTGCTGCTGCACATAGTTTTGCTCTTCAGGCTGCAGTTCCTGCAGTTGGTTTACCTTGTCTGCAGCTATAATAAGTGCCAGATCGGTATTTTTAGCTAAGCTTGTGTCGTATTTAAGTTGTGTTGGCATTTGTCGTTCGTATCTTTGAAGGCTGCAATATAGTAACTATAAAACGTAATGCGAAAACAAGCAGCCGTAGCAGTTTATCGCACAATAGAGTTATAACGGGTTTCCGGCAAAAAGTATAATATCCGGCCGCAAACTATAAAGTATACACCGTGAGCAAAGTAAGTCCGAAGAAACATTTAGGCCAGCACTTCCTGGTAGACCAGAATATCGCTATGAAGATAGTGGACCAGTTGACAATGCCTGAAGGCGTGCAGGATGTGCTGGAAATTGGCCCGGGTATGGGCGTGCTCACGCAGTACCTGTTGCAGCACAAAGAATACAGAACTACGGTAGTGGATATCGACCGCGAGTCTATCGCTTATTTAAAAGAACATTTTCCTCAGCTTGAAGACCGCATTATTTCTGCGGACTTTCTGAAGACAGATCTGAGCAAGTTGTTTCCAGGCAAATTCGCGATCATCGGTAACTTTCCCTACAACATCTCCAGCCAGATATTTTTTACTGTGTTAAAGTACCGCGACGTGATACCGGAAGTAGTGTGTATGATACAAAAAGAAGTGGCTGAGCGCATTGCCGCACCTCCGGGCTCTAAAACCTATGGTATACTTAGCGTGCTGCTGCAGGCTTTCTATAAAATAGAGTATAACTTCACGGTGCACGAACACGTGTTTCATCCGCCGCCAAAAGTAAAGTCCGGGGTAATCAGTTTGATCCGGAACGAGGTGAAAGAACTGCCTTGTAATGAGAAACTATTCTTTGAAGTAGTGAAACTGAGTTTCGGAACACGCAGAAAGACGCTGCGTAACTGTCTCAAAAGTTATAACTTGCCGCCTGAAATACAGGCGCAGCCCGTTTTCGATAAACGTGCCGAGCAACTTTCGGTGCAGGATTTTATAGCCTTAACCCAGCTGGTAGAGCAGAATAAATAGCGTATGCAGGTAGAGATCACAAGAGAGTATATTGACCAGGTAGAGGAAGCCATTGAACGCAAGGACTCAGAGTTTATACTGAGTACGATGGCCGAAATGTACCCGGCCGATATCACCACAGTGCTCTACGAACTGGATGCCAACGAATCCAAATATGTAATGGATTTGCTGCCGCCCGAAGTGGGAGCAGAGATCCTGAGTGACCTGGATTATGACATCCGTACTGATTTTCTGCAGTACTTTACCTCAGCCGAGATTGCGCGCTATATTAACCTGATGCACTCCGATGATGCCGTGGATATACTCAACGAGCAATCGGTGCAGACCCGCGAGGAAGTGCTGGCCCTGCTGGACAACGAAGAAAAAGCTGAAGACATACTGGACCTGCTGCACTACGAAGAGGATTGTGCCGGTGGTCTGATGGCGAAGGAACTTATAAAAGTTAACCTGAACTGGCGCGTTAGGCAATGTATTGAGGAGATCAGAAGGCAGGCTGAAGATGTTGAGCGCATCTATACTGTTTATGTAGTTGATAACCGCGATATACTGGTTGGCCGTGTGAGTGTAAAGGCACTTTTGCTTTCCCGTGATGATAAGTTGGTGAAAGATATCTATAGCACTGATGTGATATCGATCGAGTCTTTTAGGGATGAAGGAGAGGTAGTAAGCGTAATGCGCAAGTATGACCTGGAAGCTATACCTGTAGTTAACATACAAGGCCGTTTGCTGGGTCGCATCACCATCGACGACGTGGTAGACGTAATGCAGGAGCAGGCCGAACTCAGCCGCCAGCTCATGACGGGTATCACCGAGAATGTAGAAGAAGATGATAGTGTTTTCCGTATCTCGCGCTCACGTATACCGTGGTTGTTAATCGGAATGGTGGGCGGTTTGCTGGCTGCAAAATTTATGGGCTTTTTCGAAAATGACATTGCTATACTTCCGGCACTTGCCCTTTTTGTGCCGCTTATTACAGCAACAGGCGGTAATGTAGGCATTCAGTCTTCGTCTATCATTATCCAGACACTGGCATCAAACGCTGTAATGTTCGATAACTTCGCACAACGTATCTTTAAGCTGATCATGGTGGCTCTGCTTAATGCCCTGATCATTTCCAGCCTTGTTTTTGTATTCACATTCCTTTTCTGGAACGATTTTACGCTGGCTATGGTGGTCTCTGTAGCATTATTCTCAGTGGTAATGCTTGCATCCATGATGGGTACCTTAACCCCAATGTTATTAGATAAAGTAGGAGTAAATCCTGCAGTAGCTGCTGGTCCGTTTATTACGACTGCAAACGACTTACTCGGGTTAGCCATATACTTTGGTGTAGCACACCTGCTGTATAGTTTGTAAAGTATTACGAATTACGAATTCATTTCCTTAAACAACTATAGATTTGCGAATCGTAACTCAGAACTCAAGGCTCGTAACTATTTAATCAACTCTTTAACTTTCAAACTCCAAAGCCTCGTGACTCAGAACTCAGCACTTAGAACTACAACAAAAGTCCTGATCATCGACGAGATGCATCCAAGTATATTTCCGATGCTGGAAAGTATAGGCGTGGAAGCAGACTACAGACCAACTATAAAACCAATAGAAGTTTGCGAAGCCCTGGCAGGATTTGATGGGCTTATAGTGCGCAGCAAAATGCGCATCACATCAGAAACTATAAAGTATGCTGATAAACTGAAGTTTGTAGCACGAGCCGGTGCCGGTGTAGATAATATTGATGCTGAGGTGCTTGAAGCACGCGGTATAGCTTTACTGGCAGCAAACGAGGGAAACCGCCAGGCAGTAGGGGAGTTTACACTTGGGTTGCTGCTTTCGCTTACCCGTAACATTGCCCGCGGCGACCGCGAAGTACGCAACAAAGTATGGCTCCGCGAAGAGAACCGTGGCGAAGAGATAAGCGGTAAAACCATTGGTATTATTGGGTATGGCAATATGGGGCAGAGTTTTGCAAAGGTATTACAGGGTTTCGGGTGCCATATTATAGCTTACGATAAGTTTGCCCCTGAAAAAGTTTCTGCGCCAGTAGAGCAGGTTTCTCTGGATGTTTTACTAGCCGAAGCAGATGTAGTAAGCCTGCACATTCCGTTTATACCTGAAAACCATCACTTCGCAGATGATGCTTTCTTTAACGGTTTCAAAAAGCCGATCTGGTTTCTGAATACATCACGTGGCGAAGTGGTTGATCAGACTGCATTGGTAGAACACCTGAAAAACGGAACTATAAAAGGTGCCGCCCTGGATGTACTGGAAAACGAAAAGCTACAAACGCTTACCGAAAAACAACTTTCCAACTATAATTTCTTAGCGCAAGCGCAAAATGTAGTGCTTACCCCGCACATTGGTGGCTGGACCCACGAGTCGTACATCAAGATAAACGAAGTGCTGGTACAGAAAATAAAGGCAATACTTTAACTATATCTTATACTTGTGTTAAGCATCAGGAAAGCCGGACTAGAGGATATGGACTGGGTTAATGCGCAGTATCAGAAGATTAGCTTTCAGCTTTCGAACTATAGCAACGAACTGATTGCCATTGCTGATGTAAGCGGTGAAAGGGCAGGGGTTGGGCGACTGGTAACTATCAATGCTAATGCTTTGGAACTAGGCGGTATGTATGTACTAAAGGCTTTTCGTAAACATAGCATAGCCAGAAGTATAGTTAAGTTCCTGCTCTCGCAGGTGGAAGGTAAAACATTGTATTGCCTGGCCTTCGAACATCTTCAGGATTTTTATAAAAGCTGTGGTTTTGCGCCTGTAACCAACCTGGAACATGTACCGGAAAAGGTGCTGCAAAAGTGGGAATGGTGTAATAAAACTTACCCAAGCAAAACCCTTTTGCTGATTCAGGAAGTATAAATTTTAAAATTGCCGGTAAAGTCACTTGTAATTAAAAATTTATTATATTTGCCTTAACAGCGTTCTGGAAAGCCTGGCCACCGGAACAGATTAATTACCTAAATACCAGCATATGGTATAGAATTAGCTTCACCGCTAAAGGTGGTGTTGCACCAAGAAAAGAACTGATATAATTTACATAGTTTGCAAAGAGAACGGTTATGCATGCCATAACCGTTCTCTTTGTTTTTGTGTTTTAAACAAGAAGAATAGAGTATGAGCAAATTATCTTATTACACTGCAGAGGGTTTACAGAAACTGAAAGAAGAGTTACAGGAGCTTAAAACGAAAGGCCGTTCAGAAGTGGCACGCCAACTGGCCGAAGCCCGTGACAAAGGTGACTTAAGTGAGAATGCGGAATACGATGCTGCCAAAGATGCACAAGGCCACCTGGAGCTGAAGATTGCCAAACTGGAAGAAGTGGTAGGTAACGCCCGCCTGATAGATGAGTCTGGTCTGGACACCAGCAAGGCACTGATACTTTCTAAAGTAAAGATCAAAAACCTGAAGAACAATATGGTAGTAGATTATACTTTAGTAGCTGAAGAAGAGGCGGACTTGGCTTCAGGTAAAATTTCTGTTAAATCTCCGATCGGTAAAGGTCTGTTGGGCAAATCCGTTGGAGAGGTTGCTGAAATTACAGTGCCTGCCGGTAAGCTACAGTTTGAAATTTTAGAAATAAGCCGATAAAACTATGGAAGCTTCGATATTTACTAAGATCGTGAATGGTGAGATACCTGCTTACAAAATTGCAGAAGATGATCGCTACCTTGCCTTTCTGGATGTGTTCCCGACTACTCAGGGCCATACCTTAGTTATACCGAAGCAGCAGATAGACTACATCTTTGATCTGGATGATGAGATGTACCTGGGTTTAATGGCCTTTGCTAAAAAAGTAGCTGCTGCTATTGAAAAAGCTGTGCCGTGTAAGCGTGTAGGTATAGCTGTAGTTGGCCTGGAAGTACCACATGCGCATGTGCACCTTATCCCGCTAAACAGCATGCAGGACATGAACTTTGCCAACAAAAAGCAATTCAGTCAGCAGGAATTTGAAGAAACACTTGAAAAGATAAAGGCTACCTACCAAGGCTAAGCATAAAGTATCTAAGTATAGGTATCGCCGGAATGAAGTGTATTGCTTTGTTCCGGCGATTTTGTTTTACCTAGTTGTCTGAGTAAGTTTTACAGGATTAATGAATGAGCAGGACGTATGAAGATTTCGCAGCGTTCTTTAGCTCCTGCGAGGGTCTGACTTGTAGTTTTATAGTTGCTGCTTTTACACCCCTGTGACCTGCGGTCGTAAGTATCGAACTCCTATTCTCACTTGTCCCCAAGGGGACAGTTTTGCCTTAGCTATAGTTTGAACTATTGTTCTATAGTTTCAGACCATGAGCGGACAGGTCGCGACCTGTCCTAACAGAAATATATAGCAGGAAGAGCTAAGAGCTATAGTAACTCCAAACAACTATAACTTCTGCTATCGAAGTGATCACAGTCTTTGGGTTGAGCGCCTTGTAGATTTCCGGTACCGTCAGGTATTGCGAGGTACGAGCAAAGGAAATGTACACCGCGCGATGCCCGAAGACGGGGCCTCGCGGCCGTGAGCGCACCAAAGCAGAAGATGAAACTATAGGTGTGTAGAGCTTCCAGGATGAAGGGTGGCTATGAAAGGGTAGCTAGGGGCAAAGAACTATAAACCTCAACTATAGAACAATTAAGATTCCTCTGCTGACGCTCGGGATGACAAAATAGGAGAAAGTATAACCTAAAACGAAACCGAAAAGGGCAGCAAGTTTATACTTGCTGCCCTTTTCGGTTATAAAAGAGAACTATAATTTTGTCGTGTCTTGCTGTGCTGGTTGCTGACCATTCTGCTTCTCTTGCTCTTTTGCCTGCTTTTTGAAGAATCCGCGTAACAGGAAATTACTTTGCAGCGCTTCCATGTTCTGGTCAAACTTCTGGGTGCTGGTTTCCAGGTTTTGCATCGTGGTTTGAAGGTTGCGTGCAAACTCCTTATCCGTTAGAAGCACGCCTAATGCACTGTTTTGGTTATTTATATTGTTGCTGGCCTTCTGCAGGTTTTGTGTAAGGGTAGCTGCTGATGTAGTGGCCTGTTTAAGCTGTGTCATCGAAGCCTGTAACTGATTATATACAGTTGTGTCTGTCAGAAGCTCACTGGCCAGGCTGCCTGGTGTATTAAGTTGGGCTGTAAAACGGTTCAGGTCGTTTGAAGCACGCATGGTGTTCTGCGACACACGCTGCAGATTTGCTACCATTGCTCTAAAGTTTTGTGCCATAGCTGTATCGGTAAGTATAGCACCAATTGTTCCTTCGCCATTAACGAGTTTAGAAGAAAGCTGTTTAAAGTCGCCCGTAATAGCTACCAGGTTCTTGTTGTTCTGCTGCAGCGTTTCCATCAGGTCGTCGGTGTTCAGCGGGTTTACAGCGGTAATTCGGTCGCCATCTTCTATTACTGGAGCCTGTGGGCTTCCGCTTTCAATAATGATGTTCTTGTTACCTATAAAACTTTCAGAACTGATACGGGCAACAGCATCTTTGTGAATATACTGCTGCGCGTTCTTTTCAATGTTCATGATTACTTCTACCTGAGAGTCGCCGTAGAGATTGATCGTTTTGATAGTGCCGATCTTTACCCCGGAGAACCAGACGTTGTTACCTGTTTTAAGGCCAGCCACATCATCAAAAACGGCTTTAACAGCTACCGTACTAATGAAGCGCTTCTGCTGCCCGCCCAGCGTAAAAATACCTGCAATCAGTATTATAAGGGCAAGAAGTACGAAAATGCCAACTATAATAGAACGTTTATTATCTTCCGTGCTCATTATTCTGTAAAGTTGTAATTGTAAAAAGCTTTCACGCGCTCGTCTTGTGTATCAAAAACTTCATCAAAGGTACCTTGTCGCTGAAACTGGCCGTCCAGCAGCATCACGATGCGATCACCTACTGCTTTTGCACAGGTAAGGTCGTGGGTAATGATGATTGATGATGTATTGAAGCGTCGTTGTACTTCGTTAATTAAGTTATTTATGTCCTGACTTGTTATCGGGTCCAGTCCTGCGGTGGGCTCATCGTAGAGCATGATCTCCGGGCGTAGTATAAGTGTACGGGCTATACCAATACGCTTGCGCTGGCCACCTGATAGCTCAGAAGGCATTTGGTTTATAGTTTGTGATAATCCTACAGCTTCCAGAACGATATCAATAATACGTTTCCGGTCGCGTGCTGTCATTTCTGTGGAGTGTCGGATCAGCGGGAATTCCAGGTTCTCCTTCACTGTCATACTATCATAAAGGGCGCTGTTCTGGAACGAAAAACCGATCTTCAGGCGTAGCGCATCCAGTTGTTTCGGCGTAAGCTTATTTACTTCCTGGCCCAGCACATTTACATAGCCACTGTCAGGGCGCAACAAACCCGAAATAATTTTGATCAGAACAGATTTACCTGTACCGGAACGACCAAGAACCACAAGGTTTTCACCTTTATAAAGATCCAGGTCTACTCCTCTTAAAACTTCATAATCATCAAAGGCTTTTGTAAGACCTTTAATGGTAATTACTTTCTCGTTCGGATCTATCTTAGAGTTTGGTTTCTTCATCAGTTGCAGCAATTACATTACACGAATAGCATTAATGATCTGCATGGTCAGCAATTCCTCAATAAAAATAAGGAACATAGCAGTAACCACTGATGAGTTGGCCGCTTTACCCACTCCTTCGGTACCTTTAGAAGAATGATATCCTTTATAGCAACCTACCATCCCGATTGTAAAACCAAACAAAACAGATTTTACAGATGATGCAATAATGTCCAGGAAGGTGATAGCATCGAAAACCTGCGTGAAGAAAGTGGTAAGCGTAGTAAGCTCATTTTGATGCACGTTTACATAACCCCCTAAAAGCGCTACTAATGTTGTGTACATCGTCAGGGCCGGTATCATAAGCGTTGTAGCTAATACGCGGCTAACAACCAGGAACTTATAAGGGTTAGTGGCCGAAACCTCCATGGCATCAATCTGTTCGGTAACGCGCATAGAGCCTAACTCAGCCCCTATACTTGAACCAACCTTGCCAGATGCAATAATGGCAGTAACAAGCGGGCCCATGGCACGCACAATCGCTACCGAAATAAGGGCAGGTAGCAGCGAAGTAGCTCCAAAATCAGCAAGTGATGGGCGCGACTGGTTTGTAAATACTATACCTATAATAAAAGCAGTAATTGTAATAAGCGGAAGCGATTTTACTCCAACCTCATAACACTGCTTTATGATCTCTCTTAATTCGTAAGGAGGGAAAAAGACTTCGCGAAAAAACCGTGAAACGAAAGCATAAATCTGGTAGATTTCCAGAAACAGGCGGTCTAACCTTTTGGTAATAATGTATTTACGGCGACGTGTAGGGTTTTTATCTCTGTTACTATAATCCATTGGCTATCTGCTGGTGCCGAATTTTGCTCAAGTTTACTACAAAAATGTGAATTTGGGGCAGTTGTTTTACAATTAACTCATCTTACGTGAGACTCACTGAAAAGGCAAAGGTAACCCAAAAGCTTTTTTATGCCTAACGTATCAACGGTTATATAGTATATTCCGGATAAAGTAAAGTTTAATTAGTGATTTATACTTTTCGCTGTCAAGCTATACTTCCATTTATACTTACATCCTGGAAGCTTTACTTGCCTATAGTTGCCATAGATAACTTTGGTGCGCTCACGGCCGCGAGGCCCCGCCTTCGGGCATCACGCGGTGTACATTTCCTTTGCTCGTACCTCGCAATGCCTTTAGGCACCGGAAATCTATAAGGCGCTCCACCCAAAGACTGAAATCACTTCGATAGCTATAGTTCTTATAGTTTGAGATGCTATAGTTGCATAGCTTTTCCATCAATGTATTTCCGTAGGGACAGGTCGCGACCAGTCCGCTCATAGGCTGCAACTATAAATCTATAGTTTAACTTTAGCAATGACAGAATTGTCCCCTTGAGGGGACTAGAGGGGTGTTTTACCACAATAGTCTGAACTATAGCAGTAGCAGAAAAACTCCCCGCCTTAGATAAGGAGGGGTTGGGGTGGTTGGATAACATCAGCTATAAAACTAAACAGACGTTCGCACGAGCTCCGCTTGCTACAAGGAAAGACAAGTTCAGTCCATCAATCAAATCCAATTAATCTGTGGTGCAGACAAAAGTTTACTTCGATACGACTCTGTCCGGGTTATCTGTTAAAAAGCCTTTCCAGGATTTAGCACCGGATTTAGCATTATTACCTTTCTGATAATGATGGCAGAGCGCAACCGACAAAGCATCCGTCGCATCAAACATCTTAGGGTCTGGCTCAATTTTCAGGATCTGCACAAGCATGCTGGCAACCTGCTCTTTAGAGGCATTACCATTTCCGGTTACTGATTGCTTTACTTTTTTAGGGGCATACTCTACGTAGGGGATATCACGGGAGAGGGCGGCTGCAATGGCAACTCCCTGGGCGCGACCCAGTTTGAGCATACTCTGCACGTTCACACCAAAGAAAGGAGACTCGATGGCCAGCTCGTCGGGCAGGTATTCGTCGATGAGCTGTATCATGCGGTCGAAAATTTTCTTTAACTTGATGGCGTGGTTGCTGTAGCTTTTCAGGTGAATAACGCCATACTGCACTACCTTTACTTTAGAACCGGTAACTTCGATAAGGCCATAACCCATAACCTGGGTGCCGGGGTCAATACCAAGAATAAGTTTGTTGGGCGGAAGCGCAGAAGAGTAAACCATAAGGCTACAAAAATAAGACAATATCTTGAACATTGCTGCTAACAGAAGGTTCCTTTTGCTCTCCGGTAAATTGCTGGTGGTAGCGCTCACACTTTATCTTTTGTGGCAGGCCATTTTTACAGCACCCGATACCTTCCTGAACTGGCAAACCATACTTCATAATACCCTGGCAAGTCCGTACCGTTGGCTGTTTATAGTTACTGCTATACTTATACCCCTGAACTGGGGCTTCGAAGCTAAAAAGTGGCAGCTGCTGGGGCAGAAACTGGAACCCATCTCCTTTTTGCGTGCATACAGGGCTGTTATGGTTGGCTTAACTTTAGGCTTTATCACTCCAAACAGAATAGGAGATTATGCCGGCCGTGTACTTGAATTAAAAAGTAAGCAACGCCTAGATGCCATTGGAGCTATTTTCATTGGCAGGTTTTGCCAGTTGGTAGCTACCGTTATAGTTGGCTCTGTTGGCTTGCTATACTTTATAGTTGGTTTCTTTTGGGCAGATTATCCGGGTGTTTCGCTGAGTCTGGTGTTCCTGTTAACTGCCATCTCTGCTGCTATGCTGCTGCTTTTATATAATGCACAGGCTATGGTGGCTGTAATTTCTGCTGTTAAACCTTTGCGGAAGTTGGTTGGGTATGTAGCTATTATGGGGCGTTATACTTCTGCCGAAATTTCAAAAGTGCTTTTTCTATCCCTGGGGCGATATATTGTGTTCCTGTTGCAGTTTATACTTCTGCTGATATTATTTGATGTGAAACTGAGCGTTTTGCAATATGTATGTGGTGTGGCCGGTACGTTCTTTATAAAATCTATAGT
This sequence comes from Pontibacter deserti, assembly GCF_023630255.1. NCBI lineage: Bacteria > Pseudomonadati > Bacteroidota > Cytophagia > Cytophagales > Hymenobacteraceae > Pontibacter > Pontibacter deserti. The sequence goes on along the minus strand of NZ_JALPRS010000001.1, from coordinate 1,911,994 downwards.
TCCGTCGGTCAGTTTACTCTCTGATCTGGGTGTGCGGGAGTTGTCGGCGATGTACTTGTTTGGGTTGCTGGGGCAGGAGCGGTTGCAGGTGCTGAGCGCGAGCCTGAGCTTGTGGTTGCTGAATATTGCAGTGCCGAGCGTGCTGGGTTTATACTTTGTGCTGCGCCTGCGCTTTTTCAGGAAGGGAGTAACTGCATGATTTGGGAGCTATTTATACTTGTAGTTATGGTTTCGTTGGTGGCCTATAGCTGGGTTATACTTCGCAGGTGGGCTGCCTGGGCAAAATTACCGAATGTAACTGTACCGGCAGGCTGGACGCCAACTACAAAACTCTCCGTTATCATTCCGGTACGTAACGAAGCAACTCACATCTTACACTTGCTGCAGGATTTTGAAAATCAAACTTATCCTAAAAGTCTTTTCGAAGTTATATTTGTAGACGATCATTCCGAAGACGAGACTCTATCTATAGTTGAGCAATTCAGACATACGTCAGCTTTAACTATAAAATGTGTTAAGTTGATTAATTATGTTAAGTATAGCGGCAAAAAGGCTGCCGTCCAAAAAGGAGTGGAGCTGGCAGAAGGCGATGTTCTCGTTTTTACCGATGGCGATTGCCGCGTACAACCTGAATGGCTGCAACTGTTTGCTTATACTTACCAGGCACATCAGCCTTTGCTAATTAGTGGTCCTGTTAGTTTTAAAAATACCAATTCGTTGCTGGAACGGATGCAGCTGGTAGAGTTTGCCAGTTTGATAGGGATTGGTGGGGCATCGATAGGACTGGGCAAACCAAACATGTGCAATGGTGCTAACCTGGCTTATACCAAACAGGCTTTTGAAGAAGTAAACGGCTTTGCTGGCAATGAAACTATAGCAAGCGGCGACGACGAATTTTTGCTGCACAAGATCCATAAGCAGTTTCCGGGCAAAACCTTTTTTCTGAAACATAAAAACGCTGTTGTATACACCGAAGCATGCAAATCCATCTCTAGTTTCCTGAGCCAGCGCATCAGGTGGGCAAGTAAGTGGCGGGCGTATCAGGATCTGAATGTAAAACTTCTGGCGCTTATCGTTTTTATGGTTAATCTGCTACTTTTTGTGGTGTTATTAATGGCGATAGTCGGGAAAATGCCAGCGTTGGTATTTATTGGGGCTATAATTGCCAAGTTCGCCGTAGATTTCTTATTTTTATCTCGGATACTGGAGTTTTTGGGGCGGAAGAAGTACATCTGGTACATGCTGCCGCTGCAATTGGTATACATCCCGTACGTAGTGGTAACAGCAATTTTGGGCCTCTCCGGGCGCTATACCTGGAAAGGAAGAACCATACACAACCGATGACAGAAAACGAATTCGATATACTTGACGAACTATACTTTGTAGTATCTTACCCAGACCTTCGCAGCACGCTTTCGCTTTCTGATGAAGAGCTTTGCCAGGGGCTTCGTTCTCTGTTAGAGAAAGGTTATATCCGCATTATGTACCCAGACCAGGATACAGAGCATGATTATAATGCTGAAAACTTCGGGAGGCACTGCCATGAGTATTTTTACCTTGCTACCAAAGCAGGCTTAGTAGTACATAACTCAATTTAGATGGCCGTACTACAACAAAATAAAGCTGCTACCCGTCCGCCTTCCTATTACATCAGGCAACGCCTTGTGCAGAACAAACCTGCTATGGTGGGGCTTGGCATTATTGTGCTAGCTATACTTGTAGCTATACTTGGTTATGCCATTATGCCTGATAGCACACCAAATGCAAACAACGGCATCGTGCAGATCCAGAAAAAGAATCCAGGCTTCGCTACACAGGTGCTGCGCATTGCCAGCCCAACCCCTGCCGCCGCTGTAAACCCAATTGAGTTTATACTTTCCGGAGCGCCTGAGGATTACACCGAAATCCCTATCGAAAGCTATACTTTTAAAGGTGACAGCTTGCAGGTGCAGCCGCTTCGCAGCAACAACGCCCTGGCCGACCAACCCCGAACGTTCGCATTAAAAGAGATCATAGCTGATCCTGAGAACTATACTGCAGGTTCAGAAATGCAGCAGATTATACAGGATAAATACATCCAAAACAAAACCTATTGGTTAGGTACTGATAAGGCGGGGCGTGATGTACTTAGCAGGCTTATACTTGGTACGCGTATTTCGCTGGGTATCGGATTTGTAGCAGTCCTAATATCGTTATTTGTTGGTATTGTGGTTGGCGCTGCAGGAGGCTACTTTGGCGGCCGGGTTGATAAACTGATGACTTTCCTGATGACGGTGGTATGGTCGGTGCCAAGCATTATGCTGGTAATTGCCATCAGCCTTGCCCTGGATAGTAAAGGCGTGTGGGTGGCATTTGTGGCGGTTGGTTTAACCATGTGGGTAGAAGTTGCGCGGGTTGTTCGCGGGCAGATCTTAGGCCTTAAAGAAAAGACTTACATTGAAGCTGCTCAGGTACTGGGTGTTCCGGAAAAAATGATTATATTCCGTCATCTGCTGCCAAACATGATAGGGCCCTTAATCGTTATTGCCACAGCAAACTTTGCCTCGGCAATACTTATTGAAGCAGGTCTGAGCTTTCTGGGGCTGGGTGTACAACCACCGGCTCCGAGTTGGGGCATGATGGTGAATGAAGGTTTTCAGCTGATAGGAGCGAAGGCTGGTTTGTATTTAGTTCTTTTACCGAGTCTATGCATAAGTATACTGGTGCTGGCATTTAACCTGCTGGGCAACGGCTTACGCGATGCATATGATCCGAAAATACCCTTAACCAATGGCTGAAAGTAGCACACCAAATATACAACAGGAACTCAATCTCAAAAAACTGGAGCTGTCAGCGCTGCTGGAGATCACGCAGGCTATCAACGATAACCTGCCTGAGGCCGCTTTGTATAAAATTTACCGTTTTACACTGCTTGCACAACTTCAGATTAGCCGGTTAGTACTCTATGTGCACGACGAAGAGTGGGAATGTAAAGCGGATTTTGGTACACAGCAGGATTTTAAAAAGCAGGATTTGCCAGAAGCTATCACCTCGCTGAAGGAGATCACATATACTTCAAAACTACAGGTTGATAAGAAGTGGCGTGCCTTTGAGATCGTGATTCCTGTACTGCATAACGGTAAAGTACTAGCTTTTGTGATGATAGGAAAGATACAGCCTTACTATACTAACGTGGAGGCCCTGAACTTTGTGCAGACGGTGAGTAATATTATGCTTGTTGCTATCGAAAACCATAAAATGGCCCGCCAGCGACTTGCCCAGGAATCTATCCGTCGTGAGATAGAGATTGCCCGGGAAGTGCAGGCAATGCTGTTCCCGAAATCTCTGCCAAACGATAAGGACATTGCCATACATGCCAGTTATATTCCACACTCGTCTATAGGCGGAGATTATTATGATTATATCGAAATTGACCAGGATCAGGTCCTGTTTTGTGTGGCGGATGTATCGGGTAAAGGCGTACCTGCCTCGTTGCTGATGTCAAACTTTCAGGCAGGCTTACGCACTATACTTCGCCAGACATCGGACCTCAACACTGTAGTTGCCGAACTGAATAACCTGATTTACCGGAATGCGATTGCGGAGAAGTTTATCACTACTTTCCTGGCACTTTATAACCGGAAGACACGTGAAATGTGTTATGTAAATGCCGGGCATAACTCGCCAATCCTGCTTTTCGAAAACAATACGCATCAACTTTTAAACGAAGGCTGCACTATGTTGGGCGCTTTTGATGTGCTGCCTTTTATGTCGGTTACCCGCATTCAAGTTCCTGAAAACTCAATGCTGTTGTGCTATACCGATGGTCTGACAGAAGTTTTTGACGAAGATGATTCGGAGTTTGGTATTGAACGCACTATAAATTTCCTGCAGACGCACCGTTTCCTGAGCTCTAAAATGCTGCACCTGCAACTGCTCCGCGAGATAAACCTCTACAACGAAGACGCTACCCTGAATGATGACATCACGTTGTTATCCTGCAGGTTTAAATAGTTTTCCAGATTTGGAGATTTGAAGATGTGTAAATTTGAAAATAAATGGAAAGAGTAATTTTTAGTTCTGTTTCATCAGTTTTTAAGTTGCCAGCTTTCTGAAGTTAAAATCTCCAAATCCCCACATCTTCAAATATTCAAATTAACGAAGTGCTCCGCCTTTTTAAAACGCCTTACCTGATGAAAAAACTGCTGCCTGGCTATACCTGGCATCGTGAGCCTACAGGTAATAAGCTATACCTGACCTTTGATGATGGCCCCATTCCGGAGGTTACGACGTTTGTGCTGGAGCAACTCGCAAAGTATAATGCAAAGGCTACGTTCTTTTGCGTAGGCGATAACCTGGAGAAACACGCGGATATAGCACAGCAGGTATTAGCAGGCGGACATAAACTATGCAACCATACTTATAACCACCTGAAGGGCTGGCAAACTTCGCTGGACTTATACCTGCAGAACGTACAGCAGTGCCAGGAGGCGCTAAATAAAATAAACCCTGTTGAAGTAGGGGAGAGGTTATTGTTCAGGCCACCATACGGGCGCATTACATCGGCACAGGCAAAAGCTTTACGCCCCCTGTATGAGCTAATCATGTGGGATGTGTTGACGAATGATTATGACGCCACACTTGCGCCTGAAGAATGCCTGAAGCAAAGTATAGGCAAAACCCAAAGTGGTAGCATCATCGTATTCCACGACAGCCTGAAAGCGGAACGAAATATGAGGTATGCCCTTCCACGTTTTCTGGAGCATTTCACCGGGTTGGGTTATACTTTCGAGACTTTATGATCGTATCGGTCATCTACTTTATAGTTTACTTCTCAATTTTTCTGGCACTGCTGGGCCTGCTGCTTTTTAACCGCAGGCGCTATACTCTTACACTTACTGAAGAACCCCGCATCAGCATCCTGATAGCTGCACGTAACGAAGAGCATACTATTATGCGTTGCCTTCTGGCTATAGATGCACTCAATTACCCAAAAAATAAGATAGAAGTGTTAATCGGGAACGACGCTTCTACCGACAGAACACGCCTTGTTATTGAAGGGTTTATAAAGGATAAGCCGAACTATAGCTGCATTGATATTACAGGAAACATAGGTAATGCGCGGGGTAAGGCTAATGTACTGGCACACCTGGCAAAACACGCCACAACCGACTATTACTTTTACACTGATGCCGATATCGCTGTTCCAGAAACCTGGGTGCAGGCCATGCTTTCTGAAATGAAGGAAAATGTAGGTGTAGTAACAGGCATCACAACTATAACAGGTAATCACTTTTTCCATAAAATGCAGGCCCTGGATTGGCTGTATGCGCTGGGGCTGATGCAGGTGGTATCAGATATTGGATTACCAGTCTCAACGATGGGGAACAACATGCTGCTTCGCAGGCAGGCGTATGAATCAGTTGGAGGTTTTGAAAGTATAAGATTCTCCATAACCGAAGACATTGCCATCTTTAATGAGATATTGAACAAAGGCTGGAGTTTCAGCAACATCTATACCCGCCATACACTTGCCTTCTCGTTGCCGGCTGCCAGCCTGGGGCAATACATGCACCAGCGCAAACGCTGGATGAGTGGCTCCATGCACCTGCCGTTATACATGGCTATTATACTTATACTGCACTCAGCTTATTACCCGGTGCTTATCCCGTTCTTTGCTTATACTTCGGTGGGGGTAATGGGTGCCATCTTTACGCTGAAAATGTTATTCCAGAGCTTGTTCGTGCACATCTGCCTGCGCCGTCTGAACCTTGCAGTGCCCTGGCTTTACTACCTGCTTTTCGAGCTGTACCTGGTCGTATCATCCGTCATTCTCATCATCTACTTCTTTCTACCAGTCAAAACCATCTGGAAGGGGAGGAAATATTAAGAGAGTTACGAATTACGAATTCATCTCCTTAAACAACAATCAACAATTAACAATCAGCAATTTAACTTAACTTGCAGCTTTAAACTATAGTGCCACATTGGTTACTGATCACTGTTAACTGATAATTGAATGTTGAAATTAGTTGATTCGCACGCACATATTTACTCAGAAGAGTTTAAGGATGATCTGGTAGATGCTGTGGCAAGGGCTACCGAGGCAGGTATAGAGAAGATCTACATGCCCAACATCGACCATACCTCTATTGATGCGATGCTGGAAGCTGAGGCTGCTTTTCCGGGACAATGTATTTCGATGATGGGCCTGCACCCGGCTTATGTGAAGAAGGATTTTGAGCGTGAGCTATACTTAGTGGAAGAGTGGCTGAACAAGCGCCCTTTTGCAGCAGTTGGTGAATGTGGTATCGACCTGTATTGGGATAAAACATTTTTTTCGGAGCAGCAGGAAGCCCTGAAAGTGCAGCTCGAATTGGCCAAGAAGCACAACCTGCCTATAGTACTGCACACCCGCGAGTCTTTTAATGAAACCTATGAACTGGTTGCTGCTGCCCAGGATGGTACACTGAGAGGTATTTTCCATTGCTTTTCGGGTACTGTAGAGCAGACGGCTAAAGTAAAAGAACTAAACTTTTTAATGGGCATAGGAGGTGTAGCTACTTTCAAGAATGGCGGACTTGATAAAGTGTTGCCACATGTTGCCCTGGAAGACCTGGTACTGGAAACTGATTGCCCTTACCTGGCGCCGGTGCCTCACCGTGGCAAACGCAACGAGCCTGCTTACATTCCGCTGGTACTGAAACGGATGGCTGAGCTGATGCAGAAAACCGAAGAAGAAGTTGCCAGCACCACTACCCAAAACGCCCTGAACCTGTTTAAACTATAACCATGCAAACGGTAAAAGTACACATCGATACCGCAGCCCCAGACGACCCGGAAGCATCTATACTTATTATTTATACAGGTGGTACTGTAGGAATGGTGTTTGACGAAGAAGCGCAGCACCTGGTGCCCTTCAATTTTAACCAGATACTGGAGAAAGTGCCGGAGCTGAAGCAGTTCAATTACCTGCTCACCGTTATCAGCATTGAGCCTGTTATAGATTCCTCAAACATAACTATAGCTGACTGGCTGATGCTGGCAAAGCTGATAGAAGAGAACTATGATAACTACGATGGCTTTGTGGTGCTGCACGGTACCGATACTATGGGCTATAGTGCATCGGCGTTGAGTTATTTGCTGGAGAACCTGCAGAAACCAGTAATCTTTACAGGAGCCCAAGTGCCGATCGGTCTTATCAGAACTGATGCCCGCGAGAACCTGATCACAGCGTTGCAGATAGCCGGCAGCAAGGCGCACGTGCGTTGCCGTGTGCCGGAAGTAAGTATCTTCTTCCATAACCTGCTGTTGCGCGGTAACAGAGCTAAAAAAGTAGAGAGCAGCCATTTCGACGCCTTTAAATCAGAGAACTATCCTCCATTGGCAGAAGCCGGTATAGACATCGACTTTTATGATGAGAACATCCTGCCCTGCCCGCTTCAACCACTAAAAGTGCATCACAACCTGGAGCCTCATGTAGTTATACTTAAACTTTTTCCGGGTATAACTGAGCAGGTAGTAAAGAGTATACTTCTGGCACCGGATGTTAAAGGTGTAGTATTGGAAACTTTTGGTTCAGGCAATGCGCCTACCTCAACCTGGTTCCTGAATCTGCTTAAAGAAACAATTGACCGGGGTGTGTTTATACTTAATGTCAGTCAATGTGACGAAGGTCGTGTGGATCAAGGCCGCTACGAAACAAGCAAATACCTGCTGAATATGGGAGTGATTGGCGGCGCTGATATTACTACCGAAGCAGCAATTACAAAACTGATGTTCGTGCTGGGACAGAATTTACCCAGAGAGGAAACTATAAAATTGCTTTCTGAGAACCTGCGCGGAGAAGTTACTATTTAAGCAGGAAGCAGGAACCTTCAATTTGCAAGTATAGATATTAATAGTGTATCTTTGCACATAATTAGAGAGCTGTCCGAGTGGTCGAAGGAGCACGCCTGGAAAGTGTGTATACCCCACAAGGGTATCAAGGGTTCGAATCCCTTGCTCTCTGCATAATTAAAAGCCCTGACCATGATAATTGGTCAGGGCTTTTTTCATATTAGTTGATACTGCGGAGAAGTAAATCTCTGTAGCTAAGACAAATAATTTAAAAATAGCAGAAAATACTTTACGCAATAATATATATTCAGGTTTTAATACAAGTATTTACTGTAACAGATGCGTATTAGTGTTTTATGATCTTGCAGCACGCGTTAATCTCCGAAACGGTTACAACCGACCAATCGCTTTATAGCATACGGTACAGCGAACCTCTAAGTTTAGTTGAAATCACCTGGAATGGGTTAGTTACTTCTCAGGGCTTACAAGCGGCCCTCACGCATTTAATAGAAGTGATAGAAGACAAGCAACCTCGTTACCTTTTGGCTGATACTCGCCGTTTAAACAGCCTTGGTACTGAAGATCATAATTGGGTAAAACATTCGTTTTTGCCTGCATTAAGCACATCATCTATAGTTAAGTTTGCCCGTATTACCGAACCCGACGTGTTTACTCATGCTATTATCGATAGCTTGTTAAGCTATGTGCAGGGCGAAGAATATTTCGGATGTATTATGCGTTCCTTTAACGATCGTGAAGCTGCCTTAGATTGGCTGTATGCAACTATATAAAGAACAAAAGCCCTGCAGCGGCAACTACAGGGCTTATTGTTTAACACAAACAACCAACAACTAATTTTAATTACTTCTAAGGCTAACTATATAAAGGAATTTATAAACGCAAAAATGTCTGCTGGCTATAGCAATGCGAGAATTCAGTAACGCCTACAAAATAGCCCCCAATAAAGATTCCGGCTCCATTACTCACTGCCTGTTCGCAGGCATAATAATCCACAACACCACCATCTATAGTGGCATATTCCATTAGGTCATCAGATGATAAACCACCGTTGAATGATGCAGGTGAAACTGACCGGCTTAAGCTATCAGATTCCTTCAGGATGCTATAAGTTGAGTTCATGCAGCGAGTAACTAAGTTTGATTGAAACAATATTACCTATTTACTATACTACAGAACAGGAAATCTAATAATAGATATTAACTAGGGTATTTTAAATATTAAATTGTGTTTAACTTGATATGTGATTTGCAGCTTAAGCTGTAGTGTCACGTAGTTAAGGTTTTGTAGGTTTGTAGAGGTGGGAGTAAAGCAATTTTTTAAACGGATATCTTGTAAAGAAGAGGTGGAAAGTAACATTTATGACCTCTGTCTTTCCTGTGTTATACGCACCAGATAATAGCTGCAAATCTGCAAAGCAAGCACTGTAATACTTAACAAACCACCCGGAAATGCCACCAGCCACCACGCAGAAAGGTTAGAACGTATACCCGCAATTGTTCTGCCCCAACTTGGAAAAGTAGCTGGCAGGCCAATTCCTAAGAAGGATAAGGTTGATTCTATCGCTAGTAACCCACTCGTTCCAAAGATGAATGCCACCACTATAGGACTGATCATATTTGGAATCCCTTCATTTATAATTATGCGTCTAGGCTTCATGCCTATACTTACAGCTGCTTCCATGTATGGTAATTGCCGGATACGTAACATTTCGGCACGCGCAAGCCTGGCAGTAACAGTCCAGTAGGTGCAAATAAAAATAATTGAAAGTAACAGCACCGAAGGAGGAGCAAAGGCAGATACACTTATCAGGATCAGAAGCTTTGGCAGACTGGTTACAAGTTCTATTGTGCGAAGTATAAAACTATCTATAGGAAAGGTAAGCTGTTTCTGAAAGAAGGAGAGCTGAGATAGGAGAGGTCGTAACAAAAGCCAAAACGATAGGATTATAATTGCCCCCATTCCCACAGAAGTATAAGTTACAGAAGTAGGCAGGTCTCGGCCTGAAACCTGAAGAGGTAAGTATAGCAGATAGTATATTGCTACAAATACCGAGCAAAGGATTACAAGAAATGAACTACGCTTAAGCTGTAATTTATAGTTGCCAAAGTACCCTGCAACAGCGCCTATAGTTGTGCCTAGCAAAGACGAAATAAGCATTACTGGAATAGCTATCAATAGACCATTGCGTGCCCCATACAGTATATTAACTAATACATCTCTGCCTAGCTGGTCTGTGCCTAACCAATGCAACTGGCTGGTGAAAGGTTTAAGAAATGTATTCCCCAAGTCCATATGATTGGGAGTATACGCCAGTGGAAGTATAGGTAACGCTACAATTAGCAGGGTTAAGCCCGCAAGGTATAACATTGCCAACCGGAGCACCCAAATGCTGCGCCATAAGTATAAGATATCTTGCCAAAGTACTTTCATTTGGTATACCTTATTCTTGGGTCAGCAATTGAATAACAGATATCTGCCACCACATTAGAAAGCATTTTAGCTAAAGCTATTACCACTACAATACCAACAATAACCGGAAAGTCCCGGGCAAGCACGCTGGTTACGAGTAAGCGCCCGATACCAGGTATGGCAAAAATTACTTCTATCACCACAGTGCCTGCGACTAATGTCGGTAACATATCTGATAGAGTTGTGATGACTGGTAAAAGGGCGTTTCTTAAAGCATGATTTGTAACAACCTTGTAAGAGGAGAGCCCTTTTGCCCGGGCTGTCTTAATAAAATCAGCCTGCATTGTGCCTGCCAGAGAGCTGTAAACCTGGTTTGTAAGGTAGGGCAAGTAAGATAAAGTAAGGCAAAGTATAGGTAAAACCAGGTAAGGGAACTCAGAAAGAAGGGATGCCCACCAATGTTGTTCTGCAGCGGAAGTATAGCCTAAGCCAAAAGCAGGAAATAACTGCAAAGTATCTGGATTAGCAAAAAGCAACAATAACAGTAGAGCTAACACAAAGAAAGGAATGCTGTCAACTATAACCAGCGAGGGTAAAATAATACGCCGTAACTTACCTCCTTTGCCCAGCATTAAACCTGTACCTAAAAGGATAGCCAAAGCTACAGTAAGAGTTATACTTATGCCTAGCACCCAGATAGTATTACCGGCTGCCTCATAGATTAAACTGTTGACAGGTTGCGCCTTTACAAATGATTCTCCCAGGCTACCTTGTAGTACATCTGAGGCCCATAAATGATATTGGTTTTTGGTGCCATGCCACTCCAGGTCAGGTATAAGGTAACTATAGTTATGATCCGGATTAACAGAGATAGGCGCTAAACTGACATAGAAAACTGGTAGTTGCTGGTTAGTGCGCTCCAGTAGCTGCTGATATGATGCGTCGCGTTCTTGTTTAGATGCCTTGCTATAAAATTCTGCATCCGTTTGCAGTAGCTGCTGTTCGCCAAAGGTCCCGGGTAATATACGGCTGAAGAGGAAAATAACTGATGCCATAACCCAAAGTATAGGTATGGCAATAAAGAGCCGCTGAAATGTATAGCGCAGCATTAACTACTACTTTTTAAGCAGGAAAGCACTTACATCATAGTTCGGCTTAAGACCAGAAACTTTGGTATTACCAAAGCGCTTGTGTATTGCTAAACGCTCTTTCTGGTAATACAATGGAATAAAGGTAGCCTCTTCCTGCATTACCTTCTGCAATTTTTTCAGAAGCGGAGCTTTTTGCTCTCTGTTTTTAGAAGTGTTAATGGCCTCCAATAAAGCATCACTTTCAGTATTACCAAAACCTGTATAGTTGGTGCCTCCTTTTTCAGCAAATGAAGTATGTAATAAAGTAGTAAAATTGAAGGCAAACGGATTACCGGTTAATGTACGGAAGAACAATTCAAAATTTTGTTCCCTGGAGTTTTGAGAGAATAAGCTGCTCTCCTGTGCTTCAATCTGCACAGGTATGTTAAGTTTAGTGGCACTCTGCTGAAATATTAAAGCTGTGGACTCCAAAATAGTATTTCCGGCTTTATAAATTGCGGCTATAGTTAGTTGTTGTTCCTTGCCATCAAAAGATTTAAACCATCCGTTTTTACGTTCCTGCCAACCTGCTGCCTGTAAAAGCTGTTTTGCCTTAGCTGTGTTTAAAGTATAAGGTTTAAGATCAGAGTTATAATAGTCTTTAATATTAGGCGGTATAATGCCTACGGTAGGTGTTGCATACTGCTGTTGCGTTACTTTAATAAAGTTAGTAACGTCCAGTAAATAGGCTATTGCTTGCCGGGTTTTTTTATCTGAGAATTTAGGCAGCCTGCTGTTAATACCTACATACAAAGAGCTATAAGACTGAGGTGTGTGAAGCTCATAATCTTTTAAAAAGCTCTGATTGCTCTTTAGCTGATCAAACTCTGATGCAGGAATATCGCTTAGCACATCTAACTGGCCATTTTTAGTAGCAAGTAAAGCTGTTGTGTTATCGGGTATAACCTGTAATGTAATTTGCTTAGGACTTGCAGTTAAATTCGGAGCACCAGTTTCTTTACCCCACCAGTTTTCTTTCTGCTTCAACGTAATGTATTGTCCGGGTACCCATTTCTCCAATAGATAACCGGCACTACCTTGTAATTTTTGTCCGTTGTTGTTAAACGCCGGAATATTAAACTGGGCCGCAAAAGCCTTTATGTTTTTATTGTTTTCTAGCTTGGAAAGGCTGTCTGTAAATGCGGCTACAGGTATATTTTTTAATAGATCTTTAGGGTCAAATAAATAAGAAGGTAGAATAAAGAAGTCTCCGGATAGTAACTCCATCTCAGGCGTATACCCATCACAGACAAGCGTAAACTTTCTTTGGTTCTCTTTATCCTGTATCAGGTCACGAATGAACGCAACCTGCGGTTTCATCATTTCATTATGTACTACCGGTGCTTTTAATACCTTTAGCGTAAAGGCAATGTCGTCTGATGTTACGGGAGACCCATTTGTCCATGCAGCTTCCTCTCTAAGCTCATAAGTTATAAGCGTTACAGAATCTTTCTGCTCAATAATTGGTAAACTATTAACCAGCACAGGCTTTAATTGATCATCAGCTAGATCAGCCCCCAATAAGCTCTGGAATAACAGGTTAATAACCTGAAGCCCGGATGGATCGCTATAGTTTACCGGACTAAGCGTTTGCGGATCAGAAGCTAAACGAATCCTTACCTCATCTGGCTGGCGCTGTGGTTGCGAGCAAAAAGATAATAAAAAGAGTAAGCTAAAAAGTAACGGGTAAATCTTCCTCATCTGAAATGTCCTTTGGCTAAAAGTATTCAGGAGCAAGATAATAATTTTAAGACTATATATCTTCCTTAGTCATTCCAGTTACCTGCACCACCCTCTGCTGCAGACTGCTCTGTTTTAGCCTTTGCTTCTTTTTCTTTTTGTTCAGCTTTTTCTTTATCAGAATCGCCACCACCTAAGATTGTTGTTATTTGTAAGATTATTGCAACTACTATTTCTATCATGGCTTTTATTTTTAAGAGTTTATTGAAACAAATATTTATTAATGATAGCTAAAAGCCAAGGAATATTATTTACAATAAGTAACTATAATTGTTTTGGAAAATATATATATATTTCCGTTGAATAAAGCAATGCGTTATGCATATGGGGATGTAGTGACTAATTTTTAGTTTAGATACTAATAAATAGTAACATTCTTGTCAAAGCTCAAATAAATTTATTAAAACTGATTATTGAATATATATTAAAATATTTTTTCGCTCTTAATGCAGAAGCTTCAAGTTTATAATAATATCAAAAATTTATCATAATATAACTAACAACTCATGCAGGAAATACAGCAACTTCTAAAAGTGCTTCAAAAGATTTCCTCTAAAAATCTTTTGAATTCTTATTTGCAAAAAGGTAAAAGCCTAGAGGGGTGTTATGTTAATGGTATAACACAAGGTGAATTTAATTCCGATGTGGAAGCGGCATATAAACTTTATGGGACAGACCAAAGTGATGTACGCTATAAAATGCTCAAACATCGAGTTAAAAAGAAGCTTTATAACACTCTTTTAACTATTGATATAAATAATACCAACGTTGCTTTCTATAAGGAAACAGAATGTAGCCGATTACTAAATATAGCTAAGATATTGCTTAAACAAACGGAATATCATCTTTCTATTGGGATATGTAATAAAGTTATACCTATAGCAGTTCAGTATGAATTCAATGATATTCTGCTTAATGCATATGAGATTGAACTAACAGCTCTAACCAACCAAGGGTCTTTAAAATCATTCAATGAAAAAAGGAAAAGATATTTGGATCAATTGCAACTAGTTGGTTTAGAGAAGGAGGCAATTGGATTACACCAGATGTCCAAAGCACATCTCAAGAGCACAGTTAAAGTCAGGAAGTCCCTACTAAATGAATTACCCTCAACAATTCTCAGATTAAAAAACATTGTATCAGAAATTAACACTTTTGACTCATTCTTGTCATTATACAAAACCTCCATCCTTTATTATGAACTCATAGGAGATTTTGTGCAGATAATGAATATCACCAAAGATGCTTTTGAAAGGGTACAGCAGGGAGAAATAAACCCAGCTAGATTTGATATTAAGTATAACGCTTATACTTTAATTTACGCTCACTTGCGAACAAAAGAATATGCAAAGGGTCTAATTTATGCGAATGATTTTTATAGTTTGTTTGATTCAACTACTAAAAACTGGTTCGCTTATATGGAAAATTATTTCCTGTTAGCTGTACATGCAAGGCAATACGAGTTAGCAACAGTTTTACTGCATAGAGTTCGAACTAACACAAGCTTTACTACCATTTCGAATGATGCTACAGAAAGATGGCAGTTATATACTGCCTACTTATATTTTTTGGAACCTAAATCACCTGTATTAGAAGGATTTAATTATCAGAACTTCGTTACTTCGGTTAATGAATATAGTAAAGATAAGCAAGGTTTTAACGTAGCCATACTTATACTACAGTTTATGTATTTCCTAAAAAAAGGAGATACTGAGGGTTTACTTTATCGGATTGAAAGCCTTAAAAAGTATATTTTAACGCATTTGAAAGATACTTTTAGTCTCAGAAGTAAATTGTTTTTAAAACTTCTAATGCTAACTGTAACAGAAGACTATGATGCCGCATCATGCAGAATAAAAGGGGCAAAACATTATCAGAAACTTATTGAAACTCCAACCCCAGGAGATGCCTATGCCGAAATTGAGATTGTTCCTTACGAACACTTATGGGAGCTGATTTTAGAATCAATGCCTAAATAAGAAAATCAATGGAAGAAATTAAAAAGCTCATTGATATACTGGAGCGTAAGGGCAAATCATCTACCTCAGCCTTACTTAATTATTCAGATAATATAAGTCTCGAAGCCCGCTTATATCAATCAATTAAAGATGAAGAGCCACAAGATGAAGCATTCTTAATAGATAAACTATATGGTAAGCCAGGAAAGCAAGGAGCTTATAAGATGCTTAAGTCAAGGGTTAAAAGGAAGCTTTATAACCAGTTACTTTTCTTGGATACTGATAACCTAAAGCTTGTAGATGAAATTGGGGGAATTGAAATCAAGTGCCGTAAAATTTTATACTTGGCTGATGCTCTGAGATGGGTTGATGAAGCCATTTTGTCTGAACAGCAACTAAAAAAAGTATTAACAATTGCACAAGATGCTCAATTTGTAAAATATCAAATTGATGGATTAGAGCAGTTAAGAACTTTGTTAGCTGAGAAAAAATACAATAGGAAGGAATTTGATGAATGTACCTCCAGACTTGAAAAACTTTACAGAATTCAGGAAATAGAAAGAGAAGCGGACAAAAGATATTTTGACATTCGTTTTGACATCAAGTTAGGAGTTGAGACAAATTATAAGTTCCAGCAGAAGTTATTAAGTTATATCAATGAACTTCAAGATTTTTGGAAAGCTTCAGAATCAAGTCAAGTCTTTAAAAGATATCACCAACTCAAAGTTATGTACTATGAAGTAGTGGGAGATTTCAATTCATCCATCAGTTATATAAATAGTACATTTACACTTTACAATTCAGGCAAGGTACATAGGCTCTACTTTTCAGAAAACTTTAATAGGTTCCTTCTTGTATTTGCTTACCTCCGGACTCAACAATACAAGGAAGGATTAGTGGAAGCAGAAAAACTAAAATATAATATAGAGAATGGCACGAACAACTGGTTCATGCATATGGAGAATTACTTTCAATTAGCAGTGCATTCTAAAAGTTATCCTATTGCAGAAGAACTTTTAACAGAAGTACTGATGCATAAATATTATCATGAATTAAAATATGCTGCACAGGAACGTTGGTACCTTTTTTATAGATTTTTAAATTATATAACAGGGTATACAACTCCAGTTAAAAAAGATCTGAAATACAAACATATTCCCCGGGATAAAAAAGGATATAATGTCTGGAATCTGATACTGGACTTTGTACTTGTACTTGAAAAGAAACAACCAGAACTAATAGAGCGAGAAATAGACAGGGTCAGGAAATTTATAACTAAATATCTGGGTGCTACAGAAGATGCCCGCACTAAGCTCTTTCTTAAACTGCTTCTTATAGCAGGGCGTGAGTATCCGGATGTTAAAGCATGCAAGCGAAAAGGAAGTTACCTGTTCAACAAGCTGCAACAAACTCCGGCAGCAGGTATAGCCTACGCCGAAACCGAAATTATGCCTTTTGAGCACTTGTGGGAGCTCATACTCCATAAAATGGGATCTAATAAATAGAAACAACTATACTTTATACTTCGGAATCAACGGCATGATTTAGATTTTTAATATCTTGATGCATGCAAAAGAACAATCCTAAGATAACCAACGCCTGGTGCTTCTACGACTGGGCCAATTCGGTTTATTCGCTGGTTATTACGTCTACCATCTTCCCGATCTACTATAGTGCCGTAGCCACTGACCCGGATACCAAATCTACTATAGTTAATTTCCTGGGCTTTAGCCTGGAGAGCTCAGTACTATTCTCTTATGCAGTGTCAGGTGCTTTCCTGATCATTGCGTTGCTTAGTCCATTCCTGACGTCTATTGCTGACTATAGCGGACGTAAAAAGTTGTTCATGCAGCTGTTTTGTTACCTGGGTTCACTTTCCTGCATTGGTTTATACTTCTTTACCCGCGATACATTTACTTTATCAGTTATACTTTTTGTGCTGGCCTCCATCGGTTTTAGCGGAAGTATAGTTTTCTATAATGCTTACCTGCCCGAAATTGCTACCGAAGATCAGTTTGATAAGCTGAGTGCTCGCGGTTTTTCGATGGGGTATATAGGTAGTGTTTTGCTACTGATATTTAACCTGGCCATGATCATGAAGCCGGAGTGGTTTGGCATTGCCGCCGAAAACAAAAGTCTGCCACCACGCATCGCCTTTCTGACGACCGGACTTTGGTGGTTTGTTTTTGCCCAGTACTCCTTTTACCACCTGCCGGGCAATGTATACAACCGCAAACCTCAGGGCAGCTGGATCCTGAACGGTTTCAAGGAGTTGCAGAAAGTATATAATCAGGTAAAGCAATTGCCTATGCTGAAGCGCTTTTTGCTGGCTTATTTCTTTTATAACATGGGTGTGCAGACGGTAATGTATGTGGCCACTATTTTTGGAATTGAAGAATTAAAACTGGCTGATGATGCGCTTATACTTACGATTCTCATTATCCAGCTGGTAGCAATTGCCGGTGCCTATGCGTTTGCGGTCTTATCCAGCAGGTATGGTAATATCAGGGCACTTATAGTTGCAGTCATCATCTGGATTGGCATTTGTATAGGAGCTTATTTTATAAGAGGAGAGATGGACTTTTATGTGCTGGCAGCTATAGTTGGCACCGTAATGGGTGGTGTTCAGTCTCTTTCACGTTCTACTTATTCCAAATTGATACCTGCTCATACTATAGATCATGCTTCTTTCTTCAGCTTTTATGATGTGACCGAGAAAGTATCTATCGTTTTAGGCACGCTGGCTTACGGTTTGGTAGCACAACTTACCGGCTCTATGCGAAACAGTATTCTGGCGCTTATTATTTTCTTTGCGCTTGGGCTGATCTTTTTGTCAATGGTGCGCTGGAAACGAGCCATAGGAGCGGAGCAGGAAGTAAAAGCTAATGTAGCTTCGTAAACTATAGATTAACTATAGCTCTTAAAAAAAATGCCGCTGCAAATTACTGCAGCGGCATTTTTTATAGTTAATAGTTGCGGTTTACTTCTTGTAAACCTGTTTACCATTTACATAAGTATAAAGCACCTGCATGTTACGCATCTTCTCCGGAGCAACTGTCATCAGGTCATCTTCCATAATCACAAAGTCAGCAAATTTACCGGCTTCTATGGTTCCTTTCTCATTTTCTTCAAAAGCCGCTTTTGCTGCCCATATTGTTATGCCGCGCAGAGCATCTTCACGTGTCAGTGCGTTCTCTATCTGGAAACCACCACTTGGATAATTCTTAGCATCTTGGCGTGCAACTGCCGCATGGAAAGTATAAAGCGGGTTGATATGCTCAACCGGAAAATCACTACCTAGCGGAATCCAGTTGTTTTGCTGCATCAGCTCTTTAAACGGATATGCATGTGCAATACGCTCTTTGCCCAATCTGTCACCGGCCCAGTACATATCTGATGTGGCATGTGTTGGCTGCACCGACGGCACAATGTTATACTTGCCATACTTGTCCATGTCAGCAGGGTTTACGATCTGGGAGTGCTCAATTCTCCAGCGTTTGTCGTTTTTACCAACTAACACTTCGCCATATATATCCAGCAACAAACGGTTTGTAGAGTCGCCGATAGCATGGGTGTTCATCTGGAAATCAGACTTTGCCAACTGCGCGGCTATACTTCTAAACTCTTGTTCTGTAGCTAATAGGAAGCCATAATGCCCTGCCTTATCTTGATATGGCTTAAGTAAAGCAGCACCACGAGATCCTAGCGCACCATCCCCATAAATCTTGAAAGACCGAACATTCAACCTTTCAGTTTTGTAAATACCATTCTTTAGGTAGTGGTCCAGGTTTGGCTTGGTTGGGTTCAGCATCACGTACACGCGCATCTGCAGATCGCCACTCTTATGCATGGCATCCATCAGATCAGCTGTACTTTTATCCAAACCGGCATCGGCAAGCGAAGTGAGTCCAACAGTAAAACAATTCTGTTCAGCAGCTTTTAGAGCCTGGCGCTGTTCATCTTCGCTAGCCTCGGGTATCTTAGCCGATACCAGGTCAATGGCATTATCGATCAGGATACCGGTCATTTTACCATTTTTCACCTCAACCAGGCCGCCCACCATTTTAGTGGTTGGTTTTATACCTGCCAGGTCCAAAGCTTTCTGGTTAACTATAGCAGCATGTCCATCTACACGGGTAAGTATAATCGGTGTGTTCGGGAAAAGCGAGTCCAGCGTATCCTTTGTAGGGAATTCCTTCACTGCCCAGTCGTTCTGATCCCAGCCGCGGCCGGTAATCCATTCGGTGTCCGGGTACTTTTCGCGCTGCTCGGTTACTTTCTGTACTACCTCTTTGTAGGATTCTGTTCCTACCAGGTCAGCCGACTGTAGCGACAAGCCATAACGGTAGAAGTGGGAGTGGGCATCGTTAAAGCCGGGATATATTGCCTTTCCTTGGGCATCAAGCTCTTCGGTTGCTTTATACTTATTCCTGATCTCCTCTGATGTTCCTACGGCCAGTATTTTACCATCCTTTACAGCAAAGGCTTCAGCTTTATCAAAGTTATTATTAACTGTATAAACCGTACCGTTATAAACTATAAGGTCAGCGGTTTCGGTTGCTGTTTGGGTACTGGTGCAACCGCCGAGCAGGGTGGAGCCAAGCAGTACAACCGCAGCAAAAGTGCGTAATGTATTCTTCATTGTATTGTTTATTCGAAGCGCATGTGTTTAACAGATTCTCCTGAATTCTGAAGTTCAATCAAAGAATCAATACCTATGCTCAGGTGCTTTTCTACATAAGAGGTGGTTACCAGTTTGTCGCTGGCTGAAGTCTTAACACCTTCTGGAGTCATCGGGTTATCGGAAACCAGCAGAAGCGCCCCATGAGGAATCTCGTTCACAAAGCCTACGGTAAAAATGGTGGCTGTTTCCATATCAATACCCATTGCCCGGATCTGGCGCAGGTAATCTTTAAAGTCTTCGTCATGTTCCCAAACGCGGCGGTTGGTAGTATACACTGTACCAGTCCAGTAATCCAACTCATGTTTTTTGATCATGGATGAAACCGCACGCTGCAAACGGAAAGAAGGAAGAGCCGGAATTTCAGGTGGTAAATAATCGTCTGAGGTACCTTCGCCGCGGATAGCTGCTATAGGAAGTATAAGGTCGCCCAACTGTGTTTTTCTCTTCAGGCCACCGCATTTGCCCAAGAACAAGGCTGCTTTAGGCTTGATGGCTGAAAGTAAGTCCATTACGGTTGCCGCCATAGCACTACCCATACCAAAGTTGATAATAGTAATGTTATTGGCAGTGGCTGTCTGCATTGGCTTGTCGAAACCATTTATCTCTACTCCAAACCTATCGGCAAACATGCGCACATAGTTTATAAAATTCGTAAGCAGGATATATTCTCCAAACTCATCCAGTGGCACACCCGTGTATCGGGGAAGCCAGTCGTTTACGATCTCTTCTTTCGTCTTCATAAATTAAATATACTCAATTAGATATAAAAAATCCGCCTTAGTAGCCTGTGCTACTGGGGCGGAGCGTCAGAAAATGGCTAAATTGCATCATGGATGCTCTTAATCTGCCACCATTCGAACACAAAATTACAAAATCCGGGGCTAATTATCTTATTTTTGATATACTCCGCCGGAAGAATATAGTTCTTACACCGGAAGAATGGGTGCGTCAGCATTTTCTGCATTACCTCATCAATAACCTGCAATATCCTAAAAGCCTGATAAGTATAGAGCGCGGCACCAATTACAATAAACTCCAGAAACGCACGGATTTATGTGTATACGATAACAGTGGCAATCCTTTTTTGTTAGTTGAATGTAAAGCGGCTTCCGTGCCTATTACGCAGGATGTTGTAAAACAGGTGTCTGTCTATAATCAAACAATAAAAGCTAAGTATGTGGTTATTACAAATGGGTTAGCGCATTATTGCTGGCAGGTTGATTTCGAAACGCGCCAGTTTCAGCCACTGCAGGAGATTCCGGTTTATAGTATAGTATAGTATAGTATAGTATAGTATAGTATAGTATAGTATAGTATAGTATTTGTCATCTCGAGCTTTAGTGAGAATTCTGAATCAGGGTTCTAAAGACCTAGCAGCGTGCGCAGCTCCTGCTAGCGTCTGGTTTTTTTCTAGCTATACTTTCATAGCCACTAGAAATCCTGGGAGCTTTATTTACCTATAGTTTCATATCCAACTGTGGTGCGCTCACGGCCGCGGGGCCTCGTCTTCGGGCATCACGCTGCTGATTTGAAGCTCCCCTCGTTGCCTCGGGTTGGCTGCGCCACCGCAACAAATCAAAGGCGCTCCACCCAAAGACTGTGACCGTTCGATAGTAGCTGCTATAGTTGATTGCTTAGCTGTAGTTGCATCGTTTCTCCTGTGGTTATAGTTCCGTAGGGACAGGTCGCGACCTGTCCGCTCATGGTCTGTAACTATAGATCTATAGCTCCAACCCAACTATAGCCATTTGCAGAAAGCTCCCCGCCTTAGATAAGGAGGGGTTAGGGGTGGTTGGACCACAGTAACTACAAAACTATAGCTGGTTAATTGGCAACAGCAGAACTGTCCCCTTGAGGACAAGTGAGAACGGGAGTTCGTTACTTGCGACCGCAGGTCACAGGGGTGGTAATGGCTACTATAGAACCCAGGTTTCTCCCGCTGGTCGAAATGACAAATGAAGCAGTTAAAGCTCCCTCTCCTGTTCTGGGGGTAGGGGCCCTCTTTAAAACGAGAGGGCTGGGGTGAGGTAAAAACAAAAACGCCTTCCAGATTTACTCCGGAAGGCGTTTAATTATAGTTCTGTTATACTTACAGTACAGCAGCTACATCAGTATATTCTAAGCCAAAAGCTTCAGCTACACCTGGATAAACTACTTTACCGTTCACAACGTTCAGACCTTTTTTCAGCTCAGCGTTATCAGCGCAAGCTTGTTTCCAGCCTTTGTTGGCTAACTGCACTGCATAAGGCAATGTAGCGTTAGTAAGCGCCTGAGTAGACGTGAAAGGTACAGCACCTGGCATGTTAGCCACGCAGTAGTGAACTACATCATCAATAATGAAAGTCGGGTTCTCGTGCGTAGTAGGCTTACAAGTCTCGATGCAACCACCCTGGTCAACAGCAACGTCAACCAAGACGGTACCTGGCTTCATGGTCTTCAACATGTCGCGTGTGATCAGGTTTGGAGCCTTTGCACCCGGGATAAGTACTGCACCAATGATAAGGTCGTGTGTCTGAACAAGCTCACGGATGGTGTACTCATTCGACATTTGCGTATTTACGTTTGCAGGAAGGATATCATCCAGGTAACGCAGACGTGCCAGGTTAGTATCAAGTATAGTTACATCAGCACCCATACCGGCAGCCATTTTAGCAGCGTTTGTACCTACCACACCACCACCAAGTATCAACACTTTAGCAGGACGCACACCTGGTACACCACCTAAAAGTATACCACGGCCTTTCAACGGTTTTTCAAGGTATTTAGCACCTTCCTGTATTGCCATACGGCCAGCAACTTCAGACATAGGAACCAGCAAAGGCAGGCTTCTGTCTGGGCGCTCAACAGTTTCGTAAGCAAGACAAACTGCTTTACGCTCGATCATAGCGTGTGTAAGCGGCTCGTAAGATGCAAAGTGGAAGTAAGTGAACAGCAACTGATCTTCTTTGATCAGGTTGTATTCAGATTCAATCGGCTCTTTTACTTTGATAATCATCTCAGCAATGGCATATACTTCTTCTATAGTTGGAAGTATAGTAGCACCTGCTTTCTGATAATCTTCGTCAGCATAACCACTGCCTTCGCCGGCAGTAGCCTGTACATATACGGTGTGGCCGTTACGTACCAGTTCATTTACACCTGCAGGCGTTGCACCTACGCGGTTCTCATTATTCTTGATTTCCTTAGGAACACCAATAATCATGTCGTTCTATATTTAGTTTTGGAAAAGCTGCGCAAATATACCACAACTTCAGCTAATTAAAAGAACAAATACAACAACGTTTTAATGGCCTAGGAAACCTACAGAAATTGTATCGGAAAGTAGGATGAATGAAGAAAGGGAAAAGTATAAAATGAAAAAAGGCAGCGATAAAATCACTGCCGTTAGTACAAAATAAAACTATGAAAAAAACTATCTGAAAGGTACCAGCTGTTCGCCTTCCCTTAACATATTTCTGTTAGCCAGGCTCTCTACTATATCTGCTTTCAGCGTTAGTCTGAGATTTGGCATTATAATATCGTTTGATAAAACGGTTACTGGCTCGTTTTGCTCCTTTAACATCACAGGAATGTATGTAAGTTCCAAAACTGCCTGCTCTCCCGCTTTTATTGCAGGCTTAGATACTTTATAGCTCACGCAATTGCATTTGCTCTGCACTCCCTGCACTACAAGGTCCTGCCGACCTGTGTTTTTTATTATGAATTTAGCTACTGCTTTTTGTCCTTTTTCAAGTTTTCCAAAGCTGTAGTTTGTACTTCCAACTGCCAAACGCGGCGACATCAGTTTTTGTTCCTGAGTATAACTGGTTTTCAAATCTTTTGGTCCAACTTCTCCTTTTATGTAAATAACAGTGTTCGGAGTTTTGGCATTTGAAGTAACCGAAATAGACTTATGGAACGGCCCCGGGCGCCCTGCACTGTTATAAACGGCTTTTATAACACCTGTTTTGCCTGGTAAAATCGGAGTTTTAGTCCAATCCGGCGTGGTACATCCACAGGATGGTTGTACATTGGCAATAACCACCGGCTGATTTCCCACGTTCTTTACCTTAAATTCATAAGTTGCCTGAGTGCCTTCTGCAATCTTGCCAAAATCATGACTTTCCTTTTCAAAGGTAAGTTCGCCTTGTGCACTGGCACCAAAGCTAATCAGCAGCAGGTAAAGTAACGCAATAATGTATATGTTTTTTCTCATTTCAAAAAATTGAGAAGCAAATTAACGTAAAACAATTGCTCTTTATTTTTTGGAGCAAAACAAAGATAGGAAATCTTTCACAAAACGGATTCCACTATCGTGCCAAATTTAGTGAAGAACGGGCTTAATTTGAAGTTTAGGCTAATGTTCTGTACTTTTGAATGAAATTATACCACAAGTATATACCCTGATATCACATGCAAACCGCTGAAGTATCTATAACTCAAAAATTAACAGCTGAAGAAATACTTCAGGATTACAGAATAGGTTGGGAAAGCCGCCAAGCCAGCCTTGCAGGTCGCAAGGAAGTGTTTATGGGCAAGGCCAAGTTCGGTATCTTCGGAGATGGAAAAGAGGTGGCCCAGTTGGCCATGGCTAAATTCTTCCAGAACGGTGATTTTCGTTCAGGTTATTACCGCGACCAGACCTTTATGTTTGCCATTGGCGAACTTACACTGCAGCAATACTTTGCACAACTATATGCCCACACCGATGTAGAAGCAGAACCATCCACAGCAGGTCGTGCCATGAATGGCCACTTTGGTACCCGCCTGCTGGATGAGGAAGGGAACTGGAAGAACATTATGGAGCAGAAAAACTCTAGCTCTGACATTTCGCCTACTGCTTCTCAAATGCCTCGCCTTGTAGGTCTGGCTTATGCATCCAAACTATACCGCCAGAATCCTGAATTGCAGCATTTACAGCAGTTCTCGGTTAATGGTAACGAGGTAGCATTCGGAACTATAGGTAATGCTTCTACTTCTGAAGGGATGTTCTTTGAAGCCATAAATGCAGGTGGCGTATTGCAGGTGCCAATGTTGGTTTCGGTTTGGGACGATGGCTATGGTATTTCTGTGCCAGCTGAGTACCAGACCACTAAAGGAAGTATATCTGAAATATTAGCCGGTTTCCAGCGCAACGCAGAAGGGGAGCAGGGCTACGAGATATTTAAAGTAAAAGGCTGGGATTATGCCGCCCTTTGCGAGACTTACGAAGCAGCTGTGCGCGTTTGCCGTGAGCAGCACGTGCCGGTACTGGTACATGTCGAAGAAGTAACTCAGCCTCAGGGACACTCAACTTCTGGCTCACACGAGCGCTACAAGTCTAGAGAAAGGCTGGATTGGGAAGCTGATTTTGACTGTTTAAAGAAAATGCGTGAGTGGATACTGGCTAACGGTATTGCTACTACGGAGCAGCTGGACCAGATCGAGAATGAAGCGAAAGATGCAGTACGTGTGGCCCGCACTAATGCCTGGACTGCTTTTGATGCAGGTATAAAAGAAGACCACGCCGAAGCATTAAGATTACTGGATAATTTGGCTGCTGCCAGCGAGCATATCACCGAAATTGCAACTATAACGGAAGAACTCCGCAAAGTAACGGTGCCTATCCGTAGCGATGCAGTTAGGGCAGTTCGTAAAGCGCTACGTTACGTACGTGATGAGCGAAATGCAGCAAAACGTGAACTGGTAGGTTGGCTGGAGCAAACGATTGGCGAGAATGCTGACCGTTTTAACTCTTACTTATACAGCCAGTCTGAGGAATCTGCTTTATTGGTAGAAGAAGTAAAAGCTGAGTTTGATGATAATTCTCCGGTTGTAGATGGTCGCGAAGTATTACAGGCTTGCTTTGATGCTATACTAGCCCGCGACCCACGTGTTTTTGCCATTGGCGAAGATGTTGGTAAAATTGGTGACGTGAACCAGGCATTTGCCGGCTTACAGGAAAAATATGGCGAGTTACGCGTTACAGATACCGGTATCCGTGAATGTACTATAGTTGGTCAGGGTATAGGTGCTGCGCTACGTGGCCTTCGCCCGATAACTGAGATCCAGTATTTAGATTACTTGTTGTATGCAATCCAGATCCTGAGCGATGACGTGGCTTGCTTGCAGTACCGTACCAAAGGTGGCCAGAAAGCGCCGCTTATCGTTCGCACACGCGGTCACCGCCTGGAAGGTATCTGGCACTCTGGTTCTCCAATCGGTATGATCCTGAACAGCATAAGAGGTATGCACGTGCTGGTACCGCGCGATATGACACAGGCAGCAGGTTTCTACAACACCATGCTGAAGTCTGACGAGCCGGCGCTTATTATTGAGTGCTTAAACGGTTACAGATTAAAAGAGCGCATCCCAAATAATATTGCGGAGTTTACCGTGCCACTTGGCAAGCCAGAGATCCTGAAAGAAGGCTCGGATGTAACTATAGTTACCTATGGATCTATGTGCCGTATCGTCATGGAAGCTGCCCGCCAGTTGGAGGAATTCGGTATTTCTGCGGAAGTAATAGATGTGCAGACGCTGTTGCCGTTCGATATTGAGCATGTGATTACAGACTCTATTAAGAAAACTAACCGTGTGCTGTTTACAGACGAAGACGTACCGGGTGGTGCAACTGCGTTTATGATGCAGCAGGTAGTAGATGAGCAAGGCGCCTGGAGATGGCTGGATTCGAAACCACAGTGTTTAGCTGCACAAGCGCACCGTCCGCCATATGGTTCTGATGGAGATTATTTCTCTAAGCCTAACACAGAAGATGTATTTGAAGCTGTGTACGACATTATGAACGAAGCTGATCCGGAAGCATATCCTACGATCTACTAAGTATAAAGTATAAGCTAACAAAGAGGCCCTGCAGCTATAGTTGCAGGGCCTCTTTGTTGGTTTAAAATATTGTTACTACTACTCCAGGAGCGTTACAGGTTCAGAAATTACTACATTGCTCTTATGTGGTACCGGCGTAGTTCTGTCGTAAATATAAGCTTCGAAACGCATAACAGTACCGGGATTAACTTCCAGTTCAGTAAAAGCGAACTTAAACCTGATTTCCCCTTCAAGTGGTTCCTCACGTTCATCTGAAGATATTCTGGGAAAGCGCTGCTGTAACTCAAATCCACCTCTGAATGGTACAAATTCTTTGCTTCCATCAGGTTGCTCTATCTCTTCGTAAAACTTAAGAAAGAAGTTGTTATAGTAAGGCGAGCCAAAGTTAAAAGGAGCCTGGCTGTCCGGATCAGTTGCCTCCTGTCTTGAATCATATGGTCTGAGACCCAGATTTCCATCACCATCCTGGTAGCCAATAACGAATGTCAATGTGTCTGTTTTTACACCTGAAGGCTCATGACTAAATTTTTCTATCCGTTTAAACGATATCTGAGGTTCATCCGGGTAGTTAGGCTCTTCGCGGCAGGAGGTGAAGGCCAGCAACAACAGCAGGCAGGCAAAGCTATACTTTAGCATATAGTTCATACAGGGAAATCAGAAAAATGAAGCTAAATTTACTAAATCAAACGATTAGATATAGGATTTGTTATAAGTTTATTTGATGGATTTCAAGGCACAGTTCAAACAACAGCTTCACCGGCAACCAGTCGATTTTACGCAGATGGCGCTGTCGCTCTTCAGATACCAGGCAGAAAATAATCCTGTTTACAAAGCTTATCTGAAACACCTGCACTGTCAGCCAGACCAGATAAACAGCTTAGAACAAATTCCTTTTTTACCAATAGAGTTCTTTAAACAGCAAAAGGTTGCAACAGGAGATTTTGAGCCTGAAATAACCTTCTTAAGTAGCGGTACAACGCAGCAAACCAGAAGCAAGCACTATATTGCCGACTTAAACTGGTATAACGCAAACACAAAGTACATTTTTGAGCACTTCTATGGGCCACTGGAGCAATATGTAGTACTGGCGCTTTTGCCTTCTTACTTGGAGCAAGGTGGCTCGAGTTTGGTTGCGATGGTAGATTATTTTGTAAAACAGACCAGGCAGCATGAAGAAGGTTTTTACCTACATAATCATAGTAAACTGCTACAAAGTATAACCAAAGCCCGCACCCGTGGCAAAAAAGTACTGCTTATCGGAGTAAGTTACGCCTTATTAAACTGGGCCGAAAAACTGAAAGGAAAGTATGATTTTAGTGGTGTTACAATCATGGAAACTGGTGGCATGAAAGGCCGTCACCGTGAAATGGTTCGTGAAGAGCTGCATAGCTATTTAAAACAGGGGTTTGGCGTTGATGCTATCCACTCCGAATATGGTATGACGGAACTACTGTCTCAAGGTTATTCGATGGGAGAGGGGCTTTTCAAGGCCGGGCAAACCATGCAGACCCTGCTCCGCGACCTTAACGATCCATTCGATATCGGCAGTCATCACCGCTCAGGTGGCATTAATGTAATCGACTTAGCCAATGTAGATTCATGCGCTTTTATCGAAACTAAAGACATCGGCAGGCAACATGAAGATGGGAGTTTTGAAGTACTGGGTCGTTTTGATAATTCAGATATCCGGGGATGTAATTTGTTGGTGGTGTAGAGTGGTTAACAATGGCTCAGGCGTCTTCGCTCGTGACGAACTATAGTTTGGGCCTCTGCCCCTGTGGAGTTACAAACCTGCGTCAGCAAATAAGGATCAATTCTCCTAAACTATAAAACCGCAGAGCGGAAGCTTTTATACTTCTGATCTGCGGTTTATAGTTTACAAAGTATAAGTTTATGCTACAACCGGGCGGGCGTAGGCTTTGGCATCTTCCAAGGTGATTTCGTTTCCGCTCATAATCACCAGGCGCTCTACCACATTGCGCAATTCCCGCACATTTCCTCGCCAATCCAGCCCTTGCAGGTACTGCATGGCATCCGCAGCAATCGTTTTAGGCTTGTTACCGTAATCGTTGGCAATGTCGTTCAGGAACTTGGTTACCAGGTCCGGAATGTCTTCGCGTCGCTCGTTAAGTGGCGGCACATGTATCAGTATAACACCCAGGCGGTGGTACAAGTCCTCACGGAAATTTTTGGCTTCGATCTCCTCCAACAGGTTTTTATTGGTTGCCGCAATCACGCGCACATCCACCTGAATGTCTTTGTCGCCACCAACGCGGGTAATCTTATGTTCCTGCAGGGCACGCAGCACTTTGGCCTGAGCGGAAAGGCTCATATCCCCAACTTCATCCAGAAACAGTGTGCCGCCGTTGGCTTGCTCAAACTTACCGATGCGTTGCTTTACTGCCGATGTAAACGAGCCTTTTTCGTGGCCAAATAATTCACTCTCGATCAGTTCGCTAGGTATAGCCGCGCAGTTAACTTCTATTAATGGGCCGTTGGCGCGGTTGCTATGCTCATGTATAGAGCGCGCTACCAGTTCCTTACCAGATCCATTAGGGCCGGTTATAAGTACGCGGGCATCGGTTGGGGCTACTTTTTCGATGGCCTGTTTCACACGTCCAAGTGCTTCCGAAGCACCCACCATTTCATAGGTTTTGGAGATCTTCTTCTTAAGTATCTTGGTTTCGGTTACCAGTGTAGCTTTATCCAGCGCGTTGCGAACAGTTACCAGCAAACGGTTCAGATCCGGTGGTTTCTGCAGGAAGTCATAGGCACCTTTTTTGGTGGCTTCCACGGCAGTATCTATCGTTCCGTGTGCCGATATCATGATGAACGGTGTATCTGGTGAAAGCTCCATCGCCTTTTCAAGCACTTCCAGTCCATCCATGCCAGGCATTTTAATATCGCATAGCACTACATCATACTTGCTTTTGCTCAGGAGCTGCAGTCCCTTTTCGCCATCTTCGGCTTCGTCTACGGCGTAATTCTCAAACTCCAGAATTTCCTTCAGGGTACTACGGATGGCCCGCTCATCATCTATAATCAGAATTTTGGGCATAGGTAGAATCAGTTTAGGTTATCAGGCTAAATTAAATAATAAAACAGCCACCGGCAAGGTGGCTGCTGCACTTGTACGAGTATAAAACTGATTTAGCTGTACTTATAGTATAGGCTTATTCTGCAAAAGTAATTACGCTGTATAGTTCAGGCTCCAGGAAATAACCACCCGGGTGGCGGGCAGTATAATCAAAGTTGATCCAGAGCTCATCATTGGTTTCATGAAAGTGTATTTTGCCGCTGTTCACTTCATCCGGAAACAACGTTCTCACCACATGGCTTACCTCATCAATATCTTCCGATTCACCTACTTTTACTTCCGTATACATGTGGCTTTCTGAGATAACCACACGCGCTTCGCCACCAATGGCCATTACCGATGATGCCATCAGAATAGCGTAATCGTCACAGTCTCCGGCCAGCAGTTCCATACTTTCAACAGGAGGAGAGTAATAATCCATATTTACCGGGTCGTTCACGTATTTCCAGTTCTGTCGCACATATTTAAACAGCGAGAAATAACGGGCCAGCTTGCCATACTTGCGGTAATATTCATCATGAAAATAACGGGTAGAATTTTCTACGGCAAAGTTGCGCAGCTTCGGGTGGGTTGGCTGCATAGCGTTTTTAACACGTTCTTCCTGAAAGTATGTACCCTTAACCGGCTTAAAGTAAGATACCTTATGCGGATTGCTGGTCATGTTTACCAACGCTGCATTATAATCTGAATAAATATCGCCGAATGTAATGCCCGGGAACTTACTGTTATAAAAGAACACGCCCATAATAATAAAGAATGTGAACACGATAAGCTTCGGGCTGAAACGGGTAACTACAACAGAAATAGCTGCCGAAACCATTAGCCATAGTAAAAAGTGAAGCTCATAGTCCATAGACTTGTACGGTGGCACATAAAAACTGAGCAACACCGCCATCGGAAACACGATGATGATCTGGATAAACCGTACGGCAAACTTCAGTGCCGACGAGGCTTGTAAGAACTGCGCCATAAATTTCCCCTCTCGCTAAAACGCTGTCTTTTAGAAGTTATACTTCTGCACCAGCTTGTTTGTAATCTCCTAACGCAAAATCCGGGCCTTTTTGCTCCCGGCAGGTGCAAACTTTCTGAATTTTATGTTGTGCACCTTACATGTTTATAAGTTATGGAATATTTTTAACTTTAAAAAGATAATTTAAGTGAAGTGATGAATTTTATACTTTAGGTGGAAGTATAAATCTTCAACCTGTCCCCTGATTAAAAGCTACTAACTATAAACTATGAGAAATCCGATCTTTTTACTCCTGACAGTACTGCTTTGTACCCCGGTTGTAACTGCACAAAACCTGAAACGACGACCCTTTCTGGGAGTGCAGGTGGCACCGCTCACCGATTCCGTGGCTGCTGCTAAAAATGTACCTTCCGCAAAAGGGGCTATCGTGATGGCTGTTATACCTAACAGCACCGCGGCTTCGCTAAAGTTGCAACCACAGGATGTGCTTGTAAGCATTAACGGAAAAGAAGTAACCAATGCACAAGAGGTAGTGGCCACAGCTAAAGCCTTTACAGCAGATGAGAAAGTGAGTATAAACTTGTACCGCAACGGTAAAAGGATGCAGGTAAAAGGAAAGGTAAAGCCCATGCCCTACGAAACCGACCCAAAGGCTGATGTGATTTACGATGAAGTGGCACTGGAAAATAATGGTTATGCACGTGCCATCATGAAAAAGCCTAAGGGCAAAGGCAGGTTTCCGGCAGTATTTTTTATTCAAGGGTTTAGCTGCTACTCTTTAGATAATATGCCCGAACACGACACCCAGCGCCGCCTGATAGATGGTTTGGTTGCAAAAGGTTATGCCGTATTCAGGATGGAGAAACCGGGTATGGGCGATGCCAAAGGCACGAAGCCCTGCGCAGAAATTGGGTATAATGAAGAACTGGCTGCCTTTGCCGCCGGACTTAAAAAGCTGAAAACCTATGATTTTGTAGATAAAGATAACGTGTTCCTGTTCGGTCACTCGCTGGGTGCAACTACAGCTCCGCTCATAGCCATGGAGAATAAAGTAAAGGGTATTATAACGTACGGCTCTACTGGCAAACCATGGCTGGAGTACATGATAGAATTAGGTAGAGAGCAGCGCCCGATAGCAGGTATAGATTATGTACAGGTAGATGAGGATATGAAAACATCGTTGCCGATGCTGTATGAGCTGATGGTACTAAAGAAAACTCCGCAACAGCTAGCCGAAAACCCGAAGTATAAAGCCTACCTGGAGCAGAACTATGAGTATGATGGTAAAGGACACTTGTTTGGTCGCCACTATACTTACCTGCAGGAACTACACGATGTACCGGTAAACAGAGCCTGGAAAGAAGCAAATGCTTATACTTTATCTTTGTTCGGGGAGGCCGATGTGCAAGCCATAGACGAAGATGGGGCCAAAATTATTGCAGATGTTGTGAATAGCTACTACCCGGGCAAGGCAGAATATAAACTGGTGCCCCGCACCGACCATACTTTTGCAGAATCAGGTACGCAGAAAGAATACCTGCGCATGCAAAACGAAGGAACGTACGATGCCTTTGCTGCTACTCACTTTAATCAGAAACTGGTGGATATGCTGGATGAATGGATGAAAGACAAACTAAAGAGATAGTTCTGAGTCTTGAATGCTGAGTTACGAATATCTGATAAAGTATAAGGCAGCTGGTTTTCTGGCTGCCTTATACTTTACAGTTGATTTATTCTTTACTTTACTGTCATTATGAGTGTAGCGAGAGATCTATTTCAAACTATAGTTAAAGGTCTCATTACACTAGGATGACAAGCTTGATAATGCATTCAATCATTCCAAAATTACTCAATTCAAAATTAAACTTATTGATACTGGATATACATCGGCTTTGGTGTAAGAGCAAGCACTTCTGCCGGAGTCATCAGGCGATGACCGCCGCGTGTATCATTTTTATAGAACAGCTTAAATCCTGTAAACTGTACCGGCTCGTTTTTAATATAGCGGCGATAGGTATCCTTTTTCAGAGCCGGGCCACCCCATCCGTCCATATGCATTACTACCTGGTAGCGTGGATCTAGTTTAATGTTTTCAGTATTGGTGATCATGCCCTGCGTAAAGCGATGAACGATCAGTAACTTTGGTGGTAACTGGTGTTCTGTTACAAGGTCAGCAAGAAAACCAGTTGCAAAATTAATGTCTTTGGCATCGAACGATCCGATCCTGCGGCCAGGTACACCTCCGTTCTTCATGGCAAACTCAGCATCTATACCTAAATGCACATTAGGCATTTGCAGGTATTTTACAAGGCGTGGTAGTTCTTCCTGCAAGGTACTTCGGCCTACCTGCACATCCAGAAACACAATAGCATCGCGTTGTTTGGCCATATCCAGCACATCCTCTATCATCTTGTCCGTCATGCGCAACCTATACTTGCTGCCACGGCCTGGCTTGCCCTGGGCTGTAACTACTATGGCATGCAAAGCCGGTTGAACAGGCGTAGCTGGATCGGCCGCTTTCCAGTTAGCCACTTCTTCATCAAGCTTCTGAAGCATTTTGTCAGGAGGAAGTTCCCCTAAAATACCCATGCGTTTTGATAGCGGGTTGCCGTAAAATGCCAATATCCGCTTTTCCGGAAGTATAGCACCTGGTAATGGTTTAGGGCCCGGATAAGTCCAGGAAGTATCTGCAGCAGGCTGAGAAGCCAACGTTGCAGTATCCGCCGGGTTGGTTTTGATTCTGGCTGCGGTATCCTGTGCAATAGTTGTTTCAGGTGGCGTTGGTGTAGCGGCCTGGGCTGCCTGCTGTGCTTCGCGCTCCTGCATGCAACTGCTGGCAAGCACGGTAGTGGAGCAAAGAATAAGAGTTAAGCAATTCTTAGTTGGATTAAAGTTGGGAAGTAAGCGGGTAAGCATAAATAACGTGTAAGGGTGTATTGGTTGCTTAAATTAAGCATTTTATACATACACACATTAAGTTATACGATCAATTTTATTTAAATTTTCTGCTGGCTCAGGTATGCGTGTAATGGCGTTTCAGCCATTGGCTCAACCCTGCCAGGCCCGGGAAGAGTACCCGTTCTGTAATGTTAGCCTGATCTAATTTATCCCGTATTTCCCACTTTAGTTTTGCAGGTATAATTACTCTGAAGTATAACTCCGGGCGTTGCTGCAACCACTGGCTTAATTCTGCCTTCACGTCCGACATCATCGAGAACAAAGCGTACTGCTGCATAATGCGTGCATCCAATGAAGGCGGCTCCAGAAAAATAACATAATCATCTTTATGGAAACTGGATAATGATTTAAAGGAGGGCGACACAGGAGCAAGTACTTCTGGTGTAAATACATTTGATCCTTCTTCGTCTATCGCTTTTTTCAGCGCATTCGGTAAGTATTCTGTAGATTTTACATAATTCACACACCACACAGCCGCATCCTCATCATACTTTTCAAGGTTCTGCGTAGCAAAATGGAGGGCTACGTAAGGGGAGTAGGTCCAGTCGAGCAGGCGGGTAGGCAGGCCATGGTGCTGTGCCAGTGCCAGCCAATTCCAGATCATATCGCTTTGTGCGGCCATGCCATGCGCATACTTCCGAAAGTTGCGGAGAATATGCGTTTCCAGTTTCTCGTATTCCGGACCTATGCGCGTAATGCTGGTACTCAGGTCATAGGATTTGTTCCAGCTGCCCCGGTACACATAAGATGAGCGGAAACGATTCAGAGATGGATCCCAGCTATGGTCGAAGAGCGCTGCTTGCAGCTCGAGCCAGGAATTTACTTCAATATCGGTGCCTGCCTGCATAAAGGGTGATGTGTAGTGTTTATGCTTCTTACTACATCTGTTTTCAGATGTTACAATTGCTTATGGAATGTGAGGTATTATACTTTGATTCGGAAGAAATACCTACTTTTACGATGTACGAAATCTTGAGACTATGATAACGATCTATCATAATAGCATGTGCAGTAAAAGCCGCTGTACGCTTGATCTTCTGAAAGAAAATAACCAGGAATTTGAAGTGGTAGAGTACCTGAAGAAAACACCTACAGCAGCAGAATTAAAAGCTATACTTCAGAAGCTAGGCATAAAACCTGAAGAACTGGTACGTAAAGGCGAGAAAGTATACAAAGAGCAGTTCGCCGGTAAAACTTTATCTGATGAAGAATGGATTCAGGCAATGGTTGATAATCCGGTTCTGATTGAGAGACCGATTGTAGTGAAGGGTGATAAAGCGGTTATTGGCCGCCCACCGGAAAATGTATTGAGTTTGCTATAATTTTATTTTCGTCAATTCTAGTTTAGCGAGAAATCTTATTTGTCCTGTAGTTAGGTTTTAAACTTTTCTGACCTAGCTATACCTTCAAACTTCTTGATTTCCTGGGAGCTTTACTTGCCTACAGTTCTATAGTTAGCTTTGGTGCGCTCAAGGCCGCGAGGCCCCGTCGTTGGGCATCGCGCTGCTGATTTGAAGCTACCCTCGCTGTGCTCGTGTTGCCTTCGGCACCGCAACAAATCAAAGGCGCTCAACCCAAAGACTGAAAACACTTCGATAGCTATAGTTCTTATAGATTGAGAATCTATATTTGCATAGCTTTTATTAGCATAATAGTTTATTCATAGGGACAGGTCGCGACCTGTCCGCTTGTGGTCTGTACCTATAGAACTATAGCTACAACCCTCCTTTAGCAGAATTATCCCCTTGAGGGGACTATAGGGGTGTAGAAACGGCAACTATAGAACTATAGCTCTAACTATAGCAATAAAGAAAGCTCCCTGCCTTATACAAGGAGGGAATAAAGGGGTGGTTAGATAACACTACTCCAGCCAGCCCTATTTCTTCACCAATCCCTCCACCACCTTCGCCAGTTCTTCTGTGAGGGCTCTTCTGGAGAAACGGGTATGATTTATAAAAGGCAGGTCTAGGTTCGGGTTGATCTTCCACGCTTTGCTCATCTGGGTCATGTGATCCAGCATCAGGTCGTAGGCGGTGTAGTGGAACAGGCGGCCTGCACCACATTCGTCTATGATCTGGTCCATGGCAGAATGAACAGGACCAAGCGCGACTATAGGTTTATTAGATGCCAGGTACTCAAACAATTTGCCGGGAACATTGGCGTACACACTGTCTACTTCCGCAATAGAGAGCAGCAGCACAGTACTTTCCATCATATATTTAATGGCTTCCTGGTGCGGCACGTACGAAATATATTCTGTAATACCTTCCAGACCAGCTTTCATAATCCGCTGCTTCACACCCTCTGATACTTTGCCTACAAACCTGAGTTTATAGTTTATCTCACTGTGCGTGGAAAGCAAATTGGCAATCACCTTCAGGAAAACATCAATGTTATACTGCTCAGTAATGGTGCCGGTGTAAGTTATCAGAAAAGTATCTTCCGGTGGGTTGCTCGGGAAAACAAAGTCGTCTTCGTCGTATCCATTCGGGATGACGTGTATCTTATCAGCGTGAATGTTAGCCGGCTTGTTCAGGAAAAGGCGTTTGGTGTCTTCGCTGGTAACTATTATAGCGTCGGCCTGCTCCAGCACCTGCCGCTCATACTTCTCGTCTAAGCGTTTGGCAATCGGTGTGTGCAGTAGCTGGTCGTAGTAATGTATATTGGTCCAGGGGTCGCGGAGGTCGGCTACCCAGGGCAGATTATACTTTTGCTTTAACTTCAACCCTATCAGCTGCGTAGAATGCGGCGGGCTGGTGGTAAGTATGGCTTTATACTTGCCAGCAACTATAAGTTCTTCAGCTTTTTTAAGGGCATGTTTGTTCCAGCCAACACGGGCATCAGGTATAAAAAGGTTACCGCGCACAAACTTAAACACCTTATCTACAAAAGAGTCTTTTGTTTTCTGGTTAGCAAAGCCGCTGTAAGGAATCTCTTTTTTACCAGATAACTTTTTATAATATTCAAAAGGCTCTGAGGTAGCAGTGCGGTATACTTCCAAACCTTCCGGAATTTCTTTCTCAAACGTAGGATCGAGGAGGGCATACGATGCCTGTTTTTCATCTACCGTAAGTACGCCGGGCTGCACGCCAAACTGCGGCAGGTATTTGCAGAATTTTAAGCCACGTTGCACACCCGGACCACCGGAAGGAGGCCAGTAATAAGATATGTATAGTAAGTTTGTTGTGTCGGTCTTTTCCAAAGCGGTAATTTGCTTAGCTGTCGTTTCAAATATAAGAAATATATATACTAATTATGGCTTTACGAATTGCTTGAACCAGTGATTGAAATGATTGGTTAGATTAATAAGAGATTGTCTGGATGTATATTGCTGGATTTGAGAATAGAACTTTGCTGATTTTATCTGTTGACTGAAATCAGGTAAATCCCTCAAATCATTTTTAATCAGTGGTTCAGACAAGTAAAATTTGTTTATTTTTGTAGGTAAATCCAGAAGAAAGAGATGTTTGATAATTTAAGTAACAAACTAGACCGAGCTTTTAAAACCCTTAAAGGCCAGGGAAGCATTACCGAAATAAACGTAGCAGCAACTATAAAAGAGGTGCGCCGCGCCCTTGTAGATGCCGATGTTAACTATAAAGTTGCCAAAACTGTAACCGATAAGATCAAAGACGAGGCCATGGGCCGCGATGTATTGATCTCTGTTTCGCCGGGCCAGTTGATGGTAAAGATCGTGTATGAAGAGCTGACCCAGCTGATGGGTGGCGAAAAGCAGGATATTAACCTGAAAGGTGATCCGGCTATCATTCTGATCGCAGGTCTGCAGGGTTCTGGTAAAACAACCTTTACCGGTAAACTGGCAAACCATATTAAAAAGCAGGGCCGTAATGTACTGGTAGCTGCCTGCGACGTGTACCGTCCGGCCGCGATTAACCAGCTGCAGGTGCTGGCTGAGCAGGTAGGCGTAGAGGCTTATACCGAACTGGAAAACAAAAATCCGGTTCAGATTGCCCTGAATGCCATCGAGCATGCTAAAAAGACAAATAAGAAAGTAGTTATCATCGATACCGCCGGTCGTTTGGCCGTGGACGAAGCGATGATGAAAGAAATAGCAGAGATCAAAGCTGCTGTTAAGCCAACCGAAACCTTATTCGTGGTGGATTCCATGACCGGTCAGGATGCGGTGAACACAGCCAAGACCTTTAACGATCGCATCAACTTCGACGGGGTTGTACTTACCAAACTGGATGGTGACTCTCGTGGTGGCGCGGCACTTTCAATCCGTGCTGTTGTGGAGAAGCCGATTAAATTTATCTCGACTGGTGAGAAAATGGAAGCCCTAGATCTGTTCTACCCGGATCGTATGGCGCAGCGTATCTTGGGCATGGGTGACGTTATTTCCCTTGTGGAGCGTGCCCAGCAGGCTTTCGATGAGGACGAGGCGAAGCGTATCAACAAGAAGATCCGTAAGAACCAGTTCAACTTCGACGACTTCCTGACACAACTGGAGCAGATCAAAAAGATGGGTGATATCAAAGACCTGGTAGGTATGATACCGGGTGTTGGCAAAGCCCTGAAAGATGTGGAGATAGATGATAACGCGTTCAAGCCTATCGAAGCGATCATCCGTTCGATGACACCAGCTGAGCGTGAAAACCCGGATATGATCAACGGTAGCCGCCGTATCCGAATTGCCAAAGGTTCTGGTACCGACATTACGCAGGTAAACAACCTGATGAAGCAGTTCAACGACATGCGCAAAATGATGAAGTCGATGAACAAGATGGCCGGAACACGTGGCGGTTTAGGTAACCTTGCTAAAATGATGGGTCGCCGCTAAGCAAACTATAAAATATAGAATTGAAAAGGCTGAGCAGGTATAGCTCAGCCTTTTTATTTAGTATCCTTTCTTATCAACTTTAGCTTCCCACCGGTCAAACGCTTCTTTGGCTGCATCGGGTAGCAACTGTTCCATAGGTATAGCGCGTGCGGTAAGAGGTTTTTCAATTTCATCATAAATAAACTGATCATCGAACCCTATGCGGGCCGCGTCTGCTTTGGTATTACCATAGTATACTTTTTTGGGCCTGGCCCAGTAAATGGCTCCCAAGCACATAGGGCAGGGTTCGCAGCTGGTGTATAGTTCGCAGTTATCCAGTTGGTAAGTACCCAGAGCCTGGCAGGCTTTCCGGATGGCATCGACTTCGGCATGCGCAGTAGGGTCGTTGGAGGAAAGTACGTTGTTATAGCCTCGTGCTATAATCTGTCCATCACAAACAACTATAGCCCCGAATGGTCCGCCAAAACCAGCTTCCATTTTGTCTATCGAAAGCTTAATTGCTTCCCTCATAAATTCTTCCTGCTGCTCCATATGAATAAGTGTTTATATCAATAAGTGTGATGTTCGTCTGTGCAATCAACCTGTTAAGATAAAAAAGGTTGTGGTACTGTCAATTAATCCATAAAAAAGTATAATTTTATTTATAGTTTACGTTAGAGCTATATATAGGCTACTATAAATATTTCGGCTGTAATAGCAGTACGTTTACAAATAAGACAAATCCCTTCATTTCATCTAAAACCATATGAAAAAAACAGTACTATGGATGCTGGTATTGCTGGTAAGCAGTAGTGCCTGGGCGCAAACAAAAGAGATCAATTTCAGGAAAGGTACGGTTGCTGAAATAATGGCACAAGCCAAAACTGAAAAGAAACCCATCTTTATTGATGCTTATACCACCTGGTGCGGGCCGTGCAAGTGGATGGATAAGAATGTATTTGTGAATGATGCAGTTGCCGAATACTTCAATAAGAACTTCGTGAACTATAAACTGGACATGGAAAAAGGCGAAGGCATTGAAATAGCTAAAAAATACCAGGTACAGGCTTATCCGAGCTTTCTGTTTTTAGCAGCAGATGGTAGTATAATGCACCGCACAGTGGGAGCAAGGCCTGCTGAAATGTTTTTGCAGGTAGCTTCTATTGCCAACGATCCACAACAGAACTTTGCATCGTACCAGAAGAAATTTGATGCCGGTAACCGTTCTGCTGACTTTATGATGGGCTACCTGAAAGTGTTGAACGAAGCCGCCCTGGATGCCGGTAAAGTAGCCGAAGCATATTTTGCAACACAGAAATCAGAGCAACTACTGGAGCGCGGAAACTGGAAACTGATCCTTAGCAACATAAACTCTGTAGAGTCGCCAACCTTTGCACACCTGGTTAAAAACAGAGAAGCTTTTGTTAAAAAGTATTCTGCTGATACTGTTGACAGAAAAATATTGAGCGTGTATGAAGGAAGTATGAACAAAGCTGCTTATGAAGGTAGAGATGCTGAGTTTAATAAGTTGAAATCAGAATTAGCTAACCTGAAACTGAAAGATGCTGAAAGATCATTGTTGTTCTCGGATGCTATCTACTACGAGCGCAAGCAGGATCTGCCAAAGTACCATGCTGCAAACGCTAAGCTTTATGATACTTACTTCAGCACCGACGCCAACCGGCTTAACAGTATTGCCTGGAAATACTATGAAACGATAGATGACAAAGCCATGCTGCAGAAAGCGGAGGAGTGGGCCAGAAAATCGGTAAGTATAGCACCAGGTTACGCTAACCTCGATACGCATGCAGCATTGCTCTATAAACTTGGCCAGAAAGACAAAGCCCGTGCAGCAGCCGAAAAAGCCATTGCCGCAGGAAAGAGGAACGGTGATGATGTGCAAAGCACAGAAGAACTACTGGCTAAGATCAACAAGCTATAGCCTATAGTAAGTATAAAAAAAGTGGCGGCCCCTGCAAAACAGGGGCCGCCACTTTTTTTATAGTTTCCTCCTTAAAGACATAACCTACGCTACACTTGTGCATTAAAAACGCGCATACTCGTAGCATAGGTTATTACGGTCTTCACCCCCGGTAGTGAGGGCAGGGTATAAAATTTCTATTGAAGTATATTTTTAAATTGTACTGGTTGAGCTATATCATAAGCGATGGGTTTGTCTTGTTAAATGTACGGTGTTACAGGTAACAGGTTTACAATAAAGCATTAATTGTATTTAAATATTGTGGTATTAAGTCTCTGGAATATAGTATCTTATGTTTATTTGTTGCGTATGTGGATAAAACATTGTAACACGAAGCATCATGAAAAAGAGAGCATACCAACTATTAAGTATACTTTTTACAGTGGCACTGCTAAGTAGCTGCTCAGCCTCTAAAGAAGCCGAAGTAGAAGACGAACTTGGCGATTTCAGAACATGGGTAAACCAATCAACAGCAAACATTGCCGACCGCACCGAAGAAGACTGGCAACGGGCAAAAGAAGATTTTGCCACCCGCACCAGGGAACTGGATCAGAAACAGGAAAATTTCTCTGATGAGTTGAAGCAGGACTATCAGAACCTGAAAGATGAATTCAACAAAGCGGACGAAGAATATGAACGTAACCGCCGAGCTGCCAGGCTAACCGAATGGGAGCAGAAACTGCTAGGAACCTACGCAGATAAAACAACTATTACCCGCGACAATGTACGGCAGGTATACATCACCTTTTTAGAGAATGTGCGCAGCCAACGCAGCACCTGGACCAACGAAGACTGGGAAATGGCAAAGCTGGTAATGCAGTCTTTAAATGACCGCAAAGACGAAGTAGATGAAGACCTGTCAACCGACGATGAAGTTAAAATCAAAGCCCTGCAAATGGAGTTTACAACCCTGGAAACAGGTGGCGATTTGGGAGGGAATAATTAGACTATAATCCGGCCTTCCTGGGCATCGCCGTACAGTATAGCTTCTCCGGAGTGGTGCCGGTAGCCACTGTACCAGGCAAGCAGCGCATCGAACTGGTGCCAGTCCTGGGGTGGTTGGGCAAACGATATGGGTCTTATCTGATCTTGCAGCAGTTGTGCTATTACAGGCAACGTTGCAAGATCTTTTTTATATCCCTTCTCGTCTGGCAAGAGCACGTGCGCCAACTGCGAAGGATAAGTTTCCAGTAAAGCGATTCCCTGTTCTGAAAGTATAGTTCGTAGTTTTATAGCTCTTGCGGTTAATCCGCCAATAAACATCGGAGACATAGCTTGTACCTCGCGGTCGCAGGTGCGGTAAAAGAAATCAGCCCCGGAGGTATAAGGTAGTTGGCTGTATACTTTAGGTAAGGTTAGCGGGGCATCTATGAAAACAGTATTTGGCCTTTTATCCTGTATCAGCTTCAGCAGGAACTCATCAGCATCCTGCCCGCGTGCGCTTTGCCAAACATGTAATTGTTCATTTTCTACCATGGCAGCGGCTGTTGTGCCCGCTAATTTAGAGCCATAGTCTACGCCCATAAAGTTGGGTTTATTTTCTGGAGCCATACCTGCAAAATATAAGTATAGCTACTTACGTAGTAAGCTGGTATTAGGTAAGTACAGGCTGGTGCTTACTTGGTAAGCTGCTGTTTCAGGTGGTTTATCTGGGGCAGGTGGTGGTTAAAATGATCCTGCATAAAGGTTAGCGTCTGCGAAATGGTCAGCATACCGGCATATGGGTGGCGGAACAGGCACTTATCCAGCATCTGGGGTGGCAAGGCAGTAAGCAGGTCTTCCAGTTTGTAGCGGGTATCATCCCACTGCGTACGAAGCGAACTTAAAGATACTGTTTCCGGTACGTCGGCGGCAACCTGAGGGGCCTTAAACTTCATGCCGGAGGTTAAAGCAAGCTTAAGTAAAACTGAATTCACCATATGCTTAAGCGAAGAAGTTTGATGTTCTTCTTCTTTCTGCAGTTTTTTCTGGATGTAGCCAATAGTTAGCTGTTCTACGTGCAACAGGTGCGCCGCTATCTGACCAATAGACCATTTTCCCTCGGATGGAATGGTATTCAGTGTTTCTTCGTCTATCTCTTCCAGGCTGTTCAGCAGCTTGTTGCGCGACTTCTCCAGGAACAGGTATTTGGATTCCAGTTTCGGATTCATAAACAGAACGGGGCTAAAAACTGCTGAACTCATAGGGCTAAAAGTGATTGGAACGCTGCTAAAGCTACATATTTTTTTATTAAATACAAGCCTGTGGATGCTTCTTTTTTGTGTAACCGGTTGATACATAAGTGAGTGTATAGGTATTAGTAGTTTGCTATAATTAGTATTGTTCAAAAAAGTGTTTTCTAAAACCAAAAATCTGCCGTACTTCGCAGTACGTAATAGAAAAGTATGATTAAGAACGACCCGATTGGGGCTGCCATAAAAGATTACCTGCATGGTAAAAGAAAGGGAAGTATAACTGTTTCCTGCAACCTGACTGAAGACGATATTATACCTGTTGATTACCTGTTCAGGCAGCAGGAAGAAATGCCTGAGCTGGAAACTATAGCCTTGCAGGAATGCCGTGGCCATGTGCTGGATATAGGAGCCGGTGCCGGGTGCCATAGTTTATTGTTGCAGGAGCGCGGCCTGCAGGTTACGGCGCTGGATATATCGGAAGGTGCTGTGGAGGCCATGCGCGAGCGGGGTATAGAGCAGGTATTGCTTGGCGATGTAAATGAACTGAAAGACCAGAAATACGACACGCTGCTGATGCTGATGAACGGCATAGGTATAGTTGGCGATCTGTTCGGGCTTTATAAATTCCTGGTACATGCTAAAACTATACTTAACCCCGGCGGACAGATTCTGCTGGAGTCGTCGGATATACTGTATATGTATGAGGAAGAAGACGGCTCTGTACTGCTTGATCTGAATGCCGGCTACTATGGCGAAGTAGAGTATAACATGAAGTATAAAACCCACGAAAGCGGCAACTTTAAATGGCTCTTTATAGATGCCGGCCTGCTGGAACAATACGCCGAAGAACATGGCTTTAGCTTTGAGGTACTGTACGAAGGCGAAAACGGAAATTACCTGGCGAAGCTGGTGTTGCAGGCGTAAAAATAAAGTAATACTAACCTTGAAGTATAAAATTGCAGACAGTTTACCAGACTTACTATGATATTCTTGAGACTATAGACGAATCTATTAGTAAGAAACGAATTGTTCCAGCACTTATACTTTTGTATTCAGCCATAGATAGCTTTAGTTCTCTCGCTAATCTTGGGGAAAATACAGGCAGGCAAGTATTTAAAATTGGGTAAAATTATGGATGTTAAAAGACACCAGCTTTTCACTCAATGAAGATGATCTATATTCAGCAAGATGTGGTTTGTTACATCAACATATCAGTGAATCTGAATTAACAAAGGCTAATAAGGCCAGAGAGATATATTATGTTTATGAAAATGCTGAACTAACTATTCTGGAAAATGTAATTCAGGATTCTGGCAAAAATGCAGTAGCAGTTAGAATTGAAGATCTGGTTTCATCTTTTCGGAATGGAATGGCTAATTGTATGAATGAAATATATAAGAACCCAGAATGGCATAAACAATTCCTAGCAAAAGCAGAAAAGTTGTTCACCAATATTGAATCTAATTAACAAATAAGCGGAACCATACTTTTGTAGCTGATACAATCAAAGCTTTATCTAGGTATCAACAAACTATAATCTCCCGTATGTATACCTGTTTTACGGCTCCAGCATCAGCTGAATAAAAGGTATACCTATAAGCGCATGAACAAACGTGTTGCCTCCACCTGGGAGATCACCAAACAGACCTTTAAAGAGTTCGTGGA
The DNA here is from genome assembly GCF_023630255.1 of Pontibacter deserti. NCBI lineage: Bacteria > Pseudomonadati > Bacteroidota > Cytophagia > Cytophagales > Hymenobacteraceae > Pontibacter > Pontibacter deserti. The sequence continues at coordinate 1,867,808 of NZ_JALPRS010000001.1, read as the reverse complement.
CGATAATCCGCTGGATTATGCGGCCATTATCGGCTTTTATACCATCTTTTCGTTGCCGGCTGTGCTTATTATTACCATTCGTATAGCGGGGGCGGTTTTTGGCCAGGAGGCTGTTAAAGGCGAAGTAGTAAACCAATTGGGCGGTATAGTTGGGCGCAACAGTGCTGCGCAGTTCCAGAATATTATCGAGAATGCTGCCATTTCAGATGCTACCACCATCGGAACTATAGTCGGTGTAGCCACCATGATCTTCTCGGCTACTACGGTTTTTGTGGCCCTGCAGGATTCGCTAAATGCCATGTGGGAAGTGAAAGCCAAGATAGAAAAAGGCTGGCTGAAACTGTTAATTGGCCGTGTGCTGTCGCTGGCGATGGTGATAAGTATGGGTTTTCTGCTGCTGGTTTCGCTTTCTATAGATGTGGCCTTAGGCATTGTGTATGATTTTCTGCGGCAGAAATTCTCAGGCATAGCTATCTACTTTATAACGATAGGTAACATCCTGGTCTCACTTATCATCAGTACCATTATTTTTGCAGCTATTTACCGTGTACTACCCGATGCCAAGATCCGGTGGAAGAATGTGTGGGTAGGAGCATTTGTTACTTCCATTCTTTTTGTGTTGGGCAAATACGTGCTTAACATCTACTTCCAGCATGACCCGCTGGCCGATACCTATGGTGCTGCCGGCTCGCTGGTGCTTATATTGGTATGGGTATACTATACGGCTGTTATCTTTCTGTTTGGAGCAGAGTTTACGCAGGTATATTCCAAAGCGCACGAAAAACACATTGAGCCGGAAGACACCGCCGTAAAAGTGAAAAAAAAAGAAGTGGAGATTGACACCGATACCGGCAAAGTGGAGGTAAAGGAAAAAGAAAAAGGCGACTCATTATAAGTCGCCTTCTTTATTTGGGTTTAAAACTGGTTACGCTTTTTTATACATTACTTGTTTAACCGCATCAATGGTACGTTGCACGTTTGGCAACGAAGCTTCAATAAGCGTAGGCGCATACGGAAGCGGAACATCGCGGCAGGTAACACGCTTCACCGGAGCATCCATGTAATCGAACGCATTGCTCTGGATGTGGTAAGCGATCTCAGAAGAGATAGATGCCAGTGGCCATGCTTCTTCTACTACCACCATGCGGTTTGTCTTTTTAACAGACTCAATCAGGGTTTTATAGTCGATCGGGCGAACTGAGCGCAAATCTATTACTTCAGCGTTGATGCCGTCTTTAGCAAGTTCTTCAGCAGCAGCAAGTACTACTTTCATCATCTTACCAAACGAAACGATAGTTACGTCAGTACCTTCACGCTTGATATCAGCTACACCGATCGGGATCAGGTATTCTTCTTCAGGTACTTCGCCTTTGTCGCCATACATCTGCTCAGACTCCATAAAAATTACAGGGTCGTTATCGCGGATGGCAGACTTCATCAGGCCTTTTGCGTCGTAAGGGTTAGATGGCACAACAACCTTCAAACCTGGGGTGTTGGCATACCAGTTCTCGAAGTTCTGCGAGTGCTGCGACGACAACATACCGGCGCTACCGGTAGGACCACGGAAAACGATAGGGCAGGAGTACTGGCCACCTGACATCGACATCATTTTAGCCGCAGAGTTGATCACCTGGTCGATAGCAACCAGTGAGAAGTTAAATGTCATGAACTCTACGATAGGGCGCAGGCCATTCATGGAAGCACCCACACCGATACCGGCAAAACCCAGCTCGGCAATTGGTGTATCTATTACACGCTCCGGACCAAACTCGTCCAGCATGCCCTGGCTAACTTTATAGGCCCCGTTGTATTCTGCTACTTCTTCACCCATCAGAAACACGCTCTTATCGCGGCGCATTTCCTCTGACATAGCTTCACGCAGGGCTTCTCTAAACTGTATAGTACGCATATCAGATGTTATATTCTCGATTCAGTGGGTAAAATTAAGATAAGTCTTCCAAATTACAAGGAGAGCTCCGGCATTTATACTTCGGTTATTGCCTAAATGCATCTTTATAAGCCTGCTGCTCACGATAAGCATCAAACTCCATATCCTCAATCGCTTTTAAAGTATAGCTGTTGTCGGCTTTTATGCTTTGGCGCAGGTGTGTGGTCAGCATTTGTTCGTTTTTGGTGCGGGCAGCAATTACAGCTAAGCTATAGTTTGCCAATGCATCGTTAGGTTGCAGTTCCAGCGCCTTGTTATAGAATTCCTGTGCGCCTTCGTAGTTTTCTTTCAGCAGGTAGCTCAGGCCCAGGTTCATTTGTGTCTGGTAGCTGTTACCGGAATATTTCAGGCTCTCAATGGCATCATCAAACTGACCAATTTCAATTTCTAAAGCAGCTTTGTCGGCAAAAATACGTTTGAGCTCTTCGGGGTTGCCACCTAGTTTAATAGCATAATCATAATACTGCAGGGCTTCCAGTTTATCGCCGCGTACATGGTAGGCACTTGCCAAACTATAGTATACCGGCGCAGTTGGGTTTCGGAAACCAGCGTAGGTCAGGTTGTGAATAGCCTTTGCCAGTAGGGCCTGCTTTGCTTTGGTGCGATATTCTTTGCGGGCCATCTCAACGTATACTTTGCCCAGGTTATGGTAGGCAGGCCATTTGTTGGTGGTTTTTACCGCTGCTTCATAGATCTGTTTTTTCTCAGCCAGAAGTGGCGTAAGTGTAGCCGCGTGCTGTAATTCCTGTTCGGTAAGGGCATCGGCAGGCGCCTTTTCTTCGGCAATTTGTTTAGCCAGCAGGTATAGTTGGTAATCAGCTTTTTTGTCGCGGCTATAGTTGATAGTTACCTCAGCAAAGCGCAGGGCAGGGTACACGTATAGTTGCAGGTACTCGTTAGCTTCGGTTTTCTGCAGGGCTTCGTTTTTCTCTTTGTCTGATAACTTACTGTTGGCTATAGTTGTAACTTCCTGAATTACGGCTTTTGGCAGCGCGGAAGCTTTTATTTTGGTTACCAGTTGCTCCCAGGTGCTTTTAACAGGAAGTGTTTTTATAGTTACTTTCTTGTTGGTATAGTTCAGGATGTCCAGTTTGCTTCGGTAATAGCTCTCTAAGGCAGCCAGGCGCTTCTGTGCCATCTCTTTTGTTTCGTCCGGAGCCTGCGATGCAGTTATAGTTACCTCCTGCGTTTTTATATTATCCGCAATGTATTGATCCAGTACAGCCAGGTTAGAGCCCAGGTGGCTGCGCAGTTTGGCATTGTTCTCTTCAAAATAGAAAGTAAGTAAAGCAGGTTTGTCGGCTTCGCTGGCGTAGTTGTCCGGTATAAAAAGTATCTCGTTGTTGCGCACCATCAGCAGGGGGGTTGTTACCAGGCCGGTTGCTATCTGTTTTGGCTCGCTATACTTTACATCGTCCGTTTCTTTTTCAATGGCCATGCCCTGCACAAACAGCTTGCCTTTGTTCTTTTTGGGCGTGTAGGGGAAAGAGAATTGCTTAACTATAATTGGCCTGCCGTTCTCATATAAAAACTCCCCGAATTCAAAATTTAAAGCCCCGATCTGCTCGCGTTGCTGGTCGCCATACTCGTAGTATACATCCAGTTTGTACCTGTATCCGTCTTTAATAAGCTTGGGTGGCATGGCAGCTTTTATCTCAAATTCCACCAACTGGCCGTTAGCCACAAGAGGGGTAGGCTGCACTGTTATTTCCTGTTTTTTAGCCAGCCGTACCATTTTCTGCAAGGTGCAGCTGCTGGTAACAAGGCCTATCAGGAGAACATAAGGCAAAAGTGATAATGACTTTTTTTTATAACAAGGCATAGCTGCTTATAAAGTTTGTTCGTAGAAGTACATCAGGACCTTAATTTCGACGTTATAGGTTAACTATAGGCGGCGACAAATTTTGATGGAAAAAGTTAATACTATAATTTTATAGACCCAATTGGAAATGCTAATGAAACGAATCCAGTATTTTATAGAGTCTCAGGCTTTTGGCGTGTGCACGATGCTGGGCGAAAAGTTAGGCATCGCCAGCAGTAGCATTCGCCTGTCATTTATTTATGTGTCGTTCCTGACCATGGGCTCGCCGGTACTTATTTACCTGATGCTGGCCTTCTGGATGAACGTGCAAAAGAGTCTTCGTCGCGAGCGAAGCACCGTTTGGGATTTATAGTTCCTGCACGGTTCTTTTCTGCCTAACGAAATACGCCCACACAATACTGCCTTTGTAAACGCCGGTCATCCGGGCAAAATTGCCTTTGGGTTGTTGTGCCTTTCTGCGCTTGCGCCAGTAACTGCTGTTGCGCAACACATCGGCGTGCGCATCCAGCACGGCGCGTGCATCTGCTGTTTGCCCGGCCAGCACCATTCTAAAAGCTGCCAACCAATCCAGCAGAATTCTTAAAACTATAGTTGGTATCAGCTCCGAACCCGGCAGGTTTTTGTAAAGCAGCGCCAACCCGTTTCTAAAGTTAAGGTATGTTTTGCGCGGGTTCGATTTATGCAACGTGCCGCCACCCACATGAAATACCTGGCTGTGCCCGTTATACATGATCTTATACCCGGCATTTTTGGCGCGCCAGCACAAGTCTATCTCTTCCATGTGCGCAAAAAAAGCGGGTTCAAGGCCGCCCAGTTTATGGTATAGTTCAGCACGCACAAACATACAGGCCCCGGTCGCCCAGAATATCTCCTGCACATCGTTGTACTGCTCCCGGTCTTCTTCCACGGTTTCAAACAGGCGGCCACGACAAAAGGGGTACCCCATGGTATCTATCAGGCCACCGGCGGCCCCGGCGTGCTCCAGAAAATCAGGGTGCTGCTGTGAGTTTATCTTTGGCTGAACAGCGGCTATAGTTTGGTCGGCATCCAGCATGGCTACTATAGGCTCTACCCAACCCGGCGTCACTTCCACATCCGAGTTCAGCAGCACATAATAATCGGCCTCTACCTGCTGCAGCGCCAGGTTATAGCCCTCGCAAAAGCCATAGTTTTGTGTGTGCCTGATGATGCGAACCTGCGGAAAATGCTGCTCCAGATAAAGTATAGAATCATCGGAAGAGGCATTGTCGGAAACTATAATTTCGCAGCCGGAGCTGTTTGCCAGCACCGACGGCAGAAATTGTTGCAGGTAGCGCTGCCCGTTCCAGTTAAGTATAACAATAGCCGTACGGCTGGTACTATAAGCCAAAGCTGCCGAGATCTAAACCTGGTATATTCGGTAAAAGACCGGAAGTATGTTTTTTCATTTCTTCCTGCGCACGCTCTGCAGCGGTCAGCATGGCATTGTTCACGGCTGCAACCACCAGGTCGTTTACCATTTCACGGTCGTTTGCATTCAGTATCGACTCGTCGATCTCGATCTTCAGGAGTTTGCGCTGTCCGTTTACCGTTGCCTTCACCAGTCCGGCGCCGGCTTCGGCAGATACAGTAATGTGTTGTAAGTTTTCTTGAGCTTCTTTCAGTTTGGCCTGGACTTCTTTCATCTTGCCCATCATGCCCATCATATCAAACATAGTTGTGTCTTTTTTGGGTGTTATTACAGTATTACTCGCTATAACGCATCCGCACATCAAATATACAGGCAAAATATCAGATTGCAGAAAAAGTATCAGAATTACTTGGCAGGGTATAAGTTTTGCCGAAGAACTTATGTGCAAAAGCCAGGCTACTCTTCCCTTACTCGTCCGACGGCTCTACCAATTCCTCTTTAAGCTTTACTAAGAAGCAGTGAAATTCTGAATCATGCTAAGTCCAAGTATAAATCATTATAGTATAAATGAGTTGGTATACGACTAACTGTTTCAATAACAAGTTGCCTGATGCAAGTGCTTAATTGTTTTATTATCAGAAGTATAGAACCGTGCTTTGTGCATGTACCGCTTTAACACTACAAAATTAAGAGCTATGAAACCAAATTTACAGTATTGCATTTCTAATTTAGAAAGGCTTTGGCTTTTACCAACATGGTTCCTTTTATTCTCCTTTTTGATTAATCCTTTAGTAACCTCTGCCCAGGAGGTAAAGCAGGAATGGGCGCGGCAATACATGGGCAGAGTAACTGGTGATATCCGACCTGTGCCTATACCGGATACCGACAGTACAAGTTCTATACATTTAGCTGTTGATGCTGATGGTAACAGTTTTGTAACAGCTATCAGTTTTGACTCTCTTTTTAACAGAGTACATATTGTAACTGCTAAATTCTCGCCGGCAGGTGAGGAGCTATGGGCTAACCACTATGTTAGTCCCTTCAGGGCAGAAGTTAATGGCATAGCAGTTGATTCGTCGGGTAATGTTTATATCGTCGGTTCAGATGATGCTGCTGGGTTTACCCGTGGGTCTTTGCTGGTAGTTAAATACAATGGATCGGATGGAACACAGCTTTGGGTAAAAACCCAGAGTCTATTTCCAGGTACCCGGGGGAGGAGAATTCTGGTTGATCAGAATGGAGATATACTTACTATTGGTTTTTCCCCAATAGGTTTTAGAATTTACTTTTTATCAAAATTCAGTAGTACGAATGGTGAGTTGCTCTGGACAAACAATATCACAGAATCAGGCATAAAGAATGACTTTGATAGTTTACTGAACTTCGAAGATTATGTACTGGATATCAATGGAGATGTGTACTTAACCGGAGCATTACATAATAGTGCATCAGGTATAGACAAGGATGTCTTAACTATAAAAATGAGTGGTGTGACTGGGGAACAAATATGGAGGCAGAACTTTGAAACACAACAGTTATACCGTATTATGGGTATTGCCCTTGATACATCAGGAGGTGTATATGTTTCTGCTAGTAATGCTGCTGGTTCTGCCGAAAGCATTCTGTTAAAGTATAATGCAGCAACTGGTGAGCAGTACTGGACCAGCAATCCTGTAGTTAGCGGAGACCCTGTTTCTGGTATAGCAAATCTTGTAGTTAGTAGCGCTGAAGAATTATTTAGTTCCGGTATTATAGGTGGCACTAATTATATATTAAAGTATAACACTGACACCGGCTCTATTATCTGGTCATCACCTCATAGCGGAACCATCTTTAAGCTGGACACAGATAAGACCAGAGATGTATATGCTATCAGTAATCATCCTCGACATATTTACACCCTCAGTAAATATGCTGCCTCAACGGGAGTAAACTTATGGGAACAAACAGGAAGCACTGCCCTTGGCTATAGTTACACAACCATTGATTTTGAAGTAAATGAGATTGGTGAAGTGGCTGTGGCTGGTCTGAGTACAGAAGTAAGCACTGGTCTAACAGGGGTTTTTATAGCAAAACACGAAACTGAAACCGGAACACAGCTTTGGCATGTAAGATTTGAAGATAGCCTGAATACAAATGACAGACCCACCTACCTCACCACTGATGGTGTTGGAAATATCTATGTGTCTGGCATGATTACGCCATTCATTGGAGGTAGTAGCAGACCAGTTACCGTTAAGTATTCCCCTGAAGGAGAAGAATTGTCAGATGATTTTCCGGGCTTAATAGAAGGAAGAAACGTTTTTGACGACGCAGGTGATTTGTATGTTCTTGGCACGAGGGTTGGCGGAGATGGGCGAACCGAACTAATGATACGAAAGGTTAGCGGAGATGATGCTTCTGTTATCTGGACAGTAATAAAAGGAGGTGGTTTCAATACACCACAATTCATCAAAGCTGATAATGAGGGTGGCATTTTTATTACAGGTACACTAGTACATCCGGCACAGCCAGGGCTAACTACTATCTTCCTGCAAAAGTATAACGCCGCTGATGGTACATTACTTTGGGAAGTAACATTCTCTGATTTTTTTACAGCAGCTGAGCTAAGCAGTATTGCTGATATAGAAGTTGATGCTGCTGGTGATATATATGTGGCAGGCGTAACAGCTCAGCCTATGGCGGCCATGCAAGATGTAGCTGTTATAAAATTAAGCGGAACAGATGGCAGCAGGCTGTGGAAGCAAGTATATAATAGTGGTGCTTCCGATAGAGTTAATGAATTAGCGGTTGATGAAGCAGATGGTGTTTATATTTTAGGCTTCACTGATGTTGACGATGAAACAAGAAAATTTTATATAGTAAAATACGATTCCCCTGATGGAAGCCAATTGCTGTACCAAGAACTGATTTTTAACGGTAGTCCTGTAATTGAGGCAAGCAGTTTAGTAGCTGATAACTTCGGGAATGTTTATTTGAGAGGCTCACAACTTAATGATCAGCTTGGTTCTAGTGAGCATGTTTTTAAGGTAAACACCATTGAGCCTATTGTAAGCAGGATAGGTGAAATACAAAGTACTATTGATTACATTTTAATTGATGGTATTGGAGGAGTTTATGTGCCAAACCTAATTAATGGAGATATCAGAGTTACTAAGTATAGCACCGACGATGGAAGCAAAGTTTGGGAAATTATAGCTGATACTGATGCAGACAGGCCATTGTTTACTTTAGATAAAGATAATAATGTAATTATAGCGGGAGCAGTTCTTAATCAGATTTCTGGGTTTGACTTCCTGGCGATCAAATACAGCCAAGAATCGGGAGAGGGAGAGCCATGTTATTTGCCCCTAACCGTGCAGCTGAGTCTGCCGCCACATGCAGTGCAGGCAGGGGAGACGGTGCTTTCCACGGCCCGCTTCGGCGGCTACATCTTAGGCGATGTCCATAACATCCGCTGGGTGTGGGGCGATAACACTGCGCCGGTGGAAGCGTACTTTGCCACCGGCGACGACCACATCACCGGCGAGCACAAGTATGAGCAGGCCGGCATCTACCGCGTGAGCCTGGACTTTAGCGAAAGCTGCCTGGTGCCTGAAAGCTATGATTTCGAAGAATGGGTGGTGATTTATGATCCAGGCGCAGGCTCGGTGACAGGTGGTGGCCAGATCAATTCTCCGCAAGCTGCTTTCCCTTGGATGAGCCAACAACTTAACGCCCAGTACAGCCTCAACATCAAGTATAACAAAGCCACCGACACCACTCCGCAAGGCCAGATGCAGCTGAACTTAAGACAGCAGGGCGTATTCAGAAGCAGCAATATTGAATGGCTGGTGGTAAGCGGCGACCAGGCTGTGTGGCAAGGTACAGGTACGTTGAGCGGCAAGGGCAACTATGGCTTTATTGCTTCGGGCAGAGATGCGGGCGGTACCGGGACGGATGATACAGGCGATCAGCTGCGCATCCGCATCTGGGATTTGAATGCCGGCAACACCGTGGTGTATGACAACTTCCAGGCAGCCGGAGACATCTATGACATGAGCACTGCTGCGCCAAACATTGCCCGTGGCCAGATCATTATTCATGGAGCAGGGGTGGCAGCTAAACAAACAGCTAAAGTAAACAACGTAACTGGCAAGCAGGCGGCATTTTACAATTACCCGAACATATTTACAGACAAGACAACGATTACTTTCTCACTGGAACAGGCTGGCAACTATACGCTTGAAGTGTATGATATGAAGGGAAAACTAGTTAAGACGCTAAGTACAGGCAGAGCAGAAGCTGGTAGAAATTATAGTTATGAGCTGGATGGTTCAGAACTTCAGAAAGGAATTTATATAGCCAGATTAATAGGAGATAAAGGGTCGTATAGTATAAAGATGGTGCTGCAACGGTAACTAAAGAATACAATCAGAAAAGGGAGTCGTGATGGGCTCCCTTTTTACTTTTATCTTAGCAAGGTTACTGTACCGGTACGGCGTTTAGTGGTGCCATCCTGTAAATTTACCACTACTTCGTAAGCATATACTCCTGCAGGTTGCAGTTTACCATTGTATACACCATCCCAGCCAGTAGTGCGGTCGTCAGAAGTATAAACTACCTGGCCGGCACCATTCATAATCCGGATGGTAAATTTTTCGAAGCGTTTTCCTTTAACTTCAAATACATCATTCAGCCCGTCGCCGTTTGGCGTGAATGCACTTGGGATAAACAGGGCCAGTTCCAGCTTTATAGTTTCGGTATTGGAGTAAGTTACCATACCTGCACTGGAGGTAGCTTTTATACGATAACGGAATACCTGTTCCTGAAGATCGGCCAGCTGATCTGTGTAAGAATTACCGGTTACAATTATACTTCTGGTCACGTTGCTGTTTTCATCCAGTACTTCTAACAAATAAGTTGTTTTACCACTTGTAAAGCCGGTATAATTGGTCCAGGTGAGAACAGCATTGTCATCCGGGTTAAGTTTGGCAGTAAGTATAACCGGGCAGTTGGGCGCACTGGCTACCGAAGTTTTATCGCAGGGATTTATATAAGAAGCGCGGTAGCAAACAGGTGTAAGCGTATTCAGTTTATCTGTAATGGAAGTTTGCTGGGTTGTAGCAATGTCTTTAAAAGCTGCGCCATTTATACTTCGCTGGTAAGTTGCCGATTTTATACTTTGCCCGTTGGGTAATTGCAGGGCGATTTCTACCTCATTCTGCAGGTTAAAAGAAGTTAACAAAGTAGCAGCTGGAGGCGTGGCCGAAGAAGTAACAGTAATGCAGCTTTGTGCCGTTACAGCAGTGGCCTTGCCATCGGTAGTTATACCTTTCACCTCATAGCAATTGTTCTGCCCGCAACTCACATCAGTATCTGTATAAGTTGAAATACCACCTCCGAAAGATTTCAGTAAAACGCCGTTGCGGTACAGGTCATATTGCTGAAAAAAACCGGCTATACTTTGCCAGCTTATAGTTACCTGTTCGTTTCCGCCGGAGGTAGCAAGTATAAGAATAGCCGCTTTGTTAGAGGAAGGCAAAACGGTGCCACATGCATCAGTAGCTTCTAGCCGGTATTCCGTTTTTACTGTAGTGTTGGTATTGTTTAAAGTATAGCTGGTTTGATTCTGAGCTATAGTTGTTACTGTTTTAAAGCTGGTTTCGGTTTCCTGCTTACTTTTTAAAGTATAAGTATAGCCAGCTAACAAGTTGCTGAATGTAAAATCGATAGTACCGGTAGCGGCATCCTGTTTCTGTACTTTAAGCGTGTTTATGACCGGAGGAGTATAAACAGGCAATTCGTTTATGGTTTGAATGGCAGCGGGAGAAGTACAGAAACCACCAATATATTTTCCTGTTACTGTTACTGTATAAGGGCCTTTCTGCGTGTAGGTATGCGAAACCGGGCTTCCGACATCCTTTTTAAGAACTATGGCACTGGTTCCATCACCGAAACTGACGTTATAAAAGTCGTACTGTGTGTCTGTGATGTTGATGAGAAACGTTTTGTTGGCGCAGGCGGTAGTTGTGAAAGTTGGTGTAGGAGTGGCAACTACTTCAAAAGTTTGCTCAAACTGGTCTGTAATGCCGTTCAGGTTGCCTAGCTGGGTAACAGTTACCGGGCCGGGTTGTGTGAAAGTATAATACTTCTGTTTTGCTTCAGCTGTGGTAAAGTCAAGACCATTACTTTTATCATAGTCATAATATTCTTTATCGGCATCCACACCGGCACAGTCGCGAAACGTGATGCGCTCTCCCACACAGAACTTTGTTACTTCCCTGCCCAGCCTGTCATACGCTTTAAAGCACCTGTTCTGGGCATTTGCAGCAAAGCCTACCAGCAGAAAAACCAGAAACAGGAACAGATGCTTTTTCAAGGCAATATTAGTTGAAACAGTTGATGTACGAATTTACCTAAAATCGCAGAAGTATAAAGTATAAAACCAAAACGGCTACACTTTTTGTAAAGTATAGCCGCTCTCTAGTTGATTGAAACTTTAGAACCCTATTAATCCTTTAATCCTGCAAGCCCTGTTTCAGACCTTATATTTTCTCAGGAAGTTAATGCTCTTCACAATATCGTCGTGTAGCACACGGTCTGTAGACACAAATGGCACAGTTTCGCGGAATGAAGTATAAAGTTGCTCCAGCACCGTAGAAGTTCTCAATGGTCTGCGGAAATCTATCGCCTGAGCAGCGTGCATCAGTTCTATACCCAATACGCGTTCCAGGTTCTGCACCACCTGGTATAGTTTGGTAGCAGCATTGGCACCCATACTTACGTGGTCTTCCTGCCCGTTAGATGACGGAATGGTATCAATAGAAGCTGGCGTACAAAGTTGTTTGTTCTGGCTTACGATGGATGCGGCTGTGTACTGTGTGATCATAAAGCCGGAGTTCAAGCCAGGCTCGGCAACTAAAAAATCAGGCAACCCACGCGTTCCGGAAATCAGCAAATAACTGCGGCGTTCAGAAATACTACCAAGTTCTGCCAGTGCGATCGCCATAAAATCCAGCGCCAGCGCCAATGGCTGCCCGTGGAAATTACCGCCTGAAATGATCTCGTCTTCGTCGGGGAAGATGTTCGGGTTATCGGTTACGGAGTTAATCTCGGTCAGGAAAACGTCTTCGGCGTAGCGCAGCGCATCTTTGCTGGCACCATGCACCTGCGGGATGCAACGGAACGAATACGGGTCCTGTACATGCACCTTATCCTGAACTATAAGCTCGCTTCCTTCCAGTAAATTTCTGAATGTCTCAGCGGTTTGCAGCTGCCCTTTATGCGGACGAACTTTATGGATGAGTTCATTAAAAGGCTCAATACGGCCATCAAAACCATCCAGCGAAAGTGCACCGATAAGGTCAGCCTGTGCAGATAAACGACGAGCTTGTAGCAGGTTGTACACGCCGTATGCGCTCATAAACTGTGTGCCGTTCAGCAGGGCCAGTCCTTCTTTTGCTTTCAGGGCAATCGGTTCCCAGCTAAACATCTCCAGCACGTGGCGGCTTTCGAGTTTATAACCCTGGTAATGTACTTCGCCTAAGCCAATCAGCGGCAGACAAAGGTGCGCCAACGGAGCCAAGTCGCCGCTGGCACCCAAAGAGCCTTGCTGGTAAACTATAGGGTAAATGTCTCGGTTATAGAAATCAATCAGTCTTTTTACAGTTTGCACCTGCACACCACTATGCCCATACGCCAGCGACTGCACTTTTAGCAGCAACATCAGCTTCACCACTTCCTGCGGTACTTCCTGCCCCGTGCCACATGCATGCGACATCATCAGGTTGCGCTGCAGCTGCTCCAGGTCGTGGTTCGAGATCTTGTTTTTATACAGCGAGCCAAAACCGGTATTGATGCCGTAAATGCTGCGGTCGTTCTGCTTCATTTTGTTCTGCAGGTAGTCGTAGCATTTCTGTATGCGCTGCTCAGCATCTGCAGATAAAGCTAAACTATAGTTGCCGGAAATGATCTCCTGTATGCGCTCCAGGCTCAGGTGCTCGCCGGAGATGTGGTGTACGTTGCTCATGTTAGGCTATTTCTTTCAGCTGGGCAATGATGTCGTCGATGTATAGTTCGTCCTGTTCGCCGGTCTGCATGTCGCGGAGCTTTAGCTTGCCGCTTGCCATTTCTTCGGAGCCAACCAGCAGCACGAACGGTATGTTTTTCTGATCAGCGTAACCCATCTGCTTTTTCAGTTTTGCAGCTTCCGGGTATAGTTCCGACGAGATGCCGGCATCGCGGAGTTTCTGCAGCAACGGCAGCGCGTATAGTTCCGACTCTTTATCAAACTGAACGATAAGTACCTTTGTGCTCAGCTGCGCGCTTACCGGGAACAGATCCAGTTCTTCCAGCACATCGTAAATGCGGTCCACGCCAAACGAGAAGCCCACACCCGATACGCCCGGCAAACCGAACATGCCTGTCAGGTTATCGTAACGGCCACCACCGCTGATGCTGCCCATGCTCACGTTGTTTACCTTCACTTCGAAAATGCAACCGGTGTAGTAGGAGAGGCCACGGGCAAGCGTTACATCCAGTTGCAGGCGTGGGTTACCCGATGGGTTTGCTGTTGTTAACGCATTGCTGCCCAGGTTATCGAGGTAAGTCCATACATCATTCAGGTCCTTCAGGCCGCGCTTGCCTTCTTCGGTGTTGCCCAATATAGTTTGTAGTTGCTGCAGCAGTTCCTGGTTGTTGCCTTCCAACGTATAAAGAGGCTCGAGTTTACTAACTGCATCTGCCGAAATGCCACGCTCCAGCAGCTCTTTGCGCACACCTTCCTTACCTATTTTATCCAGCTTATCTATGGCCACGCAAATGTCGCCTTCACGGCCTTTTTCGCCGATGGCTTCGGCTATACCTGCCAGCACACCACGATGGTTTATTTTTATCGTGAAATCTGTCAGGCCTAGCGTTGTCAGTACTTCGTCGATCATCTGCACAATTTCGGCTTCGCAAAGCAAGGAGTTAGTGCCTACCACGTCGGCATCGCACTGGTAAAACTCGCGGTAACGGCCTTTCTGCGGACGGTCGGCACGCCATACCGGCTGAATCTGGTAACGCTTGAACGGGAAGGTGATCTCGTTACGGTTCATTACCACGAAACGGGCAAAGGGCACGGTAAGGTCGTAACGCAGTGCTTTTTCGGATATCTTACGGATCAGGTGTTTCGAGCCCTGCTCAATATCGGCAGGGGTGGTTTTGCCCAGGTAATCGCCGGAGTTCAGGATCTTAAAGATCAGCTGGTCGCCTTCGTCGCCGTACTTGCCGGTCAGCACCGACAGTTGTTCCATAGCCGGGGTTTCGAGGGGCAGGTAGCCAAACTTCTCGAAGGTGCGGCGGATGATGCTGAAAATATAGTTACGCTTAACGACCACAGCCGGGCCAAAATCGCGGGTTCCTTTCGGTATACTTGGTTTCTCTTTGCTCATGCTTACTACTTTGCCGGCGAAGTTACTAAGTTATGCCCATAAAAGACACGGGAAAGTGGCAGTTTATAGTTTATAGCGAAGTTACCCGTGTTATTACCCGCTTACATTCGCGTTATAACGCGGCTATTCATAAACCTCTAACAGCTTTTAATGGCAGTTTTATAGTTTGCAAAGCCCGATTTTCTTTAGGTGAGAGCAAAATTATGAAAGCAGTTAGCTTTTATTTGGGCAGGATTCAGAAAAGCTAATCCAGAAGTATAGCAAAATTTGAATACTTTACTTAACTTGTTGTATGGTTGTACTAGCAGAATAATGTGAAATATAGCTGTTAATAAAATAAAAACCACCTTCGCACATAGTGCAGATAAGCGTATGTTTTCGTTTATCCAGTAGTTGGCACAAATTGAAAGTAACAAAAAGCAGAAAATGCCAAGTCACAAGCCATTAAGAAGTGTATCACATAATTTCGGTCATTCATTTATTAGTCTCATGAACTACATAAATGATGACTACTTCTTAGGTCATCTGTTGAAGCAGGCAAGAGCAACTAAGTTGAATAGGCTTGAAGTGGATATTTTGAACAATACAGCAGAGCCAGAAGAATTGCTAACTAAACCGATACGTAGTTCAATAGACAATTGGAATAAAAGGTTTCCTGAATTGGTTGATAGTAGTGGTTCAACAATGGAATTTGTTAAACAAGCGACAATGGTCATAGAGTTTGACCTTCAGAAACAAAGGGCTTATGCAGGAAATAATAACTTATTAGAGAGTCCTTTCTACTGCGAAATAAGCATAGTTGATGACAGGGGGAAGATATACAGGCATAGACATGAAGGCTGGTGGTTTCCCGAATCATAAAGAACAACTTAGTGCCAACAAGGTATATAAGCCACTCTTCGGCTACGCCTCGTTCGCCTTCTATACTAGACGTTAGCTTTAACTTTAATTACTATAAAATCAGGAATAACAGATAGAATCATGGAAAGCAAAGTCTATTGGTCTTCGATTGAATACAAGTACGGAGATGCATCTGATAATCCTGAAAAATTAAAAGGCGGATTTGCTTACGTTTTCATTAAAGCCTTTGATGTAAGAGATGCTTTAGAGAAAATATCGGAATCGCTCGATAGAAAAGGACTCCACCCGATTGAAATTGAATTTATATCTCCTTATGATAAAGAAACCGAATGGGAAACGTCAAAGGAGACAAAGCACTATAAAAGATTGTTCGTAGAAGCTCTAAATTCCTCAGACGTAGTGTATGATGATTTATATGCGTATGAAAAATTTTAAAAGAAGCTTCAGCTAACATTGCGTAACAGTCAGCTCAGGCCGACGGCCTCCGCCGACTTTTACACTAACCGTTAGCTGTTATTTATAAATTAATTTAAATGTCTAGAATCAAAGAACGGATTCACCAAATCATAGAGTCTTCCAAAGGGGTAAGTCCATCTGAATTGCAAATGGCAATAGGAGAAGCGGAATCATCTTTGATTGAGAAATCTATAGAAAAGCTAATTGAGGAAGGTTTAGTCGTATACATCTGGGATAAATATTATTCGACAGGAAGGCAAATAGCAGTTTATAGCAAAGAAGACGAGAAGCTGGTAAAATTGCTTGAACTCCCTGATTTAGCAGTAGAAGAAATAGATAAAATATTGTTACCTCATCTAAGTGACCCATTATTCTATGAATGCTACCAGCTAAATTCTGAAAACTCAATTCATTTCACCGACAAATACCGAATTGACTTTGATTTTGATAAGTATGATTATTATTTAGAAGCATACTTTGACAACTCAGCTAAAGAGAAGAAAAACAACAGCTAACAACACCTAAACGTCAGCCTTCGGCCGACGGCCTCGCCCGTCGTTTAGCTTAGTACGTTAGCTTTAATAGAAAATCATTTGAAAAAAGTATACATTCTAATCACAGTACTCTTACTCTCAAGCTGTAGCTGGATTCAAAGCAAGCTTAATGAAAGAGTTTTTGATTCTGAAGAGTATAAGCAGGAAGAAACTATGGCTTATGCTCACTTGCTTGAGCAAATTAGTGAACCATCAAGCTACGATAGAGATGAGAAGCCCCGTAAGTTCTTATTTTTTGTCAGGAAGGACAGCTTAAATGATTTCGAAAAGACCAACGACGGTGAAGGATACCTTTATGGAAAACTTAAAGCAAGAAAGCTCGACCTGCACGAAATCAATAAATATGAAAACTTAAAGGTCTTGTTAGCTCTGCCAGATACTTCAGCTACTAATAAAAATAACGAACAGGAAGAATTATACCGGAAATACAGGAAGGAATTTAAGCCAACTATTGAAGTCTTCTCGCTCTCAAGAATAGCATTTGATAAATCTTATACAAAAGGTGTATTGAGTTATTGGTATAATTGTGGATCATTGTGCGGGGAGGGCTGCATCTTGTACATAAAGAAAGTAAATGGGAAGTGGGTGATAGTAAAGAAAGAGCGCTGTATAATGGCATAAACAACAAAACGCTAACCACACCCATAAGCCAGCTACGCCGCCTTATGGCCTAGGCCGTTAAACAACCATAAACCCTAACAATACCTATTCACACCCAAATGAAGAAAGCAATCTTTACCCTACTGATTTCAGCACTATCTATCAGCGCTTATGCACAGAACTTTGAAGTGCCGCAGAACTATAAACTAGTGGCCAAAGAAGACTATGCACCCTACGAACAGGATATTGTGAACTGTGTAAACTGGCTGGCTGAAACCCCTGTGAACCAGGAAACTGACAAGCGACAGGAAGCCAATGCTTTTCTGTTTAAATGGGTATCCGGTAGCCCGAACGTACATGTAGAACTGAACGATAAAGTGGTTACGTTTATAGGTACATCGCCGGAACTGTTACTAGTATATTTAGGCGGCTGGGCAAAACGATCCATCACTACCAAGGACTATGACAATAAAATAGAAGGTAGCCTGGCAGGTATAGAGTCAGTTATAGCTTTTTATACAAAAAACCGGGAGCACCTGCCCAAAGATAAAGCCGTAGAGAAGTATATTAAGCTAAAGGAAAAAGGGGAGCTACGGGATTTTATAGTTAAGAATTCTTAAAGTATACTAAAGCAAAAGCGCTTCTCTGATCAGGGGGAGCGCTTTTGTTTTAAAGTATAAACAGTGATTTTAATCTTATATAAAAAACAAGTTTACATCGGCTTAAAAGAGTTTAACCATTTAAAGGAGTGGGATTACGATGCATAGAAACATACTTGCTATTATAGTTGCCATACTTGCTACAACAAGCTGCTTCGCGCAGTTGCCAAAAATAGCTGGTGGTACCCTAAAGCGCTATGAGAGATTTGCCTCTAAACACATAACACCCAGAACAGTAGAGGTTTGGTTACCGGAAAACTATAGTGCCACAAAGAAATATGCGGTACTATACATGCACGACGGCCAAATGCTATTCGACAGCACCAACACCTGGAACAGCCAGGAATGGAAAGTAGATGAAACATTGTCGGGGTTGCTGGCTAAAAAGCAGATTAAAAACACCATTGTGGTAGCTGTATGGAACAACGGAGCTTACCGGTTTTCGGAGTACTTCCCGGAAAAGGCGCTGCCAAACTTACCTGATAGTATAAGCCTAAGCCTAGTGCAGAACGAACTGATGGGAGAACCGCAGGCCGATGAGTACCTGCTCTTCCTGACGCAGGAGCTCAAACCATTTATAGACAGCACTTACTCAACGTACCCCGACAGGGCTAATACGCTTATTGCAGGTTCCAGCATGGGTGGGCTGATCTCACTCTATGCCATCTGCGAATACCCTGAAGTTTTTGGCGGGGCAGCCTGCCTTTCTACCCACTGGCCTGGTAGCTTACGGCTACAAAATACGGCTATACCTAACGGTATTATTACTTACCTGAAACAAAAACTACCTTCCCCTAAAACCCACAAACTATATTTCGATTACGGCACGGCAACCCTCGATGCCTTATATAAACCCTACCAGCAACTGGTGGATGAAGTGATGAAACAGAAAGGCTATAGCAATAAGAACTGGGTAACAAAGGAGTTTGCAGGAGAGGGCCATTCAGAAAAAGCCTGGAGCAAACGTTTGCACCTGCCTTTGTTGTTTTTGCTGGGCATTAAGTAAATGCTGAAAACCGCAAAATAACATTTTGAAGTATAAATTACAGTTTATATTCCTCCTTACTAGGTGCAAAGTTTATGCTTACGGGCTTTGCTCATGCTAAAAATTCTTGCCGGCGAAGTTTCTGTTTTATACCCACTAAAGACACGGGAACCTTCTTAAATCAAATAGGTGGACTGCTCACTGCCAATATTAAAAGTTTAATATATAAACAAAATAGGTATTTTTGCCTAAACAAAACTGGTTGCTGACAATAAGTTGAGAAGCAATTGCGGAATATTTTAACTCGTTAATGGATTAATTTGGATTGTTCCCGTTTGATTTGATGCAACCATAGGTTTAAAAACTGGGTCAGTATTATACCAATGGATGCCAGTTGCGCGCACTATTTGAAACAAACTTATTTAAGTACATGAATTCTACTACTACTGTTGCTGATAACAAGGTAAGCAATACATTAGGCTATACTTTATTTATCAGAGTATTAGCTCTTCTTACCAATAACAAGAAATCACTGTCTTTTGAAGTAACAGACAGAAAGTATCTGTTGTTTACTGTAGATCTGCTTTTAGTTGTAACGGCAGCATTTACCTATTGTGTAGCTGTTTACAACTCCTTTACCCTGGAGGTTTTCTTGGGTGAAAAGTTTACCTGGCTTGTTTCTGTTATTTTGTGGTGGAGCCTGCTTTCCTATATCTTCGATCTTTATAACCTGGAGTACATAAACAAGTTTTATACTACAGTTAAATACCTCACTGTTGCCACAACTATAACTATTATAGGTTACCTGTTCTTTCCCTGGCATACACCAGAGTTGCCTACCTCCAAGTATGACATTTTGCTTTTTATTTTCCAGGCACTTACATCACTGGTGGTGTGGCGATACCTGTATTCCCGGTTGTTTAACAGGCCTATTTTTTTAAAACGCGTACTGGTTGTTGGCTCTGGAAGCTCCAGTAAATCGCTTATAGATGTTTTTGTAAACGGCGATATCTTTAACTACCATCTTGGGTATAAGGTAGTGGGTATTCTAGATACAGACGCACAAGATTCAGTTTACAAAGGTGTCAGGATCATCCGTCACACAAACAATCTACCAAAGTTCATACAGCGCATGCGGGTAGACGAAATTGTAGTGGATGAGTCGATGCGGAAGAGTGTGAGCAGCAAAGAACTTGTTGACCTAGCCAACTGCCGTATGCAGGGAATAGAAGTAACTGCATTAGGCGATTTTTATGAAGAGCTTACCGGCAGGGTACTCGTACAGCAGGATGGCAGCGATTTTTACCTGACCTTCCCTTATAATAAAAGTCATTTCCGGAGAGCACACCATTTGTTTTCCCGCGTAGTGGACATTCTGTTTGGTATTATAGGGGTAGTATTGTGCTTGCTACTGATTCCATTTGTTTATATAGCAAACTGTTTCAGTAATCGCGGTCCACTTTTTTATAGCCAGGAACGGGTGGGGTTGTATGGCAATACATTTATGATCACTAAGTTCCGGTCAATGGTAGTAGATGCTGAAGCAAATGGAGCTGCCTGGGCACAAAAGAATGATAGCCGTATTACTCCGTTCGGAAAGTTTCTGCGCCGATCCAGAATAGATGAACTGCCTCAGGCATGGAGCGTTTTAAAAGGAGAGATGAGCCTGATCGGGCCAAGACCGGAACGGCCTGTGTTTGTAGAACAGTTAAAAGCTACCATTCCTTTTTATGAAACCCGGCACCTGACAAAACCTGGTATTACAGGCTGGGCACAGGTAGTATACAAGTATAGCTCAACAGCCGAAGATGCGCTCACGAAAGTACAGTACGACCTATACTATTTAAAGAACAGGTCGATCTTGATGGACCTGAAGGTTATACTTAAAACTATCAGTGTTATTATCCGCTTTAAGGGTGTTTAAAGTATAACACTGCTTTAGAAGCAGCTTTTTAATGTAATTCTTTTTTAGGTTCAGGTTTTTCCTCTAATAGCTCCTCTGTTTTACTGCCATACTTGTAGAAGAAAAGCAATGCATTAAACAAAGCATAAAATACTATGCCTTTGTGCCGCTGCAGCATAGCCTCGGTTAAGCTTGCTGTAAAAACAAGCAACAGGAAATAAGCATACAAAATATCTCTGTCGCGGAGGGCAAACCTGAACGGAACTATAAAAAACAACAATAGCAGCAGCATGGCCGGCAAACCAAGCGTTATGGCTGTTTGTAAAAACTGATTATGCGCATTTAAACCACACAACTCCAGGCACAGCCTTGCATACTCGGCATCAAAAGCTAGTTGAGCATCACCGGTTCCTACGCCCGTCAGCGGTTCAGCTTTTATAAGCGTAACAGACGTCCGCCATATGTTGAGCCGCTGATACATGCCTGTACCCGGATTATCGGCCACAGTACCTTCCGTAAACATTTTCAGATCGCTCAGGAAGCGGTGTTGCACAACAGGAATCTGTGCTACTAAAATACTGGTTACAAGTATAAGGCTGGCAATTAATGCAATGAGCTTAACTTTATTTAATCTCTTGTAAAATACCGCAACAGGCATAGAGATAAGGCAGAGCACATACATTACAATAGCAATCCTGGATGACAGTAAAAACAGGAAGCCGCTAAAAAACAAGAGCAGGAATACCATTCCTCCTTTCTTCCAGTCCATCTTTTCCTGTGCCCTGTAGCTTTTAAGCAAAGTATAGAACAGGAATACCAGGCTAAACAGGATGTAAAGCGAAAAATAAGTAGGATGAATTTTAACAGGTGTTGTTAGTTCTGTATAGGTTATATATTCCCAGATGGCAGAAGTTTGGGTATGTGCTTTCCGGAATGCAAGCGTGGCATCGTGCCCGCCATAAACCGAACTGCTAGGCGGAATACCTTTCGAGTACCTGTACAAGCCTCCAACCAAACAGGCAACAGCTGCCAGAAAATTTGCTGCCACAAAAGACCAGATAACTTTTATAGTTATACCTCTGCGTTGTATCGTAGCTGTACCTAATACCAGCGGGAAGAGTAACAAAGAAGCTTTCTTCTCTAACTCATGCAGTCCTTCAGCAATATCTTGGGAGTAAGCAAGCCCCGCCACATGCCAGATAAAAAAGAAGCTGAATAGAAATACCCATCTGTTTGAACGTGCAATTTCCCATTTCCTGCCCCAACGGCCTTCGGCAATCCATACCAGTGCCAGCACAATAAGCAACATGCTATTGTAGCTGACGGATAAGGGCAGCGTAAAGGCAATAAGGCAAAGCGTAACAGTATAGAAGCGCTTTACATTTATGGGTGAGAGTTGGTACATGCAGTTAATTTAGAAAGCACATTTTTGTTAATTCGGTCACGCTCCCGGTCGAACAGCCACCCCCATTTTGTAAAGTATACCAAGTTACCGTGTATCGCATACCACAACAGTTTTATACTTCTGTGCGAACCCTTCGCAAAATGATGATAGATCCTGGCTTCAGGGTAAAAAACAGTTCGAAACTTCTGATGTATTCTTCGTGACAGATCAGCGTCCTCAGAGTACATAAAAATACGCTCATCAAACAGCCCCACTTCTTTTAAAGCGCTTGTCCGGAGAAACATGAAGCAGCCCGAAAGATAAGGTACATCCATTAATTTGTTATACCCTGTAAAGCGTAATTCGAACATTTCGTTTTGCTGCTCCAGCCTTTTCCTGTTCCACTTCATAAAGCGGCGCTCAATAAACTGCAGTGGCGTAGGAAGCAGCTTACACAAATACTGCACTTCTCCATCCGGATACAACACTTTAGGCATCACTAATCCAACTGCTGTATGCTGAGTCATAAATTCATACAGTCTCTCTAACGTACCGGGCTCAAAGTATACATCCGGGTTGAGCACGAGGTGGTAAGGCGCTTTGTCCAATGCTTCACGCATCGCAATGTTGTGCCCAGCCCCGAATCCTACATTCTTATTATTAAAGATATAGATAATACGCGCATCAGTGCATAAAGCGCGTAACGCATCCGTCGGTGAATTATCTACCAGGTATAGCTGCACCGGAAGCTCGGTATCCAGAAAACTAGCTATAGCTTCCTGTAACACTTCAGGGTTATTATTATACGTTACGATAGATGCTGTTATACTATACTGCATAGGAGAGTAGCTGCTTGTATACTTCTAAATAACGATTGGCCATAGCCTGTGCCGTAAGGTCCTTCTGGTACTTCTGTTTAATATGAGTCGAGAACGTACCGCTGTTGTTTAGCAGATTCTCTAGCTGGTACTCCAGATCAGAGATATTATCTAACTCAAAAAAAGCAACTTCCTGATCTGTAAAAACCTCTTTAAATGCAGGCAAGTCAGAGCAGATAGTTGGTAAACCATAAGCAGCTGCCTCAATTAATGCCAGCGGAAAACCTTCGGAACGGGAAGGCATTGCGTAAACATCAAAATACTTGTAATACCTGTCCGCACCTTTTTTGTACCCCAGGAACATGCATCGTTCACTTACCTGTAGTTGCCGGGCTAGTTGTTCCAGTTCTTCTTTTACCTGTCCGTCGCCAATGATAAGCAGTTTATACTTACTGTTGCGCTGGAGTAGATGTAATAACTGATCTATACCTTTACGATGCGTTAACAGGGCAGCTATGCCTATCAATATACTTTGGTCCTTAAAAGCTAAAATCTGATCTTCTTCCGGAACTGGTTTTACATCTTCCTGCGCAACATCCACAAAGCGTCCGTTGTGCACATAGCAGATCTGTTGGTTCCTGTAAAGCTTTCGGTAATAGCCCTCCATGTCGGCTGTTAATGTAACCAGCAGGTTATGCTTACGGAGCAGGATATCCCATACTTTAGAGAATATAACTGACACAGCTTTGTTGTAGCGGTACCGTAGGTCGTCTTCAACATAATTATGGATGGTGCTGACGGCCTTCCCTTTTATACGTTTCCGGTTTAGCCATACAAAAGCATCCGGCCTTAACATGTGCGAGTGCACAATGTCAAATCTGGATAAATCTATTTTTTCCCATATACTTATCTGGCGGGTAGGGCAATCAAAAGTTGTTTCCAGAATGGGATCGAAGTAAAAGACAGTGATATCAGCTAACTGGTGAAGATATCGTACGATATCCCGCACAACCAGTATTGGCCCCTGGTTAGCTAACGACGGGAGTATGTATGCTATTTTCAACGCGTGTTAGTTTTGGGGTAAAAGCTGCCAGCACACCGGCCAGGAAAAAGAAATGATATTCTGTAAGGTTGAATAGAAAAATGCCGAAGAGTAGGTAAGCTACCAGCAGCATTCCTAACTTTCTTTTATTTAAGCGTTGGTATAGCAGGTAGAAAATGGTGCCAAGCAGTAAAAAGCCAACTATACCAAACTCGGCCAAAATGTAGATGAACAGGTTATGCGGGTATGGATTATACTCACCTCCTGTAAAGTGTCTGGCAAAATTCTGTTCGTAGCCGCTTAACCCCTTACCGAACAGGGGTGATTCCAGCCATAAATTTATACCTATCTTTTGCAGGTTCAGCCTGCCCTGCATGCTAAGGTCCTGGGTTAGTGTAAGGCGGTTAATAAAGAGCTCCTGCATGTTAAACAGGTATACCAAAGCAACAGTAAGCAACAGCGTACCCAGTAGCATGAGCATATACTTTGGCTTAAATAATTTAGCTCCTATGAAGTAGAATAGCAGTAAGGTATTAACCACCATGCCGCTCCTGGATAAAAAGATCAGCGTAAGCAACCACAGCAGAAACAGGAATTTGCCATCAAAAAACCTCCAGGACATAACCATTAGCAACGACATGGTAAACGCCACCATGTTTTTTTCGGAGTATAAAAAGCTTGCTTTAAGGGCAGCATAAATGACCCAAATGCTGTTCTCGAACTGCATGTTTCGCTCCAGGTTCACGAAGTATAAAATGAACGAATAAACCGTGTCAATTAAAATACAGATGATGGCGAAATAGAAAAAGAACTTAATAAAACGAAACTGAAGGTCTTCGTCCAGGTTTTTCATGAGCACATACGCCAGCATGCCCATTAAAGCTGATTTTGCCAGACGCGTAAAGTATTTGAGAAACAGCAGCTTATCAGGAACTACAAAAACACTGGGTAACAGGTATAACAGGAATAAGAATATCAGCCCGGGTAGAAGGTAATTCTTGAGTCTTAAAGCAGCCCAGTCTCCGTTAAAAACCAGCGCCACAATTGTGAAAAGTACGGCTACATCAGATATGCTTACACCATAAAATTTAGGAGTTTTCAGGAAAATAGCCCCTATACTTAACAGCAGAAGTGCCAGGTAATAGATGTTGGTTTTAGCCGGTGCGATGGTTTTCATAGATAATGCTAGCATGTTGTAAAAGCGCTTTAGTATAGGATTATGCTTTTTTCATAGGAGAAAAATAACTCCTGTAAAGGCGGTTAATAAAAGAAAGTGGCGTGTTGGCCAATGTTTCTGAAATGCTTCGGCGGAGTACCTGCCAGGTATAGAATAGCTGGTTCTGGCGCTTATTCCCTAACAGTTCGTTTTTTGCCCTGCAAACTTCCCTGTAACAATTTATCCAGTTGCCGGAAAAACCGCCGGAGCGCATGTTGGCTATTGTTTTGTCTACTTCAATAAACGGCACGGATGCTAAGTATAAACGCAGCAACAGGTGGTAGTCCATGGCCAATTTATAGTTGGTACTGAACGTGCCATACTGCTCGTACAGCGACCTGGAAATAAATACCGTTGGGTGATTGATGGTCATTTCTTTTGGCAGCAGCTTTTGGTTTGGCTTAAAAAACAAGCCTTTGCTGCCATCTTCGTTCCAATACTGCATGTTGCCATGCACCACACTTCCCGGCTTATAGGCCGAAACTATAGTTTCCAGCGCATCTGGTTCATACCAGTCATCCGCATTCAGTAAGCCAATCAGTTCGCCGGTCGCCAGCGAAATCCCCTTGTTAAAGGCGTCGCTTATACCGTTGTCTTTTTCGCTTTTCCAGTAAGCTATACTTTCTTCGTACTTCCTGATGATATCCAAAGTGCCGTCTGTAGAGCCTCCATCTACTATAATGTACTCCAGGTTCGGATACGTCTGGTTCAGTACACTCTGAATGGTTTGTTCCAGCGATTTCTGGCCATTATATACAACAGTTACAACAGACACCAGCGGAAGCCCATCTGCTTGTACAGATGAAATATTTCGTAATCTATAGCCTCCCTTAATTCTGCTCATGTATGTCTTGTAATGGTAAAGTGTTTACTGCCAGGATGATAAATTTAAATCTGCTATACCTTTAGTAGC
Source organism: Pontibacter deserti (assembly GCF_023630255.1). Classification (NCBI taxonomy): domain Bacteria; kingdom Pseudomonadati; phylum Bacteroidota; class Cytophagia; order Cytophagales; family Hymenobacteraceae; genus Pontibacter; species Pontibacter deserti. Next base: position 1,841,841 of record NZ_JALPRS010000001.1, on the reverse strand, counting down.
TGGCAAAAATACAAAGTTATCTTTAATTAACTTTAAATAAACGTGGTTGTGCCTTAACAAACCAGCTTAGTAAAGGGATTTGTAAACATCAGCGTAAGCTTCAGCAACATGATGGGCTTTACACTCCTGCAAAAACTGATGAGGTACTATATACTTGCTGCTATTGTTAAGTACATCCTGTAAACCTTTGGCGATTTCGTCTGTAGAGCCAGGATTCACTAAACGGGCATTGGTATAGTATTTCTGATGGGCATAGGCTCTGTCTGAGATAAGAAGGGGCTTATGCATAACGGCAGCCTCCAGCAAAGAAATGGGTTGTTGCTCTACGTAACTTGGCAGGGCAAAGGCAGCGCAGGCGGCATAGGCATTCACTAAATCATCAGATCCGGGTTCCAATCCTTTTATCCAGGTTATAGTTGGATTTGCCTGCACAAACTGCTCCAGCGCTTCTCTATACTTTTCTTCGCCTTCCATTACTTTGCCGATAATTACAAGGTTTGCACCTGCTTTAACTGCTGCACGAGCCAGGCTAAGCTGGTTTTTTCGGGAGCACACGTTTCCGGTTGTAAGTATAAAATCAGAAAGATTATACTGTTGCTTAAACGGACTACCGGTGTATTTACCTGCATCAAAGTATAGCTGCTGCACTACATTTGGTATAACTTCCAGTTTTGACGAGGGTACCCCAAACAAGCGTTTACAAACATCTGCCTGCAACTCATTTACAAGCACTACTTTATCTACAACCTGCAACATCTCTTTAAAAAGGCGTGCTTTGTAAACTCCCAGCGAGAGGTAATGCTTTGCTTTCTCAAGTATAGTTTCGTAGTAGGGGAGCAGGGCTGTAATAACTACCTTTTTCCCGGCTTTTTTTCCCCAGAAAACATTCTCGTAGTTCGCAACGCCCAGACCCCAGCAATGCAGCACATCAAAGTTGCTGTCTCTTCCCCACACATCTAAGGTTGTTGCATCCACGCCATATTCCTGAAGTGCCTGCAGGGTGCTTAGTGTCTGCACTTCAAAACCGCCAAAGGCAAAGCAATGAGGCTGGTAGGGTAAAAACTTTATTTTCATAGTTACGCGTACGTTTGTTTCCCAAGAAGCACTCTTTTCACGTTTACCTCTGAAAAGTGATTCTGATAAATGCGGCTATAGTTCTCCTGTAGTGCTTCGTTCGTTTCTGAAGCGGCCATCTGTGCAATGATTTCCGGAAGAGCTTTTATAGTCTGTTCATCTACTACATAAGGTACCTGCTGCTCTTTAAAGAAACTGACTACAGAGCTATAGCCCGGGCCCAGAAACAAAACCGGTCTTTTTAGCTGAATGAGTTCTGCTACTTTCTGCGGAAAAGATGTTCGTACTAGGTCCTGTTTGGCCGCTGCAAAAGTATAAGGTACCAGAAAACAATCGGCTTCGCGATAAGAAGGAAGGGAAGAACTACGTTCAGCGGAAGTACAGTAACTTACAACAGACTCATCAAATCCTAAGGAATCGAACTGTTCGAGCGAAGAGTAGGTCTGGATGATAAGCTTGTATTGCCTGCTGCTATACTTGTTTAACTCCTGCAGTTTATCAGCAAAAAGTTTAAGCGTGTCGTTGTAAAGCAGGTTCAGGCCACCAGAAAAAACAAAAGTAAAGATGTCGCTTTTGCCGGACTTATCTTTTACCTCAGGTGTTACCGGGTTAAAGCATGGCAACAGCACGTCAGCAGTAACATTATACCTTTGCTGGTATACTTGTTTCAGACCCTCACTGATCACAATTAGCCTATCGGCGGAGGTAAGTATAGGTTTTGTATACTTGCGGGTTAAGTAGTGCTCGAGTTTGTTTGTGCTGAGCTCGTTTATCATCTCAAAATCATCGACAATGTACAACCACACCGGGTTCTTCAGCAGTTTTTTTAACATTGATGCAAATACCAGAGGCTTGGCAGATGCACCTACACTTACTAACACAGGTGCGTCAGGTTGCTTTCGGGCCAGCCTGAGGATGGCTGGCAAATGCAGCAGAAAGTTCAGCAGCCTGACCGGGAAACTGGAACTCGAGAAATAACGGCTCTTTGTAACCCGATGCAGCAGGTTATCACAAATATGTACTTTCCAAGAAGCATCATCTATTATATCTGTGCGGGTAATCTCAGCGGAAGGTATAAAAGTAACAACAGCAGGATTATACTTTTGTAAACCGGACAGCATATTGTAAAGAAGCACAGACAAGCCATGTCCTTTTCTCTTTAGGGGCGGATCTTCCGAGAGAAAGATCATACTGTTTTTAGTTACCGATGTAGCAATATTGGTCAAAAGAGAAAAGCTGCTTTATTGATTTGCAATGTTACTTATGGTTTGTCTAAGCAACAGAGAATTGACTTTATTACTTCAGAAATATACCTGTTGCCCGTTCCCTGATGATCAGCCAAAGCTGCAGTGGCATCAGAAAACTGGCTGGCAAGATACAAATAATATTAGCGATCAGGATTCCATTCAGTCCCCAGTTAAATTCTTTTATAAACAGGTAGGCAAGCGGTACGATAAAGCAGGCTGCAAACAGGTAGGTGTATACTTGTAGCCTGATCTTGCCAATGCCGTTTATCAGGTATACAAATATATTGTTCCAGGCCAATACTCCTACATATGTGGCCATAAGTGCAGTAACCGAATAAGGTATAGTTATTTTATCACTAAGCCAGATTTCATACACAAAAGGAGAGAGCAGGACCATAGCTATTAGCAGAACAGCCATAAGCAACCAGAAGAGCATAAGGTTTCGGATTGTCTTCTGAAACCAACTATAGTTCTTCGCTTTATAGGCCTCTGTAGCCGCCGACCAGTACGGATTTAAAATGATAACTGATACCATCGTAACCATAGCCATATACTTAAATGGTATGTTAAAAATGGTAACGTCTTCTGCACCTAATAAAGCAGCTATGATAAAGTTGTTGCTGGAGAAAAGTATAATGGCAGCTGCTTGAAGTAGAAAGAAGTTGCCACCAAGGGTCAGCAGGTCTTTTGCATAACTGAAGTTAACGTACTTCAACGCTGGTGTGTATGGTTTATAGTCTTTATTGAAGTACCAGATGTTTGCTACAAAAGGCACAACCATAATTATAAAGCTTAACGACGCACCCGCCCAGAAAAGAGAGTTCTCGGTAAACTGTTTAAGTATAAAAATAGCCAGTAAAGACAGCGAACTTACAATCAGGTCAAGAAACCCGATAGCACTTACTTTTTGCTCCGCGGCAAGTAAAGCGAAAATAAGGCTTGCCACCAGACGCACTGAGAAAAATACGAGTACTACCAGCAGAAGATCCTGAACTTCCGGAGTTAAACTAAAAGACAAGTTTGAAAACGAGTGCCAGCTGTTTAAAAAATAGAAGCTGATAGCAAGTAGAATAAGTATAAAGGCAATTGCCCCAACAGTAGCATAGGTTGTGCTGGTATAAATACGACCCGCACGTACATCCTTGTTGAGCAACGCGATAGCAAATTTATTCCGGAGACCGTGGCTCAAACCTACATCAAAGAAGGTGATCCATTGCAGTATAGCACTTAAAGTGAGCCAGATGCCATACTTAACAGGGGAGAGGTAACTAAGCGTAAGGGGCACAAGCAACAAGCCAACTATAACGCCAAAACCCTTGTAAAGAAACGACAGGAAAATGTTTTTATAAGCCCGCCAGGTAAGTTCATCCTGATCAGAAAAGAACCTGCTTTTTGTTGCTCTGATAAGTTGATCAAGGGATGCCCTCATAGATGTGGTGATGGTAACTTTAATTTGCAAAACTAAGCATTACCGAACGATATTGTATAGGCTCTATGTTTTTTACAGAAGTATAATTGCAACAGAAAGTGCCTAAAACAAATAGTGCCACCTACAGATTCTGCAGGTGGCACTATTTGTTTTAAAGTAATTTATACTTTTAATCCTCTTTGCGGGTAACCCAGCTCAGGTTGTACAGGTCTTTGCGGCGGTCGCGGAGGTTACGCACGCTGCCGGCCGTGTTCAGATCCTTCAGCAGGTCCAGGTCCAGGTCAGCGATCAGGGTCATCTCCGTGTTAGGTGTGGCTTCTGCTACCACAGCATCGTGCGGGAATGCGAAGTCAGAAGGGGAGAAGACCGCAGACTGCGAGTACTGGATGTCCATGTTCTCTACCTTCGGCAGGTTGCCTACGCTACCGGTAATGGCTACATAACATTCGTTCTCGATGGCACGTGCCTGGGCACAACGGCGCACACGCAGGTAAGCGTTCTTGGTGTCTGTCCAGTAGGGCACAAAAAGTATCTTCATGTCCATATCCGACAGCATACGCGCCAGTTCCGGGAATTCCACATCGTAGCAGATCAGGATACCGATCTTACCAATATCCGTGTCGAAGATCTTCAGTTTATGGCCTCCACGCATACCCCAGTAGTGCGACTCATCCGGTGTAACGTGTAGTTTATACTGCTTGTCATAAGTACCATCGCGGCGGCAAAGGTAGCTTACATTGTATAGCTTATTATCGTAGTACTCCGGCATACTTCCGGCAATAATGTTGATGTTATACGACAGCGCCAGGTGTATCATCTGCTCCCGAATCTCATCGGTATATTCGGCCATACTTCTGATCGCTTCCGACGGAGAATCTTCCTTGGTTAGCGCCATCAGCGGTGCGTTAAAGAATTCCGGAAACACCACTATATCAGATTTATAAGAGCTCACCGTATCTACAAAAAACTCGATCTGCTGCATCATATCATCCAGAGACTTTACAGCACGCATCTGCCACTGCACAATACCAATGCGCACAACGGTTTTCTTACCGCCAATTAGCTTTTCTTTCTCTTCAAAGTATACGTTTACCCACTCCAGTAATGTGGCATAGGCACGCGAATCCTTGTCATCGGGCAGGTAGTTCTTCATGATTTTGCGCACATGGAATTCGTTGCTCAGCTGGAAAGAGAGCACCGGGTCTGAAAGCTCCTTGTTACGCACCATCTCAATGTACTTGGCAGGCGTTAGCTTATTGGCATAGTCTTTATAACCAGGTATACGGCCACCGGCAATAATGCCACGCAGGTTCAGGTTTTCGCACATCTCTTTGCGTGCATCATACAAACGACGACCAAGGCGCAGGTTCCGGTAGTCAGGGTGCACGAACACGTCTATCCCATACAATGTATCACCCTCCGGGTCGTGTGACTTGAAGGTACCGCGGTCTACGATCTGCTCGTATGTGTGCTTATCACCATACTCAGAGTAATCTACAATAAGGCTTAGCGCTCCGGCAACTACACGTCCTTTATCTTCAATACATATCTGCCCCTCCGGAAACTTTTTTAGCAGGTTTGAGAATTCTTTCCTGGTCCAGGTGCCCCCCATATTGGAGTAAACCGTTTCCATGATCTCCTTTACTTCGTTGTAGTCTTTGAGCTGGAGCTGGCGGAGTAATAATTTGTGTTCTGTATGTTCTGTACTTTCTTCGTTCTTATCGCTCATAGGTAAGTTTTTCGCTTTTATGCTACAGGTATACGTGCAGTAAGTATAGTTTCGATATAATTTATGAACCTGAATACTTGATGCACATGCAGTACCAAAGTTAAAAAAGAAAGCGCAGCTATGGTAGGCTGCGCTTTATAAAGTATAGGTTTAATAACAACTATAGTTGCACTTCCGGGATTTCGCCTTCTACAATGAGAGTGCCTTCTGTTGCTTTCTGAATGTCTTCCACGGTTACGCCTGGTGCCCGTTCCAGTAGCTTAAAACCTTTATCGGTTACTTCCAATACTGCCAAGTCAGTCACAATTTTCTTCACACATTTCAGGCCGGTTATAGGCAGGGTACATTCTTTTAAGAGTTTTGATGATCCGTCGCGGGCGGTGTGCTGCATCGCTACAATAATATTTTTAGCTGATGCTACAAGGTCCATAGCACCGCCCATGCCTTTAACCATTTTACCCGGAATTTTCCAGTTGGCTATGTCGCCGTCTTCTGATACCTCCATCGCGCCAAGTATAGTCAGGTCCACATGCTCACCGCGTATCATGCCAAAACTATCGGCAGAACTAAAAATAGAGGAACCCGGCAGTGTAGTTATAGTTTGCTTACCAGCGTTTATCAGGTCGGCATCCACCTGGTCTTCGGTAGGAAAGGGACCCATACCCAGCAGCCCGTTCTCCGACTGCAACACTACCTCAATACCTTGCGGAATATAGTTTGCCACGAGTGTCGGTATCCCGATGCCCAGGTTTACATACATGCCGTTCTTAACTTCTTTTGCAATACGTTTCGCTATCTGATTTTTATCTAAAGCCATGTCTTTCTGATTTAAGCCTGTCTTACCGTTCTCTGCTCAATGCGCTTCTCGTACTTTTCGCCCTGGAAGATGCGCTGCACATAAATACCTGGCGTATGGATCATGTTCGGGTCCAGTTCGCCGGCAGGCACCAGTTCTTCTACTTCGGCAACAGTTATTTTGCCAGCTGTTGCCATCATCGGGTTAAAATTACGGGCAGTACCTTTATAGATCAGGTTACCGGCCGTGTCGCCTTTCCATGCTTTTACAAACGCGAAGTCAGCTTTTAGCCAGGTCTCCATCAGGTACATCTTGCCATTAAACTCACGGCTCTCTTTTCCTTCGCCAACTTCGGTACCATATCCTGCCGGCGTAAAGAAAGCAGGTATACCAGCACCACCAGCTCGGCAACGTTCTGCCAATGTACCTTGTGGTATCAGTTCTACTTCCAGCTCACCTGACAATAGCTGACGTTCGAATTCAGCGTTTTCACCAACATAGCTGGCAATCATTTTTTTCACCTGGCGCTTCTGCAACAGCAAACCAATTCCGAAATCGTCAACACCCGCATTGTTAGAAATACAAGTCAGGTCTTTAACGCCAAGGCGCAACAACTCCTGGATAGAGTTTTCCGGAATGCCACACAAACCAAACCCACCCAACATCAGCGTCATGCCATCCTGAACACCTTGTAAGGCTTCCTGAGCATTTTTTACAGTTTTATTGATCATAGTTATTTAATGAGCTTTTACTTTGGTTAGTCATGCCTCGCTTTGCTACACATAAGCACCATACCCAAAACAGCGATATAATATAGTTCTATAGGTAGGTAAGTTATATATAATAAAAGCCATATGGAAATATGGCTTTACTTTTTTGGGTGAAATCGGTTACAGAACAGGTGAAATTATACAGTAGAAAGGATACGCTCAGTTGCTTCTTTATCTTTGGCTAACTGTGCTTTCAGAGCATCCAAGCTGCTGAACTTTTCTTCCTGGCGTAGTTGAGCTACAAAATCTACAGTAAGCGTTTCGCCATAGATGTCGCGGTTAAAGTTGAGCAGGTGAACTTCCAATGTAAGGTGAGTGCCATCTACAGTGGGGCGCATGCCGATGTTCATCATGCCAGGGTGGCGCTCGCCATTTATAGTTGCCCATACAGCATACACTCCGTTAGCCGGAATCAGTTTATGAGGGCCTGGTAAGGCCAGGTTTGCAGTCGGGTAACCAATGGTGCGGCCAAGCTTGTTGCCTTCTACCACAACAGAGCTTAACGTATAGTTTCTGCCCAGGTAGCTGGAAGCTGTTTCAAGGTCGCCACTTTCCAATGCTTTGCGTATTTTGGTTGAACTCACCCCCACGTCGTCCACATCCTGGCGGGGTATCTCTTCTACTTCAAAGCCATACTTGCTGCTGTGCGATTTCAGGTGTTCAAAGCTGCCTTCTCGGTTTTTGCCAAACCTATGGTCATACCCTATCACAAGTACTTTGGTATGCAATGCTTTTACCAGAATATCGGTAATAAAGCTGCGTGAACTGGTACGCGAAAAGTCTTTGGTAAACGGAATGATAAGCAGGTAGTCAATTCCAAAGCTGCGTAGCTGTTCAATGCGTTCATCTATAGTAGAAAGCAGCTTCAGGTCGTTGTCTTCGGGGAAAAGAACCAGGCGCGGGTGCGGCCAATATGTAATGACCACACTCTGGCCATTGCTATGGCGGGCACGCTCGATTACACGCTTAAGAATTTTCTGGTGACCTACGTGCACGCCATCAAAAGTGCCGCTGGTAACCACCGGATAGCTAAGCTGCGGAAATTCGGCTATATCACGAATTACTTCCATTCGCTTCCAGCTGTGCTTTTCTGATTTCCTGAATATCTTCTATGGTCAAAGCATCTTCCAGTTTATACTCGCCAATGCGCGTACGAACCAAAGAACCCAAGTGACCGCCAACATTCAGTTTTACACCCAAGTCATAAGCCAGGCTACGGATGTAGGTGCCTTTGGTGCAAACTACCCGGAACGATACTACATCGCCTTCAATGGCAGTGATATCAAATGCTTTTATGGTTATAGTACGAGGCTTCAGTTCAGCAGCTTTTCCACGGCGCGCCAGGTCGTAGGCACGTTTGCCATCCACCATCACCGCAGAGTAAATAGGAGGCACTTGTTCTATAGTTCCAACAAAACCTTCGGCAGCGGCTTTTATACTTTCAGGGGTAAGGTGGCTGATGTCCTTAGTTTCGGTTACCTCGGTTTCTTTATCGTAGGATGGGGTGTACTGGCCAAGTATAATGGTGCCGGTGTATTCTTTTTCCTGTGCCTGTATCTCATCGATGCGTTTGGTGTATTTACCGGTGCAAAGTATAAGCAAACCGCTGGCAAGCGGATCTAACGTGCCGGCATGGCCGATCTTTTTAACCCTTAATGTATTACGCACCTTCTTTACAACATCAAACGATGTCCAGGTCAGCGGTTTATCTATTAGCAGAACTTCGCCTGCCTCAAAGTTATAGGCCATTTTATACTTTTAAATCTACTCCCAATGCCAGCAGCGCCAGCAGCAGAATACCTAATGCTATTCGGTAGTAGCCAAACATCTTAAAGCCATACTTGGTCAGGAAACTTATAAAAAAGCGGATAGCCAGCATGGCAACTATAAAGGCTACAAAATTACCGATCAACAGCAGCTTTAGGTCGTTAGGAGTAATTATTTCAAAACTATTCTGAATTTTCTCCCAATCGAATTTCACGATATCGGATATTTCCAGTTGCAACAGGTCTGTGAGAAGTTTGTACGTAGCTGCAGCCAGCATAGTAGGCACCGCCAGGAAAAAGGAGAATTCTGCAGCTGTTTTACGATCTATGCCCTGTGCCATACCACCTATAATAGATGCAGCCGAGCGCGAAACGCCTGGTATCATAGCCACACATTGCGCTAAACCTATCAGGAAGGCATTTTTATAGTTTACAGAGGTCTTTTCAGCGTAAGCAAACCACTTGTCTACAAATAACAGCACCACACCACCTATAACCAGTGAAACAGCAGTTATCACTACGCTCTCCAGCATGGCATCTACCACATCATTTAGCGCAAAGCCAATTACGGCAGCAGGTATAAAGGCAATCAGCAGCTTTTTATAAAACTCGAAGCTTTGCAGAAAGCGGCGCCAGTACAGCACCACCACCGAAAGTATAGCCCCAAACTGGATATTAACTGTCAGGATTTTGGTAATCGGTAACTCATTTATTCCCATCAGGGCTGATGCAATGATCATGTGCCCGGTAGAGGAAATAGGTAAAAACTCGGTAAGTCCTTCAATAATGGCTAAAAGTATAGCCTGCCAAACGCTCATTTAGTGGTGGTTTTTGTCTTTTACAAGGATGGCAAAAAATTCGATGATGAATCCGGTGAATACAACGATAGGGCCTAAGGTAATTCCCATAAAGCCAAGTCCGTACTGCTCAGTATCCAGTGTCATGATGATGAAACCGATTGCCAGTACCACAATGCCAACCAGCATCAGGATGTAATTTTTTCTGCCAAAGGCAAGTCTGTCTTTATTTTCCATGTTAATATAGTTCATCTAGTGATAAGCGCAGGTATTTGCGCACCGAGCGGTAAGAGCTCAGGAACCCGATAATGCAGCCAATTACGAGTAGTGCCCCCATCAGGATATAGGTCTGCTCGTCGTCGCGGAGCAGTTTCAGTTCTTCGATCTGGGTATAAGCGTATTGCATCAGGCCAAAAAGAAGTAGAGAGGCTATGACCCCGCTCATAACGCCCTGCCATGCTGCCCGCTTCAGGAAAGGGCGCTGTATAAAGTAACCGGTAGCACCAACCAACTGCATACTTCGGATCAGGAAGCGTTGCGAGTATAAGGCCAGTTTTATTGTATTATTAATAAGTATAGTTACTACTAATAAAAGTATCGCTGCAAAGCCAAGCAGTATAATACTGATCTTTTTAATGTTGGTGTTGATGGATTCGATCAGGCTTTCTACATACTGTACTTCGTGCACGCCTTCTATTCCTTCCAGGTCGTTTTTTATACCCTTAAGCTGGGCAGAGGTCGCATTATCAGCATTTATTTTAAGCACATAGGCATCGCGCAGCGGGTTCTCCCCTAAAAAGGACATAAAATCTTCGCCGGTTTCTTCTAAAAAGGCTTTGGCGCCTTCTTCTTTCGAAACAAAACGAACCTGAGCCGTATCGCCTTTTACTGCCACGTATTCTTTAGCGGCTAATTTTTTCTGGATATTGGCAAGCTGTACGCCCGTTAAGTTCTTGTCAAGGTAAAGCTGCATTTCAATACTTTCCTTCACTTTTTCGGATAATTTACTGGCGTGGATGAGCAGCAACCCAAACAGCCCGATCACGAACAGGGCGAGTGAGATACTAAACACCACCATGGTATGTGGGTAATTTCCGAGCTTCTTCTTTTTAACAGATTTGTGTTGCTTTGCCATAGGTACTCCTTCCATACAAAATTAGGAATATATTTTAAAAATAAGGAAAGGAGTTAGTGGTAAAACAAAAAGCCCTGCACAAGTAACTGGCAGGGCTTTTATTTATTGTTCCAGGTTCAGTCTTGGGTCGGAGTCAAGTATGATCTGCTCTCGTTCCTGTTCTTCGAGCCTTCGTTGGCGTCGGTTGCTCATAAACAGTTCTTTCAGGTTATCGAAGCGCTTGGTATGCAGTAAACTAAAACTTTGGCGGTTTGTTCGCCTGTCTACCAGCCCGCGCGGAATGGTGTTATACTCTAAACGTCCGCGTAGCTCACCGCTTTTTGTTATATAATACTCCAGTGACCAGTCTCCCTGGTAACTATTGTCGCTTGTGGTGCCCACTACGTTACTTGTACCTAAACCTGCTTCGCTTGTTACACGCAGCCTGCCCTGGAAAAACGAATAACTTAAACGTACCTGTAACGACGAAAGTGCATCCTGGTCAATATTTCCCAGACCTATATCAATTTCAAGGTTACTGTCTATACTGTTCAGGAAGCTGCTTAGCTGGCCTGAGAGCAAACTACCCAAACTACCACCTACCGCCGTGGAGCCCGCATCTACTGTGCTAAATGTTCCTTGTGGTGATAATCTGCCCAAAACCATTAAACTGAATACCTGCCGGTTCAGCTCGGCTTCATCACTTTGTATGGCGCTCGTCAAGGCTTCGGTTTCTGCAGTTTGAGGTACCTGGTCAAAATTTAACCCCAAAGTAATCTGCGGCGTAAGCAATGGTCCATCCAGGTCAATAACGGCAGTTATAGGGTAGCGGCCTTGCAAGGTGCTTGTTTCCTGTACCGGCAGCGATGCCATCTGGGTATAGTTACCTGTAATGTTCATGATGCCGCCCAATGGATCTCCGTTCCAGGTGATGGTACTGCCAGGCTGTACGTTAAATTCGCGGGTTACCAGTCCTTCCAGCAAATTCAGGTTATATGCCCCTTTCGAGATCTCAAACACGCCAAACATGTTAAAGTCCCCGCGTGTGTCGATGGTCATTCTTATATCGCCGCTGCCGGATCCGCGAATTACGTCACCGGTTGTTCTATCTATAATGATCTCGAAATAAGCATCATCGGTCACATCCAGGTTGAAATTCATGTTGATGCCTGACAGGTCCACTTTCTGATCATCTACGGCCACTGCCAGGCTATCCGGGGTGCGGGTAACAAAATTAATGAAGTCTTTGCGGGCTATACTTTCCTGGTTATCCAAGGGAATAACAAGACGGGTGTTCTCTTCGCTGCGGGCATCCACGTTTATGCGCAGGTTATCTACCGGACCAAGTATACTGGCAGTTCCTGTTCCAAAGGCAGTTCCGTAATATAATTCGTTGTGCTCAGCCGTTGTGTTCAGTATCATGAAATTGCGGTAGCGGGCGCTCAGGTCTATTACCATGTTTTCGAACCCGTCGTGGGCAATGCCGCCTGTAACAGTTGCAGAGTTGCCAAACAGGTCTTTCAATTGAGCATTCCGGAAACTGATACTGTTCGGGCCAAGGTAAACACGATCGTTAAAGTGGTAAGTGGTGTTCAGGTAATCGAATTTAAACTGCCCGTTTGATACCATCACCGAGCCTTTCAGAATTGGTGCACCGAGCCTGCCAAGTATACGCACACGCCCTTCCATGTCTCCCTCAAGGTCAGAAAGTATAGGTTTGATGAGTGGCTCTACCATTTTGAGCTGTGCCTGGTCCATCACGGCAAGCAGGTCCAGCTGGTCTTCGGTGGCATTAGGGTTATAGTTACCTGTTACTGTCAGCACCTTTTTGTTATTCCTGTCGATGCCCACATCTACCACCATTTGCTTCAGTGTATTGTTCCAGTTGGCTGTGCCGTCAATATTCCCAATCAGGAAGTCATCCAAATGAAAGGAATCAACACGTGCGGTAATGTTGAGCAGAGCACGGTTGTAAATATCCTGTGCCACAATCTGCCCGTTAAGCGTTCCGGCAATCTTTTCGGTCATCAGGGTATTCAGGTTGCGCAGGTCAAACTGTTCTACATTTAAGGTAAGCCTGCTGTTCGGGTCTTCGGAAATAGTGCCTGCTGCTCGTACTACCTGCTCCTGGTTGGTTACTGCAAAGTTTTCGAAGTTAATGGTTCTGCCCGCATCACCGATAACTATAGTGTTGCCTGGTGTAAAGGCCCAGGGCATATCGCGGAGCACAATGTTAGATTTATCAAATACCAGCTGTATCTGGTTCTCCAGGAAATTGAGGTCGCCGGTAATGGTAGCGCGGTTGTTTTCTTCTGGCTGCCGCACGCTGGTGGCAAAGTCTATCTTACGCTCACTCCAGATGCCTTCCAGGTAAAAATCCTGTGTCTGGCCGGCAGTTGGCAATTGTTGCTGCTCCGAAGTATAAATTATACTTGCGAGCACATCAGGGCTGTGCTGTAATTTAGAAGAAGTAATGTCGAACGTATTGCGGTAGAGGTTATAGTCGGCATAGGAGATGGTATCTATTGTGCCGAACATGTTAACTATAACCGTGTTGCCATGCGTAAACGAACCTTCAATATTTGTATTCTTAGATATGGCCAGGTCAGGCACAAATAGCTGAAGAAGCGGGTTGGCATCCTTCAGGTATAAAGTATAGTTCAGGGCATAATCCTTTGCATCGCCTTTTGCCTTGCGTCGGTAATAGGCTTGGGTGGCGGCATCTATACTTTCAAAATTGAGTTTATACTCTTCTGCCAGTTGGGTCAGGTCATCTATAAGCGTAGAGTAAGCAAAGTTGCCATCCAGGTTCAGGGTTACCAGATCTGAAACAAGATTTAGCGCCCGTTGTCCTTCCACAATTTCTGAGTTAATATAAAGTGAATCTAAGGCCAGCTCTTTTCCTTTATAATTTATAGTTGCGTTGGCAAAGCTGGCTACACCTACAAAGTCATCCAGGCGCAGGCCTTTGAAATCGAGGTTAGCGTTGGCGCTGACGGTAAACGGATCTTTGGATAAGCCGAGAGCTCTAAGGTCTACCTTCTGCAGGTTCGCCATAACATTAAAAGCCTGCTCGCCATCGTTCAGGAAAATTTCACCATCAGCAGCTATTACAAGGTTCGGATCGTTTACAGAGACTTCACCTACAAACTTCTGCCGGCTCAGGTTGCCGTTGGCTACTATGTTCTGATAGTTATAGTTCTTAAAGTATAGCTGCCGGATAGTAGCATCCATATCTACGTTGGCGTCCTCCAGGGTAAAGCCCGATCCGGCCACCTTACCGCTCATCGAAATGGTCTGGATTAGGTCGGTGCGGTTAATGAGTTTGCCCAGGTTAAAGCCGTTGGTGCTTACAAATCCTTTATAAGAGGAGCTGCGCTTGTCGTCGTCTATTTTTAAGTTGATGTCGGAACGAACATTGCCCAGAGCCGTTACAAAACTACCGTTGGCTACAAAGTCGTTGTAAAAACCCAGGAAACGGCCATCCAGCTTTACGATTCCCAAACGATCTACAACTTCATAAGCATCGCGTGGCAGGAACTGTTTAATGTCGTCGGCATCTATCGTGGATGGTTGCAGTTTCAGGTTGGCGAAAGTTTCCCGTACGTTTGGTAATCCATCGGCACTTATACTTCCTACTATATGCGTGTTCTGGCCATACTTAAGATCAACACTATCAGCTTTAAAGTTTGATACCTTTCCTTTATAGTTGATGGAGTTTATTTGTATCTCTTCGTTCTCATAACCTTTCAGCAGCGTTGTGAATATGGAGATGTCGCGGGCGTAGGCGTACGAATCGTGCAGGTTGGCCGTCATGGTAACGCTGTCGTTAAAATTCCTGAAGTTGCCAAACCGTTTGAAGTCGAAACGCACATAGTCCCGCACATGGCTATCCTGCACCCTTAAATTCAGGTCGGCCCATTCCCAGAACGTGGCGGAATAGGTCATCTTTGTATCGAGGCGGCGCAGGTTGGTATTGGAGCGTGTCTCGATGGCGCTGAAGTTGGAGATGTTGGCTTTTAACGTATCAGCAAGTACAAGCTCATCGAAATGGCCGTAAATGCTGTCCACGGTCAGGTGGGCATAGTCCATGCCATGCTCAGATAGTGGCTTGTTAAAATCGTCGTAAGTAAAGCGGCCGTTCTTAAGTATAAGCTCCTGCAGGTCGAACTTAAAGGGTTTGGAAACTTTGGTGGTGTCTTTTACAAACAGATCGCTGAGAGCGCTGAAGAAGGCACCGGCATTCAGGGTATCTGATCCTTGATAGTATACCAGGTTGGCGCGTGGCTCCTGCAGCTCCAGGGTGGCTATACTCAGCGAGTTCGGGTTCAGGATTGAGAAAGCGGCAATATCGGCTTCGATGCGGCCAACGTAGAAGAGCTCGTTCTGTTTATAGTCGCGTACCTGTACCCGTTCCAGAATCACGTTACTGAAAAACTCAATGTCGACACGGCCTACTGATACATCATGATTTGTAGCTTCGGAGAGCCAGGTAGCGGCGCGTTGGGCTATTTTAGTCTGAACGGCAGGTATGCGGATAGCAAAAAAAACAAGTATAAATAGCAACAAAAGGAATGCAAACAGCCCCAAAACTATTTTAAGAATAGCTTTTCCTATAACTTTGAAGTAATTTATGGACTGTTCTTTTTCCAAAAGATGACCGAACCTACAATTTTAGCTATTGAATCTTCCTGCGACGAGACCTCGGCAGCCGTTATTCGCGGCGGCAAAGTTTTGTCGAATATAATTGCTACTCAGGCCGTTCACGAAAAGTATGGCGGCGTGGTACCAGAACTTGCTTCCAGAGCACATCAGCAAAACATTATACCTGTTGTAACCGAAGCCTTAAACACAGCAAATGTAACTAAAAATGAGTTAAGTGCAGTGGCTTTTACGCGTGGCCCCGGCCTTTTAGGTGCCTTGCTGGTTGGCTGCTCGTTTGCCAAGTCGTTTGCACTGGGTTTAAACATCCCGCTGATCGATGTAAACCACATGCAGGCACACATTCTGGCCCATTTTATAGAAGACCCGAAACCAAACTTTCCGTTCCTGTGCCTGACCGTTAGCGGTGGCCATACCCAGATCGTGTTGGTAAAAGACCACCTGGATATGGAGATCATCGGGCAAACTACCGACGATGCAGTAGGAGAGGCCTTCGATAAAACTGCCAAAATGCTAGGCCTGCCTTACCCGGGCGGACCGATGCTGGACAAAGCAGCTGCCCAGGGTAACCCGAAAGCGTTCGAGTTCCCGGTGGGTAACATGCCCGGCTACGATTACTCTTTCAGTGGTATCAAAACTTCTGTGTTATACTTCCTGAGAGATAGAACGAAGGAGAACCCGAACTTTGTACAGGAAAACATAAACGATATTTGCGCCAGTGTGCAACATACGTTAATCAAGACCTTGCTGAAGAAAGTGGTGCAGGCCACAAAGGACTTAGGTATAAAAGAAGTAGCGATTGCCGGTGGGGTGTCGGCTAACTCTGGCTTGCGTGCTGCCCTGCAGGACTATGCCAAGAAGTATAACTGGAATGTGTATATCCCCGCCTTCCAATACTGTACCGACAATGCAGGTATGATTGCGATGGCTGCCCATTACCAGTACCTTAAAGGAGACTTCGCTGACCAGTATGCCAGCCCTGATCCGAGAATGAAATTATAGTTTTAGGATAGTAACTGAAATCTATTCATCCTGTAAATCCAGATTCATAAAAAATGCATAACCCTTTCCAGTTAGGCGACACCAAAGTATACCAGAAGCTTGTAACTGCTGCGGACTTTGCCCGTTTTGAGGATGGCTTGGTACATGCTGTTTGCTCTACATTTTCGCTGGCTCAGGCTGCGGAGTGGGCCGGTAGATTGTTTGTGCTGGAGATGAAAGAAAAGGATGAAGAAGGGATAGGTACTTTTCTGACGATCAACCATAAAGGACCTGCTTTTGAAAGTGAAACTATAACTATAACTGCCACTTTAAAAGAAGTGAACGGCCACGAAGTGATCTGCAGTTATGAAGCCCGCGTAGGAGACAGGTTAGTAGCAGACGGAGAAACCGGTCAGAAAATTTTGAAAAAAGAAAAATTAGCCAAAGTTTTGGCACCAAAGCAAGTATAAATGGCCAAAGACAAGGACAGAATACAGAAACACGTAAACATTGTTAACCGCAGGGCCTCCTTCGAGTACCAGTTCCTGGAGAAGTATACCGCCGGTATTATGCTGATGGGTACCGAAATCAAATCGATACGCGAAGGCAAAGTGAACATGCAGGATGGGTACTGTGTTTTCCATAACGAAGAGTTGTGGCTGCATAACACGCATATCTCTACCTACACCGAAGGTACGCACTATAACCACGAACCCATGCGCCCGCGCAAATTGTTGCTTAACAAACGGGAGCTGCGCAAACTGGAGAAAGGTGCCGAAGAGCAGGGGGTAACCATCATCCCAACTCGTTTTTTCATTAACGACCGAGGTTTTGCCAAAGTAGAGATTGCCCTTGCACGCGGTAAGAAACTATACGACAAGCGCGAAGACATCAAAGCCAAAGACATCAAACGCGAGCTGGACAGAAGTGGCTATTAATAATTTTGAATTTTGACGGAGTGAATGAGTGAATATTTAAATTCCTACACACCTTCAGAATTCAATTCCTAGATATTCAGTTATTCAAAATTCACTCATTCAAAATTAAAGAAATTGGACTACGGAATAAGTATGCTGAGCCTGGTGCCGATGCGCGCCGAACCATCTAACAGGGCCGAACTGGTAACACAGTTGCTCTTTGGGGAGTGCTATGAGATCATAAGTCGCCAGGAGAAATGGGTGCGCATACAGCTAGCCACAGATGGTTACCAAGGCTGGGTTGACCAGAATCAGCATACGCCGGTTTCAAAAGAATATTACCAGGAGTGGAAACAAGCACAACACCCGCGCGCTCTGGACCTGGTGCAGATAGTAAGTAATGCTGATGGGCGCATACCAGTAGGTATAGGTGCTTATCTGCCTTTTTTTGATGGTATCAACGTGCGCATTGGCGAACAGATGTACCATTATAGCGGCCGTGCTTCTAACCCTGGCGTAGAGTCTAATACTGCCCAACTGGTTAAAGTAGCCCATAATTTTATGAAGGCACCTTACCTGTGGGGTGGTAAATCAGTGTTCGGGATAGACTGCTCAGGCTTTGCCCAACAGGTATATGGTATCTGTGGCGTGCAGCTGCCCCGCGATGCTTACCAGCAGGTTACTAGTGGCGAAGAAGTACATTTTGTGAACCAGACCCAACCCGGCGATCTTGCCTTTTTTGATAATGAGGAAGGGCGTATTATACACGTAGGCATCGTTTTAGAAGATCAGAAGATAATGCATGCCAGTGGCGAAGTGCGTATTGATACCCTGGATCATAATGGCATTTATAACGCCGACCGCAAACGCTATTCCCATAAACTTCGCATCATAAAACGGATTTTTCAGGCATAGGCTGCTATTTCCATTGAACTTTACCGTAAGCTGCCGGTTTTTTCCGTAGAAGCTTATAGTTCAGTACAGTGTGCAACCTATGAAAGACAAAGTTCTCATCCTTAATCAGGACTTCAGTGCCATTGCAGTGTGCTCGGTGCACAAGGCCTTCCTGCTCGTATACCTCGATAAAGCTGAAATGGTGACTAAATCGGAAACTGAGCAGCTCCACACTATTTCCAAAGTATATCCCGTTCCGTCTGTTATCCGGTTGCAGCGCTATGTGCATGTGCCTTACCATGGTATTGCCTTAAGCCGACATAACATCATGCGTAGGGATAACTATACTTGCCAGTACTGCGGTACTGTAAAGAACCTGACCTTAGATCACCTGTTGCCCAGAAGCAGGGGAGGAGGGAGTAACTGGCAGAATCTGGTTACGGCGTGCTCCCGCTGCAACATCCGGAAAGGCGACAGAACCCCGGAAGAGGCGGGGCTGAAACTGATGCAAAAACCTATAAAGCCATCCCTTCAGTATTTCCTTAAAATGCAGCTAACACCAGCTAATCAGGATTGGGGAATGTACCTGGGTGTGAAGGAATAATGTAACTATAGCTGTGCTAAAATATTTAGTTTGCTATATATAAAGTATAGTAAACCAGTAAGTATTACTTGTTGGTGTAAAGTATAGCTTTAGTGTAAAATTATAAGCGGATGATTAAATTCTAAACCAGCCATTTCGCTTAATGATCCTGGCAAAATACTGAAAGTAAACGCCGTGACTTGTTCCCCATAGACTGTAACTATAGACCTATAAATGCAATCATGGTCTTGCTGTAAGTCGCATCTCAAGAGAGGAGTGGGGTAAGTAAAACACCAACTATAGAACTATAATCAGGAAGCCGGGATGGGGATAAAATCTATACTTTCCCTAAGCTTATACTTCTTTTAGCTAACAGTACTTATACTTTCCCTTAATAAGCATTGGTTTTTAATCTGAAAAAGAGTTACTTTTGCGGCTCATTCAGGTGAATGGACCTGTAAATCAGCAGGAAATGTAAAACTAAACCAAACCGGCCCATTGCTCTAAGCCGGTGGCTTCTCCAGAGCAACAGAACAATATGAGTAATTCTCCAGAAAATTTCGATTGGGACAAGTTTGAGTCTCAAGGTTTCGGCGGTGGCTACAGCAAAGAAGAGAAAGCCGAAATGGAAAAAATGTATGACGACACCCTGACTACCGTACAGGAGCAGGAGGTTGTTAAAGGAACTGTTGTTGGTATCACTGATCGTGACGTGATCCTGAACATCGGTTTCAAATCTGACGGCTTGGTTGCTACTTCAGAATTCAGAGACATGCCTGATCTGAAAATTGGTGACGAAGTTGAAGTATTTATTGAAGACCAGGAAGATCCAAACGGTCAGCTTATCTTGTCTCGCAAGAAAGCGAAAATCGTTTCTGCCTGGGCTAAAATCTACGATGCACTTGAGAATGATACTATTCTTGAAGGCATTGTTAAGAGAAGAACCAAAGGTGGTCTTATCATGGACCTTTATGGTGTTGAAGCGTTCTTACCAGGTTCTCAGATCGACGTTAAGCCAATCCGCGACTTCGATGTGTTTGTAGGTAAGAAAATGGAAGTGAAAGTTGTGAAAATCAACGCCGCTTTCGACAACGTGGTTGTATCTCACAAAGTACTTATCGAGAAAGACCTGGAGCAGCAGCGTGCAGCTATCCTGAACAACTTAGAGCGTGGTCAGGTACTGGAAGGTGTTATCAAGAACATGACAAACTTCGGTGTGTTCATCGACCTTGGTGGCGTAGACGGTCTGCTTCACATTACAGATATTTCATGGGGCCGTATCAACCATCCGGAAGAAGTATTGAATCTTGATCAGAAAGTACAGGTAGTAGTACTTGACTTTGATGATGACAAGAAGCGTATTTCTCTAGGTATGAAGCAGCTTACTCCACATCCGTGGGATGCGCTTCCTGCTGAGGTTGAAGTTGGTTCTAGAGTTAAAGGTAAGATCGTTAACGTTGCTGACTACGGCGCGTTCCTTGAGCTTATGCCAGGCGTTGAAGGTCTGATCCACGTTTCTGAAATGTCATGGTCTCAGCACCTGCGCAACCCACAAGACTTCATTAAGCAAGGCGACGAGGTTGAGGCAGTTGTATTGACACTTGACAGAGAAGAGCGCAAAATGTCTCTGGGCATTAAGCAGCTTACTGAAGATCCATGGACGAAAGAAGATGTGTTAACGAAATATGCAGTAGGCACTAAGCACACTGGCGTAGTTCGTAACCTTACTAACTTCGGTCTGTTCTTAGAGCTTGAAGAAGGTGTTGACGGTCTTGTACACGTTTCTGACCTTTCCTGGACTAAGAAGATCAAGCACCCATCTGAGTTTGTTAAAGTTGGTGAAAACCTTGATGTAGTTGTTCTGGAGCTTGATGTTCCTAACAGAAGACTTGCATTAGGGCACAAGCAGCTTGAAGAGAACCCTTGGGATACTTTCGAGTCAGTATTCAACATCGGTTCAGTACATAAAGCTACTGTAATCGAGAAGTCTGAGCGTGGTGCAGTTCTTGAGTTGCCTTACGGTATCGAAGGTTTTGCTTTCCCTAAAGCGTTAACGAAAGAAGACGGTTCTCAGGTTGAAGCAGGCGAGAGCCTTGACTTTAAAGTAACTGAGTTCTCTAAAGAAGATCGTAAGATCATCCTTTCTCATACAGCTACTCACACTGAAAGCGCTGATGCAGCCCGTGTAGCGAAAGCTACTAAGAAAGCTCCAGTTGCTGGTGAGAAGAAAGAGAAAGCTCCTAAGGCTCCAAAAGAAGTAGAAAACAAATCTACTCTTGGCGACCTGGATGCCCTTTCTGCCCTGAAAGAGCAAATGATGGAGAATGAGAAAGAAGCTGGTGTTAAAAAGTTAGAAGCTGCTGCTAAAAAAGCAAAAGGTTCTGACGAAGAAGCTTCTGAAGAAGAGAGCAACGCTTAGTAATAAGCTTGTTACATAGCAAAAAGCCCCGGAGCGATCCGGGGCTTTTTTTATACCTATAATTTATATTTTGTAACAATTTATATAAAAAATAGTATATTTAAGGAAGTGGTATATAGGGTTTATACTTTAAAGTATACTTATAGGCCAGCACTATGCTTTAACTCTGCAAACCCTTGACCTGAGCCTATGCCGCACCCTACTCAAACGCTAGATCTTACCCCTATCGGAATGATTCTTCGGATAATCCGTACGGCAGAAGAAACCAAGGGACAGTCGTTGGAGATGGAGTGGGAGATATTGCCACAAGCTGATGGTACGCCCGTGCATCTGCATCCTGAAGCGCAGGAAACATACCGTGTACTTGAAGGGCAGATAGAGGTTAATGTTAACGGTGAATGGCATCATTTGCACCAGGGCGAAGAAATAACAGTGCCTGCAGGTATACCCCATACTTTTCGAAACCCAACCGATTATATCACTAAAGTATACAATACCCATTCTCCTGCCATGCAGTTTGATAACTATTTTAAAGACTTAAATAAAGTTGTAGCAAGGCTGTCGGCCCAAGGGCATCAAAAGCTTGAGCCAAATTTTAATACAATCACCTACATGTCGATGCTCATGAAAAAGTATCCGAAGGAGATTGTGTCTGTTAGCCCACCTGATTTTATAGTCTCGTTACTTAACTTAATTGGTAAAGCAAGACGGTTGGAAGTATAAGCATGACTAAAAATTTATTAATGTTAAAAAATAACCTTCTATAGTTTGACAAGTATACTCAGATTTGTATATTTGCACTCCCAATCACGGTAACGTGGCCGAGTGGCTAGGCTCAGCTCTGCAAAAGCTGCTACAGCGGTTCGAATCCGCTCGTTACCTCTTACTAGAATGCCCCAGCTATACTTAAAGTAGCTGGGGCATTTTGTTTTTATCTCTACCCATCTGCTGTTTTAGCACCTTCCTGCTTTATCTGTCTCTATGTCTGTTACTTAACTGTAAGTATAAAATATAGTATTCTTTTTTTATTTATAAGCTAATCTTTTGTACTGTTTCATCGTAATGAACTAAGCCATAAACCAAAATAAACCTTCAAAATAAGTTTCAGAGGCCATGCAAGTGATCACATAATTGCATTTTCTGAGTCGTGAAATAAGCACAGGAGTTTGTAATACAATAAGGTGTGATATTAAGGTTACTTCTGCTGATATAACTAAAACTACTTTACGAGTACCACATACATGAAAATAGTAGACCTACGTGTAATGCGCGGCCCGAATTACTGGTCCGTTAAACACCCTAAAATCATTGTTCTCAAACTCGATCTGGTAGAACTGGGAAACACATTAACTTCTGATATCCCTAACTTTAATAACCGCCTTCGCAAAATGTTTCCGGGCATGCAAAGCCACCGGTCTTTAGAAGGAGTGGAAGGTGGATTCTTTAAAATGGTGGAAGAAGGTACCACTTTCGGGCATGTGGTACAGCATATTGCCCTGGAACTACAAACAATGGCCGGTATGGAAAGTGGATACGGCCGCTGCTACCCATCACGCGACGAGAACCATGTATTTGTAATTTTCTCGTACCAGGAAGAAAGGGCAGGAGAACATGCGGCCCATGCAGCCGTTCGTATTTCAGAGGCACTTATAAAAGGTGATAAGTATAGGTTATGGGATGACCTGGAGCGCCTGCACCAGATACGTGAAGACGAATATTTCGGGCCAAGTACTTACTCTATAGTTTCAGAAGCAGTAAGCCGCGGGATACCTTATATCCGCCTGGACCGGCACTCGCTGATACAACTAGGATACGGAAAGTATCAGAAGCGTATACAGGCTACCATGACGTGTAGCACTGCCTGCTTTGCTGTAGAAATTGCCGGTGATAAGAATGCCACTAAAGATCTGTTAAGCGATGCCGGTATACCTGTACCAAAAGGTACTACCGTTTATTCACACGAAGAACTACGCCGTGCTACCACCTGGCTTGGCTTCCCGTTGGTAACTAAACCACTGGACGGTAATCATGGTAAAGGTGCCACCATCAATATCACAAATCTGGTTGATGCAAAAAAAGGCTTTGCAGAAGCACGTAAGTATTCTCAGGGTGTTATAGTAGAGCAATTTGTAACCGGCTTCGATTTCAGATTACTGGTGATCAATGGCAAGTTTGTAGCAGCTGCCAAGCGCACACCTGCTATGGTTACAGGCGATGGCGTATCAACTATAAAACAGCTTATAGATAAAGAGAATAAAGATCCGAGACGTGGTATTGGTCACGAGAAAGTACTAACCAAAATCAAGATCGATCAGCATACCAAGAATCTGCTGAAGAACATGGGCCTTACCACACAATCAGTGGTGCCGGCAGGAGAGGAGATCTATCTTAAAAGTACAGCTAATATAAGCACCGGGGGCACAGCCACTGATGTTACCGACCTGGTTGATCCTTACAACATACTGATGGCTGAGCGCATAGCCGGAATCATTGGTCTGGATATTTGTGGTATTGATATAATGACTACAGACATTGCCATACCCCTGAATGAAACCCGGGGTGCTGTGCTGGAAGTAAACGCTGCCCCAGGTTTCAGAATGCATATTTCTCCAACATATGGCCTACCTCGTAACGTGGCAGAGCCTGTTGTAGACATGCTGTTCCCGCATGGCAGGCCAGCCCGAATCCCGATAATCGCAGTAACCGGAACAAACGGTAAGACAACTACTACGCGCCTCATTGCGCACATGGTAAAGCACAAAGGGTATCAGGTAGGGTATACTACCACCGATGGAATATACATTCAGGATAAGTTGCTGGAGAAAGGCGACACAACTGGTGCTTTTAGTGCAGAATTTGTGTTAAAAGACCCTACTGTAAACTTTGCCGTTCTGGAGTGTGCTCGTGGTGGCCTACTCCGTTCGGGGCTGGGCTTCCAGCAATGCGATATAGGTATTGTAACCAACGTAAGTTCCGACCATCTTGGTCTGCGTGATATTCATACGTTAGAAGAGCTGGCACAGGTGAAAGCGGTAATACCGAAAAGTGTAAGCCCGGATGGTTATGCTGTACTAAATGCCGATGATGACCTGGTTTATGCAATGGCTGAAGGGCTACAGTGTAAAGTGGCTTTCTTTAGTATGGATGAGAACAACCCGCGCATCTTAAAGCATATTGCAAAGGGCGGTCTGGCTGCTGTGTTTGAGAATGGGTATATTTCCATCTTTAAGAACAGCTATAAGATCCGTATCGATCGCGTAGCCGATGTACCGTTAACTTTTGGCGGACGTGCTAAATTCAATATTGAAAACATTCTGGCGGCAACGCTGGCAGGCTATATCTCTCATTTCGAGATTGAGGAAATAAAAACTTCGCTCAGAACATTTATTCCATCGCCTTCTAAAACACCGGGTCGAATGAACTTGTTCAAGTTCCCACATTTCGAGGTATTGGTTGATTACGCTCATAACGTAGGTGGCATGAAGGCTATTGGAGAGTTTGTAGATAGCCTGGAAGCCACCCATAAAGTCGGGATTATTGCCGGGGTAGGCGACCGCCGTACAGAAGACTTCTATGAGTTAGGTGTGGTAGCCGGAAATATTTTTCATGAAGTAATTGTGCGTTTAGATAACGACCTGCGTGGCAGAACTGCCGAAGAGATAATTGAGCCCCTGATGCGTGGTATAGAAGATGCCAGCCCGGGAAAACCAGTTAAGCTTATACCTGAAGAGATGCGTGCTATTGCCTATGCTCTGGAGCATGCCCAACCTGATTCTTTTGTAGCCATCTTTACAGAAGACATCTCAGAATCGGTGAGAATGGTAGAAAGCTTTAAAGTAATTCAGGACAGAAAAATGCTAGTTGAATAAACTATACGTTTGTTAGCGCTATTGACTTGTGAACGATGGACTAAGACCCCTTCCTGAGGAAGGGGCTTTTTTTATACCTGTACGCTTACCGGGAAGTATAGCTATACTTTAAAGGCTTAGCAGGAAATAAGGTATAAAGTCCATTAAAATAAAAAAGCCCCTACTGATGCAGGGGCTTTTCTATAAGTTAAACTGTCTCTTATTTCAGTATAAAAGACGTTCTGCCAATCAGGAAACCATCAGCATAGAGTTCTATAGTATGCTGACCTTTCTTATAAGCAGCATTTTTATCATATACATAACTTACCTGCTGTTGCGTGTTATCGAAAACGATGTCACGCTTGGCAGTATAGTACATGTCTTCGCCATCAATCTGGAACGTACCTGCACCCGTAGCAAGGTTATATAAAGCTGCTCCGTCTGGTTCTATCAGGCGCATGTAAATGGTTTTAGGCTCTTTAGGAGCTACGTCGTTCTGGCCCAGGTTAAAAGCAACTTTTATCTTGTCTACAGTTTTGGCTCTGAACTCATTATCGTTGTCGTCTTTTTCTTTGCCACGCTGGTTCACCACGTTTACGCTGATGTTCTTGGCTTCCAGTCGCGATGCCAGTTTTACCTTTTCTGTCAGGTTCTGGTTTGTCGACTTCATGGTGGTAAGGCTATCCGAAAGCTTGTTCTGTGTTGTTTTCAGGGAAGTATTCTCTGTAAACAATACCTCATTATCCTCTTTCAGCTTCACAATCTCTCTGTCTTTTTCAACCAGCTGCTGCTCAAAAGCTTTAGCTCTCTCTCGGAACTTTCGCTGGTCGGCCAGGCTGTAGCTGCTGGTACGGAAACCACGTAGTTTTTCCAGGTCGGCGGTAATGGCAGCAATCTTAGACTCAAGCGAATCATTCTCAAGACCCATCGCCTGTAGTTCCTGGCTCTGGCGTTCAAAATCAGCTTTAAGGGCTTCGTATACTTTAATCTGGTTCTCTAACTCCGTGTTTTTCACCCGAATCACTTCCTCCTGCTCTTCCGCTTTCTCCTTTTTCTGGTAGTTCATGTAAAGCAGGATACCATTTATACTGGTCAGGATTACGATAAAACCTACAATCAAGAGTTTTTTGTTACCTCTGTTCTCGGGTGTGTTCGTCGACATAAGTATAGATTGTTTTTTGTTTTTAAGCCAATGTGTATACTTTAGGCTTTCTATAAGTATCAAATATAAGACTTTTGCATTATATATCTCAACCTCATGAAACAAGATTTTAACGCAAATTACTGGCAGCAACGGTATCAGAATAAACAGACTGGTTGGGATACCCAAAGTATAACGACTCCCCTGAAGACATATTTTGATCAGCTGACAAACAAAGAGCTGCGGATACTTATTCCGGGTTGTGGCAATGCTTATGAAGCTGAATATTTATTTGAGCAGGGCTTTACACACGTATACGTTGCGGATGTAGCACCGGCACCTTTAGAGCATTTTGCCGGTCGGGTGCCAGATTTCCCGAAAGACCATTTGTTGCTGCAGAATTTCTTTGATCTGAAAGGGGAGTATGACCTGATTATAGAGCAAACCTTTTTCTGTGCACTGGACCCGGACCTGCGTGCTGCTTATGCCCGTAAATGTGCGGTGTTACTGGTGTCCGGCGGCAAGTTGGTGGGTTTGCTGTTCGATACCACTTTTACCCAGGATGGCCCTCCGTTTGGCGGATCGGCAGATGAGTATAAAAAGTACTTTGAGCCATACTTTAAGTTTATACATTTCGAGCGGGCATATAACTCTATTACACCCCGGCAGGGGCGTGAGCTTTTTATTAACCTGCAAAAGAAGTAAGCGCATCAGGTTCTAATTGTGTACTTTTGTACTATAGTTACCAATCAACTTATACTATGTTCGAGATACCAAAACTACACCATACACTAAGCGGCAACTTCTTTTTAATGGCTGGCCCATGTGCCATTGAGGGTGAAGAAATGGCACTACAGATTGCAGAACGCCTGAAAGATATAACTGACAGGCTTGAGATTCCGCTTATTTTTAAAGGTTCTTACCGCAAGGCAAATCGCTCCCGCTTGGATTCTTTTACTGGCATAGGTGATGAAAAGGCACTGCGTATACTTAAGAAAGTAAGCCAGACTTTTGATGTACCTACTGTTACGGATATTCATGAATCGGATGAGGCTGCAATGGCTGCCGAGTACGTGGATGTGCTTCAGATACCAGCTTTCCTGTGCCGACAGACAGACCTTTTAGTAGCTGCTGCTAATACAGGTAAAGTAGTAAACATCAAGAAGGGCCAGTTTTTGTCTGGTGAGTCGATGCGCTATGCTGTTGATAAAGTACGCGAATCAGGAAATGATAAGGTTATACTTACCGACCGTGGTAACAGCTTTGGTTATTCTGACCTGGTGGTAGACTTCCGTAACCTGCCGGAAATGAAAGCGACAGGCGCTCCGGTAGTGATGGATGTAACACACTCGTTGCAGCAGCCTAACCAAAGCTCAGGCGTTACAGGTGGCAAGCCAGCGTTAATAGAGACAATAGCGAAAGCTGCCATTGCAGTAGGCGCTGATGGCCTATTTATCGAAACGCATCCGCAGCCAAGTATAGCTAAATCTGATGGCGCGAACATGCTGCCGTTAGACCAACTGGAAGACTTGCTACTGAAGTTAATCAGAATTCGTCAGGCTGTAATATAAATTGGAGTTTAGTACTTAGATGTTAGTAATTAGAGTTTGCGCATAAAAGAGTCTAACTACTAATATCTAAGTACTAATATCTAAAAAGCTAAGGTAAAATGCTCTTTAGGCTGAGAGGTCCGGAAGAAAACCAATCCCACAAAGTATAGATCAATAGTTTGCCCAACCTGCGGATGCTTTTTGATTTCCTGCCAGACACGCTTCATTTCAGAAGACCAATAAATATCATCTATCACGAACACACTTTTTTCATGCGCTTTAGCCAGGCATTGTTCAAAGTAGTACATGGTTGGCTCGTAGCGGTGGTTACCATCAAAAAAAGCAAAATCGAGTTGCGGGATTTGTTCTAACTGCAGCTTAAGCGTTTCATCCAGGTTGCCGCTAATCTGGGTAATGTT
This sequence comes from Pontibacter deserti, assembly GCF_023630255.1. Lineage (NCBI taxonomy): Bacteria > Pseudomonadati > Bacteroidota > Cytophagia > Cytophagales > Hymenobacteraceae > Pontibacter > Pontibacter deserti. The sequence continues at coordinate 1,813,705 of NZ_JALPRS010000001.1, read as the reverse complement.
GCGCAGGTGCAGGTAATCGAAGTTCTTCTTTGCTTCTTTTGCGATGTTAGGGCATCCTTCGAAAGTATAAACATGCGCTTTACGGGCAGCTTCAGCTAAATAAGCAGTTGTAATTCCCAGCGAGGTGCCTAATTCAAATACATACTTGGGTTGATAATAATTAACCAGCCGGAACAGTAACTGACTATACTTTGCAGGCTTTAGAGATGTGCGGGAAATGTCAGAAATCTTTCGATTTTTATACTTTATAGTGTTAGAACCAGCACCCAAATCAGTTACTTCTATAGTTCTGTTATCTAAAAGGAGATCCTCCCGAACGGCTTCTACCCGCGGATAAGCATAAAAAGCGCCATTGTGAAGTATAACCTGGTTGTACAGGTTAAACACGAAAGGGGAATGCACACCATGCAGCTTAAATGATCTGACCCTGTAAAGCAGGTACTCCAAGGCTTGTTGGGTGATAGACACTGGGTGGAGCTGAATCTTTAAATTATTGAATGGCTAAACTGCTGCAGGTTAATTTTAACTGATTGTGGATGAGACCATAAAGTATAACTAATCAATCAACAAATAATCTAGCAATTAAACCCTTAATTAAGCTTGTAAGGCACGATCAGGGTAAATTCAGGTATAGATACATGAAATTGTTTCCCGTCTACCAGGCGCTCCATTAGGTAAGTGCCCAGCATCTTTCCAACTCCCGTTTTCAGGTTACACCCCGACACATATTCATGCGATTCTCCGGGCTCCAGGGTTGGCTGCTGGCCTACAACACCCTCGCCTTCTACTTCGCGCATCGTGCCGGTGGCATCGTGTATGTACCAGTGGCGGCGGAGTAGTTTTACAGTAAACTCGCTGTTATTTTCTATCGTTATCTTGTAAGCAAATACATAGTGCTGCTGTACCGGACTGGAATAATCTGGAAGGTAGTTGGTCGTGACTGTTACTTTCACTCCTTCTGTCGTTTTTGTATCCATGTTACAGAGATTATTGTATATTTAGAAACTGTCCGGGAGCAAAAGTGTTGCCACCCTTGGCTAAGTTTCAGG